>CAZXFH010000005.1:0-68109 GCA_964640055.1 uncultured bacterium | reverse complement strand
CTGTCCGGCATGAGGGGCATGCTTTTCTTGAATTGGTACGCTTTTCTGAGAAAATTGAGCAAAATTATGCCCAATTGATTGATTCGTTGACGCTAAAACGTGATATTTATGAACAGGTTTTACACCAGGCTCAAGCTGATTTAGAGCAAAAATTTTTAAGAATGTATAAAAATGATCCCGGACAAGCCCGACAGTTATTAACCCAATACACCCATCAAAAAGCCCGGCAACTGCGGCAGCAGCGCTGGTATTGATAGCCTTTATTTATTCCTTTTCCATGATTTTTTCCACTTCCAGGGCTTTGGAGCGGCGGCCAGCACGAATATAACGGCTGATGGCCTCTTCGAAGTATTCGCGGGCTTTGGCCAGGTTACCATTTGTTTTCTGTTCGATACCGGCTTCTTTCAGATACATGGCTGATTCTTCCCAACGGCCTTCCTTTTTTAAATCGGCAGCCATTTGCAGAAAATCCTTTTTCTCTGGTTTGGCAATCCCTTCGCCCGCCAGTGCGGCTTTGAGGGTAGGAATTAATTTTTCATAAATGGCTGACTTGGCATGCACATCATAAGCCCCGTTGTTTAAATACTGCTCGCGGACTTGAATGGTGAGCACACCGGTCAAACCGATTACCGGCACCTCCGGTTTGATTTTTTTCATTAATTGCAGGGTTTTCAAACCATCCATACCGGGCAGATTATGATCCAGGATCACCACATCCACCGCTTTATCTTTAAAGAGTTGCATGGCTTTTTCGCCGTCTTCCGCTTCGATGATTTCATATTCTTCCGTGCCTAAGTATTCAATTAAGGCGTCCCTCAATAATGCTTTATCATCGACTAGTAGAATTTTTTGTTTGGTCATGGTTACCTTCCTTTCTTAGCCTAATTCTATGGTTATTGTGAAGGTCGTGCCCCTGCCCACTTCACTTTCAACCATGATCTCGCCTTCGTGATTTTCAATTACTTTTTTACAGATCATAAGTCCCAGCCCGGTGCCTTGTTTGCCTTCCCACTGGGTATAATCCGGACGCCAAATCCGGGTCAGTTTGTCCGGGGGAATACCGCATCCCGTATCCTTAATCGTCACCTTTGCATGGCTGTTTTTTTGTTGGGTAGTTACGCTTAGTTCGCCCTCGCGGCCGATGGCTTTGTAGGCATTTTCAAATAGATTGACAAGCACACGCACCAGATCTTCCTCGCTGGCCAAGAGAATCAGCGGTTGCGTACTGTAATCCTCCTTTATTTCGAGCGCTTTATCATCATGAGCAATGGAGTCCCGAAAGAGATTCAAAGCCTCTTTGATCAAATTATTCAGGTTGACCTCTTTCTTGTGGGCGCTGTCTATATCGATAGCCAGCCCCAGGTATTTAAGTTTTTTTCCCAGCTCCTTGAAAAAGGTCATCAGGGTAATGATACTGTCCCCTTTTTTAGTTGCCTCATCAATGATTTTGATAATGTTATCTTTTTGGGACTGCAGCTGGGGGTCTTTCCTTTCCAGGGGGGCAAAATAATTATTTAGGGCGTTTTTGATTTTTTCAATCTGTTTTTTAAGCATCTGCAGGCGGAGCATGAGCGAGGCATAGTAACTGCCGGACATATCATGGCCCACGCTCTTGACGATCAAGCGGCTTTCTTCAATTGCTTTTTGCTTTTCCTGGGCCAATTTTTCATTTTTAAGGCGTTCTTTTTGCCACTGAAATCCTTTTTCAATGCGTTCAAAAAAGAACTCCGGATACTCCACTACAGCATGTTTCTGGATAAAATCCTTGGCTCCCAGCCGCAAGGAATCCACCGCATTTTCAATGGTAATCTCGCCGGTCAGCACAGTAATATAATTGCGTTTGATTAAGCCGCTTTTACTGAGTTCTTTCAGAAAATCCAAACCGGTGATATAGGGCATGCGCAGATCCAGTAGTACCACTTTAAAGGACTTTGCTTTTAACAATTTCAGACCGTCTTCGGGATTGACTGTATAGGCCGCCGACCATCCGTTTTCTTCGATCAGCTCTTTGATACTGATACAAAAGGGTTCACTGTCATCGACGATCAATACATCTTTATAAAACATAGGTCTTAACTTGTAATGGGTATCTCCAGGACCAGGCGAGTATAATCTTCACTCTCGGTAAAGGAAATATTACCATGGTAGTTGCTGTTGACAATTTCTTTGACCACATCATGGGAAAATTGATAGGGGCTGTAGCTTTTCGTGTCGCCGAACATCTCACTCATGGACCGGCGGGTGATCTTGACGCCCTCTTTATTGTCGACCCCGACGATATTGGTAGTCAGCGTATTTGCTTCCTGTCGGCGGGTTTCGATTTTCAACGTGGAACCATAGTGCTGCAAACGGGAAATAACCAGTGAGATACAGGTGACCAGGATTTCAATAATTTCATTGGGATCCACGGTTATTTCGGGTATTTTTGATTCTTCCTTTTCATTACGTTTGATATCGATCTTATTGGAGGTCAGGTCATTGGTAAGGTACATCAAACTCTCGTCCAGTAGCGCTTTCCAGGTACGTTTCACATGGATGAATCCCGTTTTGGTAGAAAATTCCTGTAATACCCGCACTTCATTGGCTACTTTTTTCAAATTATGTTCGATCGTGGTCAGCTTTTGGATCACATTATCATTGGTTTCAATAGCTGCTTTTTTAAGTTTGCGCAAAACATTGTTAATCGTTAACTGTGCTTCAGTGACCGGGTTAACCACGTCGTTGGGGATACGCATGGCCAGGGTCCCCAGGGCGGTCAGCCGCTGGTTCTTCATGGTTTTGATCGCCGCAAGCTTCATGGTATCAACATAATTCACATTTTCGATGGCCACTGAGATCATATCCGTGATGATCTGCAAGTATTGCTCATCTTCTTCAGTAAAGTACTTGCCGGATTCCTGGTTGAGGATTTTATTGTATAATTTAATGGCCCCGATAACCTCATTCTTTATTTTAATGGGCATACCCAGGAAAGTCAGCCGGTCACCGTATTTCAAATGGTCTTTAATGGCATTGCGATATTTGCCTTTGTATTCGGACAGTAAGAGGACGTTCTTGGATCTGATCTTGCGGTTTTCCTTGACGATGGTGCCGGTAAGACCTTCTCCCACCTGATGTTCGGCCACATTGATCAATTCCGAGGGAATACCATACCCCCCTTTTAAGATCAGGGTGTTTTTATGTTCTTTTTTGCGCAGATAGATTTCACAGGTTTCCGCAGAAATGGTTTTGGCTGTATTTTCAGCTACAAAGGATAACAGATCATCCAGTTCAAAATAGGATACCATCTGGGTGCCGATTTTCATTAACAATTCCAGATAATTGGCCTTGCGTTTTTCCTTACGGATGAATTGGGAATTTTCTATGGCCATGGCCGCATAGCGGGCAATCAGGGCAAAGACCTCCAAATCCGATTGGGTGAAGTTTTTATGGTCAGAGGCCGTGCGAATAATGCCGATAAGACTTCCACTGGAAGAAATCATGGGTACTGCCATAAAGGACTTGGCTTTCTGGGAATCCGACTCAGAAAATTTACCCTTCCATTTCAGGTCTACGTCGATTTTTTTTAGATCCTGATGGTCGGTTTTATCAAGATCGCGGATCAGAAGCGGTTTTTGCTTTTCAAAAACCCAACCAGTTAACCCTTCACCCCGCTTATAAAATATATCGTCGTTGGTCTTGCTGGACAAACCACTGGTGCGGGCCAGACGAATGACGTCTTCATATTTATCATATAAAAATATGGAACAGCCTTTCCATTTGAAAACTGAGGGAATCAGGTTGGCACTGCGCTTGAGGATGCCGTCCTGGGATCTCTCCTCAAAAATGGATCCTACCTTAATTAGCTGTTCAATGGTAAGGCTATTCAACGTACTCTCCTGAAAACAAATTTAGGTGCTCATAATATGATATAATTTAATCAGTTCCTCATCCAATTTTTTCTTTTTCTGCCAGGAATCCGGTAAGGGGACATAATGAATTTTATTGGCTCTCCAACCCACCATCATATCATCTTTGTCCTCTTTGATGGCCATGACCGCGTGGTAACCCAGGCGAGTGGCCAGTAAGCGGTCCGTAGAAGAGGGGGTTCCGCCGCGTTGCGTATGCCCTAGGACACATACATGACAGGATATATGGAAATTTTTCTGAATGGTTTCTGCAATCGTATGCGCATTGCCCAATTCATCACCCTCGGCGACTACCACCAAACTGCTGCGCTTACCCAGCTGGGTCCAGGTTTTTATTTTTTTGCCCAGCTCTTCGATATCACTCTTTTTCTCGGGTACCAGAATTTCTTCCGCCCCGCCGCAAATACCCACCTGCAAGGCAATGAATCCGGCATGGCGGCCCATTACTTCTACAATAAAAAGCCGGTTATGGGAGGCCGCAGTGTCCCGGATTTTATCGATGGAATCCAGCGCAGTCTTGACCGCTGAATCATAGCCAATGGTAAAATCGGTGCCAAAAATGTCATTATCGATGGTGGCCGGTACTCCTATAATTTGGATATTTTGTTCTTCGTGTAGCGCATGGGCTCCGCGAAAACTGCCATCCCCGCCGATGATGATCAGTCCTTTGATTTGCCATTCCTTGAGCATTTCGGCCGCTCGCTTGCGACCTGTAGGGTGCCGGAAGGTTTCAGAACGGGAGGTTTTCAGAAAAGTACCCCCTTTTTGAATGATGTTACTGACCGAACGGCGGTTCAAAGGCATTAATTCGCCGGAGATTAATCCTTCATAGCCTTCGTAGATACCAAATATAGAGAGCCCTTCGTCAATGGCGGTCCGGACTACCGCCCGAATACAGGCATTCATCCCCGGGGCGTCACCGCCACTTGTCATAACAGCTATACGTTTATTTTCTGGCATTTTTCCTCTCCGCTTGTCAATGATTTATTCATAGAATGCACTGTCAAAACTACTAAAAAAAATCATGTTACTCAACTGATTTACCATTGAAATCTCAAGAATCTATTGGTATTCATAAAGGAAAATTTATTTCTGAGATTTATTTATCATCCTGCAAAACTGCTATCTACGTATTATTCTTGACAATATGCACATAATTTTAGAAGTTATTCAGGGATATCTGGAAGATCCGTCAAATATTAAATTGAGGCGTTATGGGTAGTAAAACAAAAAACAAAAAGCGAATGCACCCGCAACCCTATGACCGTAAGCTCAGTGAACCCTGTAAAAGATGCAACGATGTAATGGTCTACCGCCGCAGCTCTTATTTCGGACATAAGGTTTATTATAAAATATGTAATAATTGTGGATTTTACTTGCGCGTCGATGATGACGAATGGCGTGAAAAGGTATCCAACGCTTCCGAAAAGAAAAAAAGAACAGCCTGATAGAGCCGCGTCTGATTTTTTTTTGGGAGCAGTTTAATCTGCACTCATAAATCATATTGATTTGGAAAACTTGGGCAGCCATGCGAGTTTTGATCACTGCAGCGCTGGAGAGGGAACTTCGTGTTGTCCGGCAATGTTGCCAGCAACCGGTAAATAGCGATCCGGGTCTTGACCTTGATTTTCTGAAGACAGGGATAGGGCTGCAGCAGGCTCGAAAAAGCCTGAAAGTGGTCTTGCGCTCCCAGACTTATACGCTGGTACTAAACCTAGGTACGGCCGGATCCCTGACCCCGGAGATTGAGGTGGGTGATATTTTTGTTCCCTATCAGATAGGTTACCTCACTAAAGATGATATGCAATGGGAGTCAATCAACTTTCCTTTGAATCGTCTGCAGCGGGCCTCGCACTGGAAAACCGGCGCCCTTATTTCGAGTCAAAAGCCGATTATTACGCGGGGTCAGAAAGACAAACTTATCGCTGTAAGCCGTGCACAGGTAGTGGACATGGAGGCCTTTGCGCTCAACCAGCTTTGCCAGACACATACATGCCATTTTCTAACCCTTAAAGTCATTTCAGATATTGCAGAATTGCTCACAATTGTTAAATTTAGGGGCTCATTTGAACGGGTTATCCATAATTTGGCACCCGCTGTTTTGAAAATCCTAAAACAAGTCAAGTCTCTGGTAAAGGAACATGGACGATCCCAATAAAATTTCAGTTGTTATTCCCACTTACAATCGCGAAGCCAGTCTGGAAAAGGCGATTAATTCGGTTTTAGACCAGACCCATAAAAA
Source organism: uncultured bacterium (assembly GCA_964640055.1). Classification (GTDB taxonomy): domain Bacteria; phylum Fidelibacterota; class UBA2242; order UBA2242; family JAFGTP01; genus CAZXFH01. Next base: position 61,959 of record CAZXFH010000005.1, on the reverse strand, counting down.
CAGGGAATTGATTATCATTGACGATGGCTCCACGGACGATACAACCCATATTATCGATAAATACCAGCAGAGCATCCGCTATTTTTCCAAATTGCATGGCGGTGTTTCCGCGGCCCGAAATTTCGGGCTGGAAAAATCCACCGGCAGTTGGGTGGCCTTTCTGGATTCCGATGACTACTGGTTGCCCGAAAAATTGGAAAAACAACTGCATTACACGCAGACCAATCAGTATCTGGTGTCCCAGACGGGAGAAAAGTGGATCCGTGACGGGAAACCGGTCAATCCCATGGATAAACATCGGAAACACCAGGGCTGGATCTTCAAAGAATGCCTGCCTCTGTGTATTGTGTCTCCCTCCGCCGTTATGATCCATCAGAAGGTGTTCAATGATGTCGGCGTGTTTGATGAAAGTTTTCCGGTCTGCGAAGATTATGATTTGTGGCTGCGGATCGCTCGCAAGTATCCGATCGGTCTTCTGCCACAAAAATTAGTGGTCAAGACCGGCGGACATGCCGATCAACTCTCCCGTAAGTATTGGGGCATGGACCGCTATCGTGTCCGGGCCCTGGAAAAGATTCTAACCTACGATCTGCCGACAGAATACCGGCAGCATGTTCTCAAGGAGATCGTCAATAAACTAGCGATTCTAAACAATGGTCGTGAAAAGCGACCGGAACTACCGAATATTTATTATAAAAAACTGAAAATATATCGCCAAAAGCTGCAAGAGTTTAATGAGAATTACCACGCTCAGCTGGCGGAATTGTGAGGCCACTGATCGCCAGTGGGATATCTTTTATTCCTCACTGGAACCTAAGGTTGCGCACCGCCCCTTACAATTTCCACGCTACCCATTAATTCTACGGGCTGTTGGAAAAAAGCATCAGCTGCTATATGGATTTGATCTGTTTTGGTATTACATAGAGCAGGGAATTGATTCCTTTCCGGCCTATATATTGACAGAAAACCGATCCTGGTGTGAGCTAGCCAGACTGGTTGTTAATTATCACCGTCAGCAACGGGAATTATACCCCATCGAGGTAGCCAAATTATTGAATCTGTTGATTGAACACGATACCTCATTGCAGCAAATTATTGACGAGCTGGCTGATCATCTGGGGGTCGACTTGAACATGCGGAACCTTAATGCCTATTTATCGCTTACTGCTTTACCACCGGAGCTGGTCGAATTTTTGATCCGTAAAAAAGCGCCTTTGCAAGTTTGGATGCTGACTGGTAAAATGCATCCGGGTGCGACCCCCTTTCTCCTGCAACTCATTCAAAAGACAAAACTCTCCTTAAGTGTGTTTAGGGAAATTATTACCCATGTGTATGAAATCGCCCGTCGCGATGACTGCCGCTTCAGCCAGGTGATCGATTCCCTGGGGGTGACAGCCACCTTGGCTGCCAGTCAAACACCGTCACAACGGCTGGCCCAGCTGCGTCAGCAGATTCGGGCCGCGCGCTTTCCCGTATTAAGCGCCCAACAGCAGCGTATCAAAGCTCAGATCGACCAGCTGTACATACCAACCAATTTAAAAGTGACCACCGATCCCAGTTTAGAGACTCGCTGTATACAGCTCAGCGCGGTCATCAGGGAGACAATAGAGTGGCGTCAATTGCAGGAATTTTTTACCCGCAACGAGGTGGCCGATATCCAGAAATTATTGGATATGTTATAACGGTAGAATATAACATCATCACACAGTGGTGGCATTAAATTGTCTAAGCTTGTACGCCAAATATATATCAGCCGGGATACGGTCAGTGATCAAACCACTAATGAGATATTACAGTCATATCCGGATAGGCAACAGCATATAATTCCGGACAGTGACTTTCTGGCCGGGATGGATCTTAACACAGATCCCAAAAATGTAATCCTTTTGACACGCAGTAAAGGGGAGCTGGTGAAAGGATGTCCGGGGACCGCTAAAAGCTATCTCTGCTGTCGCTATCAGGTGATCAATCAGACCTTGAATTGTCCTATGCGGTGTAGCTATTGTATTTTACAATATTATCTTAATCAACCGGGCATGGTTGTCTATACTGATTTCGATAAAATTTTGACTGAACTCGACCGCAAGCTTCGTAGCCAACCCGCGCGTTTTTTCCGGGTCGGGACAGGAGAGCTGGGTGATAGTCTGGCCTTACCGGCTTCCCGTTTGTTTGCCAAGCAGGCCATTAGGTATTTTTCACAGGTCAGTAACGGACTGCTGGAGTTAAAAACCAAATCTAAGGCTAGCCTGGATTTGCTTGATTCGGATCACCGGCAACACACGGTTCTTTCCTGGTCTTTGAATCCCACTCCGGTGATTCGTAGGGAAGAAAAATTAACCGCCAGCTTGAAAGAGAGACTCGCTGCAGCACGCCAAGCGCAGGAAAAGGGTTTTTTACTCGGTTTTCACTTTGATCCTGTTATTTTGCACCTAAATTGGCGTAAAAATTATGCTGAATTGATCGAACGGCTTTACAATACTGTAGACCCGGCTCGTATCGCCTGGATTAGTATAGGATCGCTTCGGTTTCCGCCCTCAATGCAGGACCAAATTCGGGCAGCGTATCCCCATTCAACCAGCACGTATGCCGAGATGATCCGGGGCAAGGACGGCAAGTTACGCTACCTGCGCCCTTTACGCGTACCGGTCTATCAATTTATCTATAATAAACTCACGGCGATAGCCGGGGCGCCCTTTATCTATTTTTGTATGGAAAGTCCCTTGGTTTGGCGCGAGGTAACCGGCACTACCCCCCGGGATAATGCCTATTTAGACTATTTGTTTGCCAACAGTTTGTATAAACGGTTTGATCATCTGAAGAAGATGACTCCACCCCGCCTATCCGCCTATCAGGGGGCACCTAATTTGGATGGTCGGGAGTTTTAGAACACCAGTTGAAAACCCAGAGTTGTGCCCGGGATTAGTACCTGATGTTTAAGACTTATGCCGTAAAAGCGATTGGATTATAATTTAATTTTAAATTGCTGTCTGGTTTGGGGTTGTGACAGAATTTTTTCGGCCCAGAAAAGGGCTATGATGGTTTTGGCGTCGGTGAGCTTGCCTTGCTTGAGTTGGCTCATGGCTTCCGTGAGAGTCATAGGATGCAGGATAATATTTTCATCCTCATCGCCGGGCTGACCGGAAGGCTTCAGATAATTGGCCCAGTAAAGATGAATTATTTCGTTACTGTAACCCACACTGGTATGGATCGGCACCAGCTTAACTAGTTGAGCAGCATAATAGCCGGTTTCTTCGGCCAGCTCGCGCTGCATGGTTTTATCAGGCAGCTCGCCCGGATCAATTTTCCCCGCCGGAAACTCAGTGACCACCTGTTGGACCGGATAGCGGTATTGCCGGATGAAAAGCAGACGCCGCTTGCCCAGGTAGGGAATGACCACGGCAGCACCGGGATGCTTGATATATTCACGCACTGAGTGGTTACGATTGGGCAGCCGGACTTGATCCCGGTAAACCTGCAATAATTTTCCAGTGAATACCTTTTCGCTGGAAAGTTGCTTCTCTTTTAATTTCAAGGATAGGTCGGATTTTGAGTCCATATTAGACTCCCTGTCCGCTGGTATTTAAATAAATGTAAAGTGGTTTAAACAGTTAATAGGAATCTTCTATTTCTTCTTATTTTTTTTCTTGGCGAAACCGGGATAGTATTTTTCCATACAGTCCGGGCAAATCCCATGGGAAAAGTTAATATCCGGTAAGCGTTCGGTAATATATTCCTCCGGAGTAAGCCAAGGCTCCCCCTCTTTTTCTTCATCCCGGATTTTTTTACAGGAAGCACAAATCGGAATAAAATCACCCAACCGCTTGGTTTTTTCCAGGGATTCCTGCAAAGCACTTAAAATTTTCTTTTGTTCGGTAATATCGCGGATGACGGCAAAAGTCGCCTTATCATTGTGATAATCAATAATCTTCACATTGGCTTCCACATCGATAATAGATCCGTCCTTTTTTCGAAAAGTGGTTTCGTAACGCGAGGGGACTTCTTCCCCGGCATTGCGGCGTCGCTCACGGCCCTTTAATATTTCGACTCCTTTTGTTGTGTAGATGGCTTTATAATTCTTGTTCATCAGCTCATCGTACTCATAACCCAGCATTTTGGCAAAAGCCTGATTGAAAAAGATAAAACGATCATATTGACTGATGACAATGGCATCGCGGGAATTCTCAACCATCAGGCGGTATTTTTCCTCGCTCTCCTTTACGGCCTCTTCCGCGCGTTTGCGGTCGATGACCACGGCGATTTTACCGGCGGTTGATTTCAGCATGGTCAGGTCTTTTTCGTTATAGATGTCAGACGCGGTATAGCTCTGCAGGACAATCGCTCCGATCGCTTTGTCCTTTAAAATCAGCGGTACACCCATCCAGCATTTGGGGGCATATCCCCAGGCTTTATTTTTGCCACTGTCATAGCGCTGTTTCAGTTCTGGTGCGTGTAGGAATAGGGGACGTTTGGATCTGATTATTTCGGTAGTTAAGGCGTAGGGATTATCAATCTTAATGCGCGATTCAGAGTAATCAGAACTTTTCTCATCTTGAAAGTATGGAAAATATAATCCTTGGTCCTTTTCATCCACCAGAGCAATGTAAAAATTGCTGACATCCATGACCTTGCCCAGGGCGTGATGTACGGCTTGGAAATACTGGTCAAGATTATCGGCAGAACTGACTGTATCCGAGATTTCATAAAGAATATTCAGGCGTCGTTCAGCGGATTTACGCTGCGAAATATCGCGATAGATTCCGTATACCGCCACCTGATCTTTACCCAGCATGATCGGTTTGCCGACAATGGAAACATCGATATTTCGTCCGTCTTTGGTCTGTCTGACGGTTTCAATTTGGATCGGTTTTCCTTCGGCCACTTCCTGGGTGGCATTGCGCCCTTCCTGTTTCAGATGCTCGGGGACGACCAGATCGTTGATATGACGCCCAGTGGCCTCGTCACCGGTATATCCGAATAGTTTTTCGAAACTTCTATTAATTTCAAGGACGCGATCTTCAGCATCTAAAATGGCAATGGCATCCGGTGAGGAGTGAAAGAGATTCTCAAAATAGGTCTTGCGAATTGCCAAATCGTTCAACTGACTTGAAGTGCCGGGGAAGGAGGCTAAAAAACCGATCCGTTTACCCGCCTGATCTACAGCTGGTAAAACCGTCCCGTTAATCTTTTTTTCTTTTTCCGATGGCGACTTGATGTGCAGCTCGATCCGGAATGATTTATCCGGTGGGGAATCCTCCCATTTTTTCTGTAGGGCTTTTAGAGAGTGGAGGGGGAAAAAATGATCGGCCGGACAGTCAATTAGCTCCGAGACGGAAGCCCCTAACATGGCTGCAAAGGAAGGATTAAGGTATCGGACTTTCCAATCCATATCAATATAAATAGTACCTTCCGGAAAGTTGTCGAGCAAATTGGTAAAATTTTTAAACAGAAAACCGGGTAACTTGTGTTGGAATCTTTTTTTCCGAGCTTCTTTAGCCAAAGCATCTCCGCACTGATTGCTTTTAGAAAGAGACTTAAATAACAACTTATTTCAGAGAGGACAAAATAAATAAATTTAAACGAATTGTCTGATTATTTCTGGTTCTGTTCGCGGTCCTATCCCCCGAATAACATAAATAATTAAAAATATTATGTCAATAAGTAAAAAACAGGGTATAATCCAGCTTAATAATCGCTATAGAATCGGCTTGCAAGCCGGTCCGGGAAAATGTTGTTGAGGGGGTAGCTTGTTGAACAGGTAAGTGAACCTGAACCCTAAAGGTCCGGGATATGATTTGTTATGATCTAGAAATGGCGCTGATAGCGGCGACGCAGTTGTACATTCCAGTCGGTATGATGGTCTAATTTGCGGTGGATGAAAGGGCTGGCCTTTCCGATTCGATCTTTTATATAGAAGGGTTCCCAATTGGATTCAAAGTTTTCAAAGTCCAGTTTAGCAGTGCGTTTAATGCGGGCTAATAATTTTAGTAAAGCCGAAGGATCATAACCGGCCCGATAGGCATAAATAGCACCCAGCCGATCGGCTTCATACTCGTATTTTATTTGACGGGGAGCAGTGGCAGCTTCATACATGCTATAGGCCATTTCCTCCAGTTCGGCTTCACCCGGTTCTTTTTCATCCGGTATTTCAGCCGCCAGCTGTGAAAATGCGTCCTCGGCTGCGATCATATCCTTACGTTTCGATATCTCCTGGAATCCATGTTGACAAACGACATGGGCGATTTCATGACCCAATAAACAGGCTAATTCGGCTTCACTCTCAATCAGATCCATTAATCCCTGGGTTATAAAGATAATACCGTTGGGCGTGGTATAGGCGGCCGGACGATTGTCCCTGAGTATATAGAACTTCATGGGATAGTAATAGAGTTCTGAGTTTTCCAAAACCAGGGTCCCGACTTGATTAAGATAAGCAGTGTTCTGAGGAGCTTCCACCAAACCTTGCATGGCGATTTGGCTGGCAATTGCCAGACCGATTTTTTCCAGGTAAAAAGGAATATTTATTTTTTCAGGATCTCCGGGTAAGCGATAGCGATTGCGGATGTCGCCGAGATCGCGATTTTGGTAGGTCTCTTTTTTAAATTGATTATACTGACTGGCGTGGAGCAGCTGCATATCATATTTTTGTAAAAAATTGACATCGCCCTGTTTGTATTGGATATATTTTTGCGCAAAACCTTTCACAGCCCCACTGGCGGAAGCCCGTGAAATCATCATTGAGGCACCCGAAAGAGACCCGAAATCGGGGAGAGCCTCATTTTGTTTGGTTTGGGTTTTCAGGGCATTATCTGAAATCCAGCCTTTGGTACCGTTGCAGTCCACCTGGATCCAGCCCGGTTTTTGGGACACGACCGCTACCCGGGCATCTTTGTTCAATATGCCGATTAAGGGATAGTAACAGCCCGGTCCCTCCCGCAGGTGTGTATTATCCCGGAAGATCACGGCTTGGGTTTGCATATAGACCCATGACCCGAATAGAAGTAAACCTAGCATGATGACAAGCAGCATTTTTTTCATAATAGTCCCCTGAATATTAATAATCATTTTTTATTTAACGGTGATATTAAAGATTCCATCCTCGTCGATCAACTCTGGATTTTTACGTAGTTGGTTGCAGCGCTGGATAAAGGTGGTAGCGACTGGATCCTGAGCATCCATGTCTAATAACTTTTCAAACATCTTACGGGCTTTGCGGTATTTTTGTTTTCGATAGAGTGCCAGGGCCTCCTGGTGCATTGATAAAAAAAGTTGCATATCTTTTTCTAATTTGTCGGTGCGTGAGATCACATTATAAATCCGTAAGGGTTTTTCGCGGCCTTTGACCCGGATAAAATCCAGTTCGCGGCAAATATAGTCCCTTTTGATATGAGCATAGGTCGTTTCAGAAATCAGGTTATGCGTACCATACTGTTTGTTAACCCCTTCCAGGCGGGCGGAGAGGTTAACCGTATCGCCAATCGCTGTATAGTCCATGCTGCGGGAGGAACCGATATTACCAACGACAAAGCGGCCGCTGTTGACCCCCATCCGGGTAATCAGCGGGATTGATTGTGTTTTCGCTTCAATGGTAATATTGGATAGTTCCTTAAAAGCCAGAATGGCATCGCAGGCAAAATGGGCATGGTGCGGCGTTTCCAGAGGCGCACCAAAAATGGCCATGATACCATCGCCGGTATACTTATCCAGCATGCCATGGTTCTCGAATATTATCTGTTCTACTTTTTCAAAATACTGGTTCAGGAATTCAACAATTTCTGGGGGAGAAAAAAGTTCAGAAATACCGGTGAAGCCCTGGAGGTCAGTGAAAAGTACCGTGGCTTCAATCTCTTTCCCTCCCATTTCAACTTTCTCCGGTTCTTTGGTCAAATTTTCAACTACGGCCGGATGCAAATAACGGTTAAAAACTTTTTTGATCATTTTTTTCTCTTTGCCTTCCATCAGATAGCTGACCACCAGGATAGAAAGCACTGCACTCACCAGGGCGATCTCACTGGTTACCAAAGGTATAAAGGTCTGACGCGCAGTAAAAGTCGCTACACCAATCATCGGGGGTATCAGGAAGAAAGCGATAGAAAGAATGACCGACTGCCACACTTTGAGATTCTGCCACAGAAAGCAAAGTATAGTCAGTAACAGAAAGGTAATAATACTCCAAAAGGATAAGGGCATATGGGCCACAAAATCACCGCGGATGATATTAGCAAAAACCGTGGCATAGATTTCAACTCCTGGATAGGGTTCCAGCGGACTAAAGGGGGTTGTTTTTAAATCCAGTAATCCGGCGGCAGTGGCCCCGATAAAGACCGCCTTGTCGCGGAAGGCATTCGCAGGAATAAAGGGTGTCTCTCCTCGTTTCCACTGGCCGTAGGCCGCTAATATTTGGGCAAAGGAGTAGTATTGGAAGGTGTTTCGCGGTCCCCCCTTACCATACCAGTAGATTTTAAAAAAACCGTCTTTCTGTACCGGGATACGCCGGTCGTCATAGGCCAGATAGCGACCGCTATCAGTGGTATAGAGTTCATGGGCATTTTCATAGACCAGGGCCGCAGATAAGGCCATATAGGGGAAAAAGTGATTTTTATACTGGTACAAAAGAGGGATGCGGCGGCAGGTACCATCGGCATCGGTGAAAAAGTTGACCGCGCCCGGATGCGCCGCTGCTTTTTGAAACATTGGTAAAGGCAGCGTGGCCTGGGGATAGGGTTTGATTTTATCTTTATCTACTTTATAAGTGATCCCGTAATTGAACAGATCAATAACCGGATTGGACGACTGATGGGTGGAATCTTCCATTTGCGCGGCCAGCACAACCTTGCCGGAACGGCCTAACTCGCGGGCCAGCAGGGAGTCGGCATAAGCCGCATTACTGTTAATGCGGTCGATATCCGGAGAGGAGAAAATGATATCGAAGACTACCACCTTGGCACCACAATGTTCCAGAAATTCAATGGCAGCTCCGTAAATACTGCGCGGCCAGGGCCACAGAATCTTATAGTTTTTCTGCAGATGATCCAGACTGTTCTGGTCAATGGAAACAATGACGGGGATCTCTGGATTGTGCTTGGCCGGGAAGGCCCTGAATAATAAATCGTTAACCTGGTTTTCCCAGCCCTTGACAAGGGGGGCATGATAGAGCAGCAATGCCAGGCCCAGGCTGGCCAGACTGATCAGCAGGGCTACGGTAATTCGACGCAGTTGAGTTTTCAAGCGCCCCTTTATATGTTAATCTGTGTTAACAAAAACATTTGATATACAATCCGCAGTGCTAATCCTCTGATAACACCTGCCAGGCAAGGTCCCAGTCCCATTGGTCAAAGTAGAGATTACCGCCTTCCCATTCCACCTCACCGCGCTGGGAATCAACAGTTTCTGAGCGAAAATGAATCTTAAGCGGGTAGAAAGCCTGGGAATAGGCATCATTCAAAATGAGCCGGTAACTATCCATGCCACTCAGATAAAACCATTTCAGATGTTCATCCCGGGCATTCCGAATCCCATAGGTGACATCCATGGGCACCCATCCGTAAGGTTCAAAGTAAATCTCACCCCAGTCATGCATGCTGTCATCCGGGGGCTGGAATTCCCAGCCCGACTGCCATTTGGTGGGGATCCCATTGATCCGGCAGAGGGCCATGAACATCAGGGTCTGAATACCGCAGTCACCATGCCGGCGAAGATAGGGATACATGCTGATGTTGCGCAGGGTGGAGTATTCCCGGGCAGAGGCCCAAGGAATATTTTTATCGACCCAGGCAAATAATTTCTGGGCGATCCGGTAGGGATTCTTTTCATCACCGACAATTTCTTTAGACAAATTGGTGAGCTCTTCGGTAAATACAATATGGGGTGGTTGCTCGCTTAAATAAGGTTTTAGTTTCGGGATTGCCGGAGCGGGTTTGACCCGGGCCGGATCTATATCCTGATAGACGCCATAGGAGGTATATTTATATTTTACAAAAAAGCGGGTCGGTTGATTTTTTACAGCGCATTTCTCAAAATAGATTGTACGCTGTAAGTGGTTATTATCCGCCAGAACATAGTCGGCCGGTTCTGTTTCTAAGATTTTAATGTTGATCTGCCGGTTATCGACTTCACGCGGAAAAGGGATCCAGCAGCGAATCATTTCTTCGGCAGGAACCGCTTGAGTATCCACAGTAACTGTCTGCTGGATCTGCATGGTCACCGGCTTTACATAACGGCGGCTGGAATTGATACTCTTGGCAATGATCTGGGCGGCGTGTTCGTTCAGCGGGAATTCTTCTTTTGTTGCCTCTTTTTGCGGGGCGTCGATCTGTTTCTTAATTTGCTCGGCCTGTGGATTGACCCGGAAAAAGTTCCGCGCGGCATTATGAAAATATTTTTTCTCACCGTCAATGACCATATATTCGATATCTTTCTGATTCTCCCACTTTTCCAGACTGTCCTCATTGGCTGAAGGGATATATTTTTGAATATAGTTGAGTACTTCGTTTTTGCTTTTGGTAAAATCCTTCCGAATGCGGTCCATCCGCTCAATTTCAAACTGTAACGCTCTTTTTTTAAGCGGATCTATATCGGGATTAAGTGCCATTTTAAAGCGGATCAGGTCAGCAGCTTTGGAAAATTGACCCTGTTTGATTAGTTTCTGATAGTTATCGGTTCTCGAACATTGGAAAATGCCCAATAAAAATACTCCGAATACGAGAAAATAAACAATTATACTGACTTGTTTGAACATAACCGACTCCTGTTTTTTTGTCTTACCATATCTGTATGAAAATTATATCCTATGAAGGGGCTTTTCAACACAATTTTTATAACTCCTGCTTAAAATTTCCTGATGCATGTTTATAGCCCTGTATGAGTGGCACGCAATTTGTCCCATTCCCTAATGAGGAAATTGTGGCCCACGTTTGGGAGTAAAAATGAAGCGTGTAAATCAACATCCTATTTTAGACCCTGCCCAGGATCGTCAGAAAGTTAAGTTTTTCTTTAACGGGAAACCCTATTACGGATACGCGGGGGAACCGGTATCCTCGGCCTTGATCGCCAATGGTGTGCATGTTTTCTCGATTCACCAGCGAGAGTCAGCACCCAAAGGGATTTTCTGTGCCAATGGTCAGTGCTCCCATTGCATCGTTATCATTGATGGCGTTCCGGAAAAATCATGTGTGACGCCTTTGCGGGCCGGTATGCAGGTAAAAACGCTGAAATATTTACCGGAATTACCCCGGGATGATCAACCACCGGAAAAAACGGAGAGATTAACTTACCAGTGTGATGTGCTGGTGGTGGGGGGCGGTCCGGCTGGTCTGACCGCCACGATTGAACTGGCCCGCCTGGACTATAAAATTATTCTGGTCGATGACAAGGAACGCCTGGGGGGCAAGCTGGTCTTACAAACCCATAAATTCTTTGGTTCCATAGCGGATTGCTATGCCGGCACCCGTGGAATAGATATCGCCCGCCAACTGGAAGCCGAAGTCCGCGAGTTTGAAAATGTCCGCATTTTCACGCAAAGTTCCGTGGTCGGAATCTACAAGGATCAAAAAGCCGGGGTTTTTATTAACCAGGCTAATTATGCCGTTGTTGATTTCGCAGGGTTGGTTGTTTCTGCCGGAGCCCGGGAAAAATCCCTGTTATTTAATGGTAATGATCTGCCCAATGTTTACGGCGCCGGTGCTTTTCAAACCCTGGTGAACCGGGACCTGGTTAAAGCGGCACAACGGATTTTTATTGTGGGCAGTGGCAATGTGGGGCTGATTGCCGGCTATCATGCGCTACAAGCCGGTATCCAGTGTGTGGGTATCTGTGATATTCTGGATCAGCCCAGTGGTTACAAAGTACATGCCGACAAAATTATACGGATGGGCGTGCCTCTGTACCTGCGGCATACCGTTATATCTGCCGAAGGGGAAGATAAGGTGAAACGAGTTACTATTGCAGCGGTAAATGACGAATTTGAACCCATTCTGGAAACCGCGAAAACTTTTCAGGTCGATGCCCTGTTGATCGCAGTGGGCCTATCTCCCGTGGATGAATTTTATGATATGGCCCAGAAATTTGGGTTTAAGGTCGTTAAAACCGGGGATGCCCATGAAATCGCCGAAGCCTCCTCAGCCATGTTCGGTGGTCGCATTGCCGGTCTGGAAATGGGCAAACTACTCGGGGAGGATATAACCATTGATCCCTCTTTCTATACCAAAGCTGAGATTTTAAAAAGCAAACCCGGGGCGCTGCATCCGGCCCCCAAAATCACTTTGGATGAAAATTTCCGCCCGGTGATCCGTTGCGATGAGGAGATTCCCTGCAATCCCTGTACTTCGGTTTGTCCGGCCGGGGCTATTGAGCTGGAAGAAGAACTGGGCAATATCATGGACATTCCACGCTACATTGATGGTTGTACCGGGTGTCAATTGTGTGTGGCTATCTGTCCCGGACTGGCCATTACTTTGGCCCGCAAGATTGATTATGAGTGGGCGGAAGTGATCCTGCCCTATGAATACATTCCTGATTTTAAAGCGGGTGACCGGATTGCGGTTACCGATGAGGAGGGCCGGTATTTGGAACAGGCCGAGGTACTGAAGGTCAGATTTAATAAGCGTTTTAAAACCTATCTAATTGCGGTTAAGGTTGCCATGAAAAATGGCGTGGAAACTGCGGGAATTCAGGTGCAACCGGAAAAGGTAATCCCCCCTTTACCCGCACCGGATTATAACTATCTGCCTGAAAACAGTGTTGTTTGCCGCTGCGAGATGGTAAAAGTGAAAGAGGTCGTTGACTATATCAAGACCCATGATATTCGGGATGTGAATCAACTGAAGCCTCTGCGGCTGGGTATGGGGGCCTGTGGCGGCAAAAATTGTTCGATTTTACTACCCCGCCTTTTCCGTATGGCCGGGAAAGACTGGTCCGGAATTACCAGAGGAACTTTACGGCCTTTGAGTGTAGAAATACCCATGTCCGCGATTATTAATGAAGAAGCAGGTGTAGAAAAATGAAATCCTATGATGTGGCTATAATCGGGGCTGGGAGTATTGGCGTGCCCTTAAGTTATTACCTGGGTACAAAGGGACTTAAAGTGGCAGTTTTTGAACAGCACACTTCCGTGGGACGCGGCCAGAACCGGGCCGCGATTGGCGGTATTCGCGCTACCCATTCAGATCCGGCCAAGATACGGATCTGCCAACGCACTCTGGACATCATCAGTCGTATGCAGGCGGAGCATGGTTTTGATGTGGACTGGATCTCCGGAGGGTATCTTTTCCCGGTTTATACCACGGAACATGAAAAGGCCTTGTATGAATTGCTGGATTATCAAAAGCAGTTTGATTTGAATATTGATTGGGTGGAACCACAGAAAATTGAAGCCCTGGCACCGGGTTTGAACCAGGCCGGTTTACGCGGCGGTACCTACTCTCCGGAAGATGGTTCCGCCAATCCCTTAAAGGTAGTTGATGCCTATTATCAACTGGCCCGCCGTGAACAGGTATCCTTTCATTTTCATGAAAAGGTGACTGGTTTTAGTACCACCAATCAAAAAATTGATCGAGTGAAAACGCCCCGCGGTGAATATGCTGTTGATTTGGTAATCAATGCAGCAGGTGCCTATGCGCGCGCGGTTGGGGCTTTGCTGGGAATCGAAGTGCCGGTACAGCCCGACTCCCATGAAGGGGGTATCACCGAACCAGTCCAACGTTTCTTTGAGCCCATGATCGTAGACCTGCGCGCCAATGCCCGGTCAGAAAATTATTATTTCTACCAGAATGCCGAAGGTCAGGTAATCTTTTGTATCACCCCCGAGCCCAAGATTCCGGGTACCGATTGCGATAATACTTCTGAATTCCTGCCCCTGGTATGCCGGCGGATGATAGATTTATATCCCCGCTTACGTAATTTGCGGGTGCGCCGTACCTGGCGCGGACTCTATCCCATGTCGCCGGATGGTTTTCCAATTGTGGGGGCGGTTAAAGGAGCAGAAAATTTTTATCTGGCGGTAGGTATGTGTGGACAGGGATTTATGATCGGACCGGGACTGGGCGAGATTTTAGCCGAAGTGATCGTTGACCAGACCGATCAGTATGATAAAATACTCACCCAGTTATCTCTGTATCGTGATTTTACAGGTGATGAGCAATTAAAGTAAAGCCGGCTGATTTAATTTTTTTCTGAAGAGGACGGCATGTCAATTAAAATTTCAGAACGGGCCTTGAATATCAAACCGTCGCAAACCCTGGAATTTTTCCGCCAGTCCCAGGAAATGATCTCCCGTGGGATCGAGGTGATCAATTTTGGTGTCGGGGAACCGGATTTTGGCACTCCCGAGCATATCAAAGCGGCCGCGGTCACTGCTCTGAAGGATAATTTTACCCGCTATACTATCGCACCCGGAATTCTTGAACTGCGTCAGGCCATTGTAAAAAAATTAGAGCGCGACAATCACATATCCTATACTCCGGAGGAAATTTTAGTGACCCCGGGCGCTAAAACAGCCATTGCCCTGATTTTGGCAACTATTTGCGATCCCGGTGACGAGGTCCTTATCCCGGCCCCCTATTGGGTCAGTTATCCGGAACAGGTCCGGCTGGTCAAGGCCTGTCCGGTTATCATTCCCACCGATGAGTCCACCGGCTTCGAGCTGCAGGCCGAGACCCTGGAAGCCCAGCTGAAGCAATTGAAAAAGCCCACAGCACTGATATTAAATTCGCCCAACAATCCCACCGGCGCTGTTTATCATCAGGAAGCCCTGCAGGAAATTGTACGGGTATGCCGGGAATATAACGTGCTTGTCATAGCCGATGAGGTCTATGAAAAATTGATCTACGATGGCGCTGTCCATTATTCAGTGGCTTCGCTCGATGAAACCGCCCGGGATATGTGTGTGATGGTCAACGGTGTTTCCAAGGCCTATGCCATGACCGGCTGGCGCCTGGGCTATGTGGCCGCTCCGCGACCTATTATTCGCAAGGCCACCCAGCTATTGGGCCACACGCTTTCCTGTGTGAATTCCATTGCCCAGAAAGCGGCCATTGTGGCCCTGACCGATCAGCATGACAGCGTGGAAAAAATGCGCCGGGCCTTTGCCAGACGCAAGGACTTTTTATTTGAGTTTTTACAGAGTATTGAACATATACAGTGTTTCCCTCCCAGAGGGGCTTTTTATGCTTTTCCTGATATTACTTACTATCTGAAGTACAATAACCGGAATATTCATACCAGTATGGAATTGTGTCAATATTTGCTGGCAGAAATGCATATCGCCGTAGTACCCGGAGCAGCCTTTGGCGTGGATGGGCATTTACGTTTTTCCTATTCCAATAGTATGCCTAATTTAAAGCAGGGCTTGCAGCGCTTTAAAGAGGGATTGCTTCAATTAAAGAGGTAAAATAAGAGGACCGTGAATACCGGTAAACCGCAGGATGATCAATCATATCAGGTCTTTTTTTATGAGGCTTTCCAGGAGGAAGTTGCCCAGTTAAAACGCTTTTTGCCCACAAATATACCGGCCGGGTTTACCCGGCAAACAATCCAGGAGAGCGGTCATAAAATTCCTCCGGCTGACCTGATCAGCATCCGTACCCAATCGTCAATTCCCCTGACCTGGGCCGGCCGAGTAACCGGGATTCTTTCCCGGAGCACAGGCTATGATCATTTACAGCGCTATGCAGACCAGATTAAAACCAAATTACCACTGGGCTATCTGCCCCGCTATTGTCACCGCTCGGTGGCGGAACAAGCCCTGCTGCTGTGGATGGCCTTGCTACGCAAGCTGCCGATGCAAAGAGTACAATTTACCCGCTTCAGCCGGGATGGTTTGACCGGGCTGGAAGGCCAACACAAAACATTATTAGTAGTCGGGGTCGGTAATGTCGGATCGGAAATTGTACGCATCGGACAGGCTCTCGGGATGAACGTGCTGGGTGTTGATATTGTTGAGAAACATGATTTTGTTTCCTATACCTCTGTCGAACAGGGATTGTCCCAAGCAGACATCATTGTCTGTGCCATGAATTTAACGGCTCAGAATGCAGGCTATTTTCATTACGAACGGTTCAAGAAGGTGAAACCGGAAGCTGTGTTTGTCAATATTGCCCGCGGAGAACTTTCGCCGCCCGGAGATCTACTCCGCTTGATTAAAGAAAAGCGCCTCAGCGGAGTTGCTCTGGATGTCTACCCAGAGGAAGGAAAACTGGCTACTTATTTAAGGGTTCGCCACCAGCGTCATGATGCCCAAGTACAGGCTGTTTTAGCCTTATCTGAATATCCCAATGTTATCCTGACCCCGCATAATGCCTTCAATACCCAGGAAGCCGTGCGGCGCAAATCTGAGCAGAGCATTCAGCAAATTGAACATTTTTTGGAACAGGGTGAGTTTCTTTGGTCACTCCCGGTACCATAATTTTTCCGGCGACAACCACCTGAATGTCTGTGCATGACAAAAATTAGTTTTTATAGAGATTGGATCAGAACCGAATATATCCGGCGACCGAATCGTTTTGTCATGGAATTGGAGACCCCGAACGGTCCTCTGAAAGCCTATGTGCCTAATACCGGACGAATGTCTGAATTCCGGTTTCCGGGCCATCCTTTCTTTATTGCCGCGGCAGACATGCCCAAATACCGTTACCGGATTGTTGCGACCCGCTATCAGGGATCCTATGTTTTTCTGGACACAGTCAAAGTCAATGATGTGTTTCACCGGATTCTCCAGGATCGCCGGATAACACCCTTCCCTAAAGCGATTCATATCAGGCGGGAATTCACCATTGCTGACTCCCGCTTTGATTTTCTGCTGCATTATCCCGATGGTAAAAAGGCTTTAATTGAGGTGAAGTCCTGTACGCTGTGCCATAATGGTGTGGCTATGTTTCCCGATGCACCCACGGAACGGGGGTGTAAGCATCTGCGCCACTTAGACGCCCTGACTGCGCAGGGATACGCAACCTATGTGGTTTTTCTGATCACCCATGCCAAAGCCGGCAAATTTATACCCAATTATCATGTTGATTATGCCTATGGCCAAACTTTTTTAAAGGCTGAAAATGTTCAATACAAAGCCTATTCCATAGGGATGGCCAATCCGGTTGAGGTGGACTTAAATACCCTGCGTGAAGTGGTCATCGATATGCCAGCGGTAGCGCGCAACTGTCAGAAAGGGGGCAGTTATCTGTTGGTATTGCACAATGCCCAAGATCAGCATATCCGGGTTGGCAGCCTGGGGGCGGTTTATTTTCCTCAAGGCTATTATATCTATGTGGGTTCCGGTATGAATTCTTTAGACAGTCGTTTAAAGCGGCATCGCCGGAAGCGGAAAAAGCCGTTCTGGCATATTGATTATCTGACCCCGGATCATTTCAAGCCAGTACAAACCTATCCGCTGCGCAGTCGCCAGCGGTTTGAATCCCCTTTAGCCACTGCCATGGCAGCGCTGGCCGATGACAAGATCAACGGATTTGGCGCCACAGATACGCCGGAAGACAGCCACCTCTTTTATTTTCAGCAGGATCCGCGCCGGCGACCTGCATTTTTAAAAATTATCCTGGATTATCGCAGCAAAATAGATTAGTATAACGGGCAGAATCGGATCAATTTGAATGTCCGGTCACAGGAGGAAACGAATATGGACATGCAAAATAAACGGGTTTTGGTGACCGGTGCTTCCCGGGGAATCGGACGGGCAGTCGCAGTGGCTTTTGCCCACGCGAGTGCCCGGGTAGCGGTACATTACCATCATAATCAAACAGCAGCCCAAGAAACCTTAAAACTGATGCCAGGTGAGGGACATCGCTTATGTCAGGCCGATATTGCCAGCGCAACAGATTGTAAAAAATTAGTGCATGACACGCTCAATCAGTTGGGCGGTATTGATATCTTGGTCAATAACGCCGGCATCTTTGAGCAGCATCCGTTGACAGAAATGGAATACAAGGATTGGATAAAGATCTGGGATCAAACCCTGGCGGTGAATCTGAGCGGCGTCGCGCGCATCACTTATTGGACCGTGCAAGCCATGCTCAACCAGCAGGCCGGCAAAATCATCAATATCTCTTCCCGGGGTGCTTTCCGCGGGGAACCGGACGCCCCGGCCTACGGAGCCAGTAAAGCCGGCCTGAATGCTTTCAGCCAATCCCTGGCCCAAGCGCTGGCGTCCCATAATATCATTGTGGCCGTAGTCGCGCCGGGATGGGTGGATACCGATATGGCCCAGCCCTATTTATCAGACAAAAAGGGCGCATCGATCAAGGCGCAAAGTCCGCTTAAGCGGGTGGCCCGGCCCGCGGAAATCGCAGAAACCGTCCTCTTTCTGGCCTCTGGCAAAGCGGATTTTATCACCGGGGCGATCGTGGATGTGAATGGCGCGTCTTATTTACGGAGCTGAGTCGAAACTTAATCAGATAACCTAAAAATATAATTATCCTCTTTATTTTTGTAGAGTTTAACTAAAATGTTCTAATTTGTTTTTGCGTTTTTGCCAAACGGGAAGCACTCTCTTAAGCAGCTGGTAAAATTGATTATCATGATGGGGATATTTGATATGGCACAGCTCATGAATAATGACATAATCAATCGGGTAACTGTAAATTCTAAGTTAGCCGAAAGCCTGTCCTGCTCAGCTGTAAATAAAGCGCTGACTGACTGATTTTACTTGGCGGGAAGTTATGAATTAATTGCCATTTATCTCTGTATCGCTGCGTTAAAAGGCCTGTCCCATACTGAAATATAGCATACCGGGTTTTTCAAAGGGACGCGGATCGTGGCTGACAGCATAATCCAGGCGGACCAGCCCCAGGGGGGTATTCAGGCGAATACCCAATCCGAGCGAGTAGCGTAAATTGAATTTTTGAAAAGTTACTTCCCGAGCCCAGATGTTGCCGGCATCCAGAAAGCCTTCTATGCCGATCATTTTATAAATGGGCTGCCGGATTTCCAGCAGGTTCCAGGTCAGTTTATAGCGTCCGCCGGTGGGAATGCGCTCCTCCTTTTTCACATCAACAGGACCAACTCCTTTGTAAGCAAAGGAGCGCAGCACATTATTACCACCAGCATAAAAACGTTCATTCAGGGCGATACCATCCAGACCAGCCGGCGCGTCCATCCAGCCCAGATCCAGAAAGCTACCCAGTACCGTATTTCCGATTTGATGAAAATATTTGATCTGGAAGACAGAGCGGACAAAAATATTGGTTCCCTTGAAAAAGGCGCCGGCCCCCTCGTTGCTCCAGGCCACATAGGCTCCCTGGGTGGTGTTGAACAGATTGTTGCGGGTATCATAAATCATATCCAGGGTGAAACTACGCGTATTATTTTTCAATTTAGCCGGAATTTTTTGGGTTTTTACATCATGGAGGCGGTTGTTTTCATGGCGATAGGTCAGGGAAACCTTGGACCGTTCCAGGAATTGACGACCGATGACAATTTTACCACCGGTCTGGTTCAGATTATAGCTGGGTTCTTTTACATAATTCAATGTAAGACGCAGATCAGACTGCCAGGGGCTGCCCAGCGTGTACGGCTCGGTAAATGACAATTCGGCCCGCCGGGTAATGACACTCAGCTTGGTGATCAGACCCGCTTTACGTGCCATGCCGCCCAGATTATTATAAAAAATTTCTGCGCCTCCGCGGAATCTGTCTATGGATCCGTAACCAGCTGAAAAATTGAATTCGCCAGGAATGTTTTCTTTGGTTTCGATTAAAATATCCTTGGTTTGGGGGTCACCGGAGCGCGCGGTTTGGGGCCGGATGAACACACTTTGAAATAATCCGGTCAGGTATAGTTTGCGCTGGGATTTGAGTAATTTGGAGTAGTCCACGATCTCATCGGAATGAAAGTTCAGCTCACGGTATATAACCACTTGATCTGTCTTTTCCAGCCCCTTTATCTGTATGTCGCCAATGGTGAACTGGTTATTTTCCGTGATGATAAAATCGATTAGTACGGTGTGTTCATCGTCATTGATACGGGTATCCGGAGTTATCTGGGCCTCCAGATAGCCTTGATTGGCATATTGACGCAACAGGTTGACATTGGCTTTTTCAATATCCTGGCGCTGAAAAGGATCACCCTCTGCTATCGGAATCACTTTCCGCAACTCTTCTTCGGTAAATATCCTGTTACCCAAAAGACTTACGCCCGCCACCCGGGTCAGGGGTCCTTCCTGCAGCTGAATACGAATAGAAACTTGTTGGACGATGGAGTCCCGGATGACCTGATAATCTTTGATTTTCATTTCCAGGTAGCCATGCTGACGATAAAATTGCTCGATACTCTTAAGATCCTCCTGAAAAGCAGTGGGCAGGAAATAGTTTTTCGAAAACAGGGTCGCAGGCCGGGAAACCATGATTTTATGTAATTGTTTGTCAGAGAAGGCGGTATTGCCCTTTATTTTAAGGGTTCTGATTGTAAATTTTTCCTGAGTATAAGCGTCTGCGCTTAATCCGATGAAGATCAGAAAAAGAAATGATGATATATGGAAAGCAGGCTTTTTCATTTGAATTTCAGCTGATATTGGAAATCCAGGCCGGCGCGCCCTTGCTGATCGGTCTGGCCGACCACAGAGAGTTTGTCGGATAATTGATAATTCAGACGCACCCTCTGCTCATTCAGATGTCCCACAGTGGAGGTATAAGTTACGGTCATGCGCTCGGAGAGTTGTTTGGAAGCGACCAGTTCAGGTCCCCAGGATTTACCAAAGTTAAACAAATTGCCTTCGATTGACATGGATTCCAGACCGAAGAGGCTGCCCACTTTCTGGGAGGCAAAAGCTGAGATCTTTTGACTGGAGTATTCCTTTAAGCGGGCTTGTAAGACGGCTGACAAGCCTTCCCCGTTAAATCCGGTCGGTTCACTAAGTAACTCTTCCCGTGTGGCCCCTACCGTAAGCAGAGCGATGATGTCGGTTCGGTCCCGCGGCGGTTCGGAATGGAGTTCAATCATCAACTGGTCCAGGTGGCCCTGCAGAGTCAGGGTGATCTTATATTCTTTTTTTGATAGGGTTTGATAACTGTGCAATTCGGTAGTGGCTTGAAAGTCCATGATGGGGTTGATCCGGTGAGGATCGGTGAAATCTATTACCCCGCGCTGTACCTTGAATTTACGATCCAGATACAGAACATAGCCTTCTTTGATATTCAGGCGACCGGAAATATTAGGCGCTGTCGGGCTGCCGGTCAGGGTGAGCTCCGGGTGCAGGCGCAAGCGCGCCAGATTATTATCGATCCATAAATCTTTACTTTCCCGCAGCCGTACATTCAAACGGGTGTTCCGCAGGATGGCCGGGGGTTGACCAGGGGATTTTGCCGCCTGATTAACCAGGGAGAGCAGTGCCTGGGGTGAGAAGTTTTTGCGATACCGGGATTCTCCCAGACGGATATCACCGTCCAGATGGTAATAATCGTCCTGTTTTTTCATTTTGGCGTTTAAGCGCTCTAACCGCAGGGTATATCGGCGGAAATGTGCAAATTTCAGACCCCTGGCCTGGAGAGCCGCCTGGAGATCAACGATCCCGCTGTCCTGATAGCTGAGTATGCCGCTGCCCGTTAAAAAGCCCTGGTTTTGATATATCTTTAATGAATCCAGGGTAAGGGTCTGATTGTCAAACCGGGCTTTAACGATACCCTTATTGAAATTTTCGCGCATGCCCGCGGGTCTAAATTTGATATCCCGGAAATAGAGACTGCCATTTATGCGGGGCGCCCGGTAGTGATCTCTAATACTTAAGTTTGCGTTCAGCCACCCATTAAGTGCTTGCACTTGGGTGGTAAGGGGTTGCAGAAGTGCCAGATCAAAATTATTTATGGCCAAATCCAGCTGTAAGCGGGGGGGTGTAATTTTACCCCTGCCCGTAAGCGTTTTGATACCGTCCAAATCCATGTCAAAATTGGTCTGGAAGGCGCGCCAATCGACTGTATGTACTTTGCCATTTAAACGGACAGGTTTATTGCGTACCAGGACGTGAAAGGATTGCAGTGTAAAAATACTATCCTGCAGCAGCCAGTGCAGATTCAGTTCGGAAAGTGGGTAAGGATTACTGGCCAGCTGTATTACACCCTCTTGTAATTCCAATGTGCCTTTCAGAGAGGGCTGTTTTGTTTTGCCCTGAATATGCAGCTCGGCCTGCAACCGACCGCCTAAGGCTTGCAGATCCGGCAGCAAGGGTTGCAGGTGCAGCAGATCCAGGTTGTTGAGTTGAGTGTGGAGATCGATGAATTCGCTGCTGATCAGGCCTGTGCCGGAAAAAGTATTGTTGTGCGCTAATTGGAGTTGCCAGTCGGTCTGAAAACGATGCCAGTCGGGGCTGGTCAGGTTTGCTTGCAGATGAAAAGGCGTGTCATTAATGAGTCCCTCCAGGTTATTCACCTGGATGGTGCGTTTATCCATAGAGAGGGCGGCTGTGATAGCCTGTAATCGTGTCCGGGCATTAATTTGATAAGCCGCTTGTTGAAAGTCCAGCCCGCCTTCAAAACTGGGAAAGCGGGGAGTGCCCCGGATGACCAGCTGCCCGTTGATCTGTCCCTCAATCTGACGGGGATAGGGGGTGACCGAATTGAGGGTTTTCAGATTAAATTGGTTCAGGCGTATGTCCAGATCGGTATAATTTTTTTGGATCACTCCCTGACATTCCAGTACAATTTGATCGTTGGTTTTAATTTCCAGCACCGGATAGAAAGCCTGGCCTGTCCGGTGCCATATTTTGCCCTTCATCTGATAAGAATGACCTGTGATATCAGCCTGTAAAGCGGCAATAGTCAACAGCGTATCGCTCAGTTGACCGGCTATTTGAATATTGTCGATCGGATCCAGCGCCGGGTTCCACTGAATCAATCCCTCTTTTAATTCGAAAGCGGCCTCATATTGCGGAGATTGCCAGGGTCCCTCGAGCAGGATTCGGGAATCAAAATAACCACCAAGTTGGGCAATCTGCCGGAACCAGGGGTGGATGGCGGAAATGTTCAAGGCGGTTATTTTCAGATCGGCGTTCAATTTTTCAGGGGTGAAGTAGCCCTCCCCGCTTAGTATCGGTTCTTCGGCGATGAATACCTGTAATTCCGTTTGAAAATATTTCCATTGATCCCGGGAAACCTGAGCGGTAAAAGCCCAGGGGGTTTCCTCGGTCAGGGCCTGGAAATGCCGGATTTCCAAAAGGGTATCCTGCAAGAAGATTTCGGTAGAGATATTATCTATGATAGGCAGGTCAGGTGACCACTGAAACAGAGTGCTATCCAGTTGTAACTGACCTTGTAAGCGGGGCTTGCGGGGGGTACCGGTCAGGGTCAGATTGGCGCTCAGCTGACCGGCCAACCGGTGAATATCCGGAATGATCGCCCGGGTTAAAGCGAGATCTGCCTTGTCAAGGGCTATATTCAGCTGTAGTTGCTGATCGGTATATCCGCCCTGGATTTGGATAACCTCCTGGTCATATAGGGTGGCCTCTAAATCGGTTTGGAAATTCTGCCATTGGGAGTGGCTCAGGTCGCCTCGGAAATTGAAGGGGGTTTTGCCGATCAGGCCGGTCAAAGCGGTGACTTCTATCAAGGTATCTTTTAATTGGCTGTGCATCCGGATGTTTTCAATGGCGGGGTGTGTGGGACTCAGTTTGAAATGACCCTGCTCCAAATGGAGATCTCCCTGGATTTGCGGATGTTGCCGCTTACCATGCACAGTCATCTGAGTTGAAATTTTTCCCCGGATTTGATGGACAGTGGGAGCAAGGGCTTCCAGGTAGGCCAATTCAAACTTGTTTACATTAACCGCTGCCGTCAGGAACGCCCCTCTGCTGTGGGCTTGTAGGCTCAGTGCCTCTTGCCCTGCCATCACCAGATTCAGACTGGTGACCAGCGCATGCTTTTGGGATACATCCATCTGTCCTTGCATCTTAAAAGGGGTGTTGCGGATTTCACCACTTAGGTGCTGCACTTCTATTTGATTATCTCTTATCCGGGTGTCCAGGGCAATTGACCGGATTGCCGGAGTATGAGGGGCAATTTGCAGCAAACCGTCATTCAGCTGTAATCGCCCGGCGACCATCGGCCGATTCCACTTTCCGCTGAAGTTTATTTTTGAATTTAAATGACCGCCCGCCTGATGGATGCCATTGAAAACAGTAGGCAGAAGGGCCAGGTCAAGCTGTTTGGTCTCCAACTGAGCCTGAATTTCTTCTCTGGTTAACTTGCCCTTGACCTTTAATATCTCCCCGGCTGCCAATTGCATTTCAAGATCTGTGATCAATTGATCGGGTAAAACCAGGCCGAGCCGGCCTTGTATATAGAAGGATTTTGCATCAACCATACCACTGAATTGCTCGAAGGAGAGCATATTATTGCGGATGACTCCGTGCAGATTAATACCCCGGAAATAAGGTGCAGCCGGCAGCCGAAAGGCCATATCGCGCAAAGTAAACCGGCCATCCACTTGCGGAGTGGATCCGCTGCCTTGCAGAGTGAGCGCAAAACCGGCTGCCCCTGACAGATCCAGATGCCCTGTGAGCAGAGGACGCAGGACACTGAGTTGCCATTGCTGTCCGTTCGCCTGCAATTTCACTTCTTCAATCTTACCGGAAAGGAGTGGTTGGGTATGATTTGGGGAGAAGGTCAAGGTGCCGGACAGGCGGGCTCGGGCCTGATCGAGCCGGGCGGTGACCGAGTCTATTACCAAGTGCGGGCCGGAATACTGGGCAGTGATCCCCATATGCTCCAGAAAAAAACTTTTATACCGAGGAGAAGTAATATCCGCGGTCAGGGTGAGTTTTGGCCGCTGATAAGGTCCGCTGGTTGAAAGTGTTCCGCTTAAAGTACCGTCAATGGGTAATGATTCCAGAAAAGGGGTTAAGATGTTCCCCAGCCGGAGCTGCTCTGCAGTGAAAGTCGCCTTGGGTTGATCCCTTCTGGATAGGTCGAAATCAACCGTGAGGATTCCGTAGGCCGGCCTCGGTCTTGCTTTTATTTCTTTGGTTTGGTAGAACTTGCATGTCAGTTTACCCTGCCGGTTTTTTATTTGCGCCACACCCCTCCCGGTAAGTGTCCAGTCATTATGCTCTAATAAGCAATCAGTCAGGCTGACCTGCCCCTTGGTGATGTCCATTTGCAGGTCGGCCCGGTTGAATTGATACTGCTTATATCCGGGCCGGATTAATTGACAACTGATCTCACCGGCGAGACGCGGATATCTTCCCGACAGATTTATCGCGTATGTCAATCCGCCTCTCAAGCCTGTTAAGTTAAAGGGTCTCCTGCCCGGTTCAATTTTAGCGAGCTGTCCGTTTATATTTAAGCGCTTCAACTGCAACATGCCCGGCGAGTAATCGAGTTCCAGCATTAGCTGATCCATGGGAAAATTCTGATAATATATATTTTTTCCATTAATCGCGGTGCTGATAAGGGGGTGCAGCCAGGAGCCGCTAATTGTGCCATTGGCTGTCAGTTTTCCCTCTAATCGATGTCGGTTGAGTAATCCGGTCAAGGGTGCTAAGGAGGTGATATTCATTTGGTAGCGGCCGGAAATACGATCAGTAGTGAAGTTTAAATTACCTCGAATATAGGAATCGGCTTGCTGCAGCGTGCCACTTAGATTACCGTTTTCCGTCCGGATCGCCAGACTGATGGGATCGATCGCTTGGGTTGAGTATGTAAGCGCCTGAAGCGAGAGCTTTAGCTCGGATTTGAGGCGAAGGCAGTCATTTAGTGGCCCCCGGGCTTGGAGCTGACCGCTGAGCTTTCCGGTATAGGGTTCGGCATCCTGATAGACAATTTCCCAGATAGGAGAGAGATTGAGGTTTTTTAGTTCAAGCATTGTTTGCTGGCTCAATAGCGAATCGGGTTTGAACCCCAGACTTCCCTGAATGATACCTCCGGCTATATGGGTATAAAAACGGGGAACCTGAACGGTATCAACGGAGATCCTTGCCAGGATTTCGGTTCCCGACAGGGTGAGCTGGCCAAAATGCAAGTGGGGGGAACTAAGGGTAAGTTCAAGGTGCGGTGCGGACAGGCTGCCGCCTAAAATTGTTGAGACTTGAGTCCCTCCGCTGACCGGGTACAATGGAGACGGTATCCGCTCCTTATAGCGTGTCGCTAAAGAGTTTAAATCACCCGTGAGATTCAGATTACCGGAGAGTTTATGGTCACTTGGATCGCTCAGCTGCAAGGTAGCCTGACCTGTAATCCGGTATCCCGAATATCCCACAACAAGTTGATCGACTGCCAGGGATTCCGGGGTATAGTGCATTTTGGCAGCCAGGGAATCAAAGGGCAAGGGCGTGTCAGTGTATTGATAATATCCGGATTCAATGCTCAACTCAGCCTGGTAGTGTGATGGCCCGGATTCTTGCAGATGAAAGTCTAAATTATGCAGCCGGGCATTGATGGGAATGTAATGGTCCGCATAAAAGCAGCCCGCCTGCCACAGGGAGAATTGTCTTATTTGAATTTTGTAAGCAGCGGTTGGCGATATGGTATCCCGGGCAAAAAGACGCGCAAGCAGAACAGGTTGAAACCTGCCGCTACTGTCACGGCGAAGGTGGATTTGCAAACTGTCCAGTTGAATGTGGTTCAGATGAACTTTTTTCTTTAAAAGGGGGAGGAGTCCATAATCAAGACGACCATAAGGCAGCTGCATGAAAATGGTATCCTGACCGGGATAAAAAAGACGCAGATTGCGTACTTGCACCCGGCTGAAAAGATTGGTCTCCAAGCTTTGTATACTAACCGGTAAATCCAGGGTTTTCTGCAGCTGCTTACGCACGATATTTTTGAGATAGGGTTCTCCAATTTTAGAGCTGAAAATAAAAACCGATAATAATAGCAGACCAGCTAAGGAGATTCCCAAAAAGCGCATCGTTTTTATTATTTTAGAGCAGAGCGGCTTCATGGTCTTTTTAAATATATTAAATATTATCCGAATTGGAAACAAAACCGGTCGGCGTGTACAAGTTTCTGATGTGAAGCGATGAGTGTAACTAAATTGATTACCGCTGTTATTGCGGGTGGATTAATGCTTTTATACTTGCCTTATTTATTTTAATTTAAACACAGTTATGAAGTTAGCCATTATCGGCGGCACCGGACTCTGGGATTGTAAACTGTTTTCACGGGTACAACCGTCGCAGGTCCATACCGAGTTCGGCGCGGTGGAAGTCTGTTGCTGGCAACAAGCCTGCTTTTTGCAGCGCCATGCCAGTGGAGTGCCCCCTCACCGCATTAATCACCACGCCAATATCGCCGCTTTAAAACAGTTGGGCATTCAGCGGGTGATTGGCGTGGGCAGCTGCGGCAGCCTCGATCCCTCTGTCAAACCGGGTGAACTGGTCATTCCTCACGATTATATTAATTTTTACGGATTAAAAACTTTTTTTCATCAAGAGATGGGCTTTACAATTCCCGGACTGAATCGGGATTTAAGAGAACTCATTTTACAAGCGGCAGAAAAAAATCAAATGTCCCTCTTGAAACAGGGGGTCTATTTGCAGACCCAGGGCCCTCGTCTGGAAACACCGGCCGAAATTCGTATGTTTGCCCAATTTGCTGATATCCTGGGGATGACCCTGGCCCATGAGATGACTCTGGCCAAGGAGCTGGGCTTGGCGTATGCCGCCATTTGCAGCGTTGATAATTATTGCAATGGAGTGGCCGATAAACCACTGAGCCACACAGACATTCAAAAAAATGCCGCTAAAAACCGGGAAAAAGTCGAACAGCTACTTGATCATATTATAAATGTAGAGATATAAATATCGGGAGCTACTGTGGGGATTTTGATTAAGCAGGCTTGGCTCAACGGGCAATCCCAAGATATTCTGATAGAAAAGCATAAAATCAGCCGGATTGAAGACACTATTTCAGATCGGGGCGACCATCAGGTCATTGATGCGCGGGGCAAAGGGGTTCTGCCGGCTTTTTACAATGCTCATACCCATGCCGCCATGAGCCTGATGCGCGGTTATTCCGATGACCTGCCGGTGCAACAATGGCTGCAGGAGAAGATCTGGCCCCTGGAAGAACATATTACCGAGGAGGATGTTTACTGGGGTGCTAAATTGGCCTGCCTGGAAATGATCAAAAGCGGCACCACTTTTTTTAATGATATGTACTGGCACTTTCATGGTACGGCCCGGGCGGTGGAAGAGATGGGAATACGGGCGGTGCTGAGCAGTGTATTTATTGATCTTTTCGACGCCGAGCAAGCACAACAACAGATCCAAACCAGTGAAAAATTATGTGAAGAGATCAGTCGCTATTCCGACCGGATTCAATTTGCCCTGGGTCCCCATGCGATCTATACGGTTTCGGAAAAATCCCTGCGCTGGGTCCAGGAATTTGCTGCTGCTCAGGGGTGTACAATTCATATTCACCTGTCCGAATCCCAGGATGAGGTCGACAATTGTGTACAAAAGCATGGCAAACGGCCCGTTGAATATCTAGCTGATATCGGTCTTTTGGGACCCAATCTCATCGCAAGCCACTGTATCTGGCTGTCTGAAAGAGAAGTTAAATTATTAAAAGAAAATGAGGTGAAGATCGTCCATTTGCCGGTTTCAAATATGAAGTTGGCCTCGGGCTGTTTTTCCTATACCAAATTACAGCAAGCCGGTCTGCAAATCGCTCTGGGGACCGATGGCTGTGCTTCCAACAACAACCTGGATATGATCGAGGAAATGAAATTTGCCTCTGCTTTAAGTAAATTGGATGTTATGGATCCGACCTCAATGCCGGCTCAGGAGGTGCTGGATATGGCCACCCGGAATGGCGCGCGCATGTTCGGGATTAATGCCGGTAAGGTGGCTGTGGGTCAAATCGCAGATTTGATTCTGATCGACCGGCAGGATGTCTGCATGACCCCCCTGCACAATTTAACCTCCAACCTGGTCTATGCTGCCAACGGATCCTGCGTGGATACGACTATCTGTAACGGGAAAGTCTTGATGCGGAACCGGAAAGTGGCCGGTGAAGATGAAATTCTGGAGCGGGCCGGGCACGCAGCCTATGATCTGGTGCAGCGGAAGGCTAAAACTTGATACGATCCGACGCTTCAGGGATTATAAAGGATAAATATTTCTGTTTTCTATTATAAAAAGGCGATGCAATAATAACCCCAAGGTAAAATCGGTAATAATAGAATTGTAATAATTATTTGAAATGTGTACTTACTGCTGAGGGGTCGCTAAGGTTATCTCTATCCAGAATTCCAATCCTTCTGCTGGCCTGGCGCGCGGTGCTCCGTAGCCTCTGCTCCTGCCTTGTCTGCCCCCCGCCGGCATACTGCCCGAAGACCGGAAGGGTCGCTGGCCGCCCCGGCCTGCCCGGAATGTGTTTATATCCAGTTCAGCCACTTGAAAACCCAGGGTCGCTGATTGTCCGTCCTCAAGCACAGGTACAGTAGTTTCCTGAAATATTTGATTGAAAGGCAGCTTTAATTCATAAATGAATTGATCATGGTTAACGCGATATTTGAGGACGATTTGATGATTATTCCCATAGACAGGAATGCGCACTCCCTGTTTTTTATCAACTAGAATTTCGAATTCAGTGGACAGCCTCACCATTTCCGGTGCAAAACGATCCCAATTTCTGTTTTCCGGCCGGATTTTCCCGGGGGCAAAGCCACCTGCAAGCAGACCAAGGGGATATTTTATACCGTAGGTCTGTTTGCGTTTTCCTTGTACGTTAATCCAGATGGTAAGACCGCGTACCATAATTAAGCGTCTTAACTGGGGATCGGAAGTGATTATACAAAGGTATAGATTATCTGCATCATTAGCCACGCCCAACCCCAGGGCTTCCTTCTCCGGAAAAACCAGCATACCCTGCCAGTCAGCAGCCTGACCGTCGATAACCATCGGCTGAGTGATCCATTGGCTACCGATATCCAGCTGATTACAGCTGTTGATAAGTGGTAAGGAAAGGATTATCGCCAAGGGTAGATATCGCTTCAGAGGGTTGACAGTTAACATTAATTACTACTTCTCTTTTGAGATGTTTGGTCTTAGTAGAGGATATGATGAAACCAGTTTTAGTTAATCCACCCCTTATTTTACATATAGTGATCGCGGTTGAGTAAATTTTAAAACGCTCTCCCCGCCTGAGGGTTGCAAGCGGGGAGAGTATTGGGAGCAGGTAGGATTGAGAAAAATAGAAATGCATAGAATGTTAGTTTTTAATAGTAAGCGCTACTTTATTTCATCAGGATCATACCTTGGGTAATGGATTCTTGTCCGGCATTGATGCGGTAAAAATAAATTCCGGAGGGAACCGGCCGGCTATTTTGGGTCTTGCCATTCCAATAAACATTGTAATTTCCAGCTGCTTGATAAGCATTGGTTAAAGTGTTAATCAGCCGCCCGTTGGTATCGAAAATACTGACTTTAACCTGCGCCGGATTGTTGAGCGTGTAGGCAATATGGGTGTCCGGATTAAAGGGATTGGGGAAATTACCGGTATTTTTAAGCATGGGCCGAGCGTTATTCCGGGCTTTTTCGCCAGGCTCATTAAAACCCCATTCATTTAATAGATCCAGAATTGCCGCTCTTATCTCGGTCGGAGTTGCTCCCTCCGCATGCAGTTCCTGAACAGTTTGATGGATGGTTTGCCGCTGGTCATCGGTTAATTGATGCCATATGTTGTGCAGAATTCTTAAGCGAAGGTGAGGATGAAAAACCCCCTCTGCGGGCAGTTCGATATCCCAGTCGGCTAATAATTCCCGGATCGTTGTGTGGATCTCTTCCGGTGAGGCATCGTTTGCGCTTAATTCCTGGATGGTATCCCGTAGCGTTGCCTGTTGTTCCACAGTTAGCTGATTCCAGATGAACTGCAGGAATCTGAGCCGCGGGTGTGGCCCAAAAGATAAATCCTCTGGTAATTCGATTCCCCAATCCGTTAATAATGCCAAGACAGCAGACTGAATTTCCTCGGGTGCAGCGTTATTTTCTCTTAATTCCTGAATGGTATCGCACAAAATAGTCCGCTGTGCGGGTGATAACCGGCTGAAAATGAACCAAGACAAGCGTGGTCCCGAACCGAAATTAGGGCCGGGATACTCGGGCAACTCGATTCCCCAACTTTCCAGCAAATCTGTTACTGCGGTGTGAATTTCAGCGGGACCAGCTCCTGTCGCCCGCCGGTTGCTTACAGTCTTCTGAAGCAGGGCCCGCTGCTCTGCTGTTAGCTGATCAAAAATGGAGTGCCAGAAATGAAAGTGCAAGCCACCAGCGCCAAAGTGATTGCCCTGATGCTGACCACCACCCGGTCCGAAATTACCCTGCTGGTTACCGGGTGGAAAAGACTGACCCAAAGCCAGGCTGGTTAACAGCGCTAGAATCACCAGGCTGAGTCCAATGTGATACATGGTTTTCATGGTGTGTCTCCTTAAAAAATTTTTTCAAGTTTCTTAGGGTGTTATAATAGGCTGCAAAGGGGCTGTTAATAAAATCAATGAACAACCGCTTAACCTGCTGCGGCTCCAAAGCAAAGCCGAAGTGACAATTGGATTGATTTTGATTGAATTGGATCAGTTTAAACCCTTTAACTTTCAGATAGGCGGAAAATGCCAGGTCATCCGTTGTAAAGCAAGAGCTATGATTTTGATTTGATTTGGATTGTTGGGATGAGATTTTAGGGGACAAACAGACCTCCATTATCGGTAGCATCCTATTAGACAAGGGAAGGATTAAAAAAGTTAAAAATGCAGCGCTGATTATAGCGCTATTGTAGGGGAAGTGTGTTGAATATTAGGTTAATTGTTTTAAAAGGGAAACTGCCGGATGAGAGATTTTCAAAGTGAATGTTCGGCTTTGAAAGCCTTTAAAGCCTGTCGATAATGACTACTCTTGGGGCGCAAAGCCACTGCATGTTGCATGGCGTCAATCGCTGCGGGGAGTTGCCCGGATTGATAATACAGCCGGGCCAGGACCCGCCAATTTTGTGCTTTTTGATCGTTTAACTTCAGGGCAGACCGCATGCGTGAGATGCCACGACCATAGTGTTCTCTGATTGAGTTTTCCTGAATGTATGAGCCATAATAATACAAAATGATTTCATTATCCGGTAGCTTCTGCAGGGCAGCTTCCAAATAAGCCAGTGTATGAGCGTTATCCTTTAATTTACGATAATGGTTGATCAGGGTAAGATACCCGCGGTACTGTTGGGATCTGATCTGTAGATCGGGCACGATCCGTTTTAACAGACTAAGGTCATTGTGATTTCTGGTGCTGTCCATGGCAAGCGAATACAAACAATCCGCATGATAGCCACTTGTATCCTGCCGGTCAAGAGCAAGAATCTTGTTAAACAGGGATTCGGCCCATGCGCTTTGATAACGCGCAACATATTTTTTAGCCAGCTGAAAAGCCAGGTGAATGTTGGTGCTGTCGTGCCGATAAGCCCTTCTGATCGACTGATAAGTTTTTTCATGGTGCTGATACTGCTTGATCTTTTGAAAATAAGTTGCCTTAGACAGTGTAAAGCCACTGATCCGGTCGATTTCTGCTCCACAGGTATCAAACAGCACTACGGTGGGATAACGCGAGATGTGGTAGGTATCGGCCAGGGACTCATTTTGCTCTTTTACAAGGTTAATGCGCAGATTCACAAAATGGGCGTTTAGATAAGGGGCAATACTATCATCGGCAAAGACCAACTGGTCTAGTTTATGACAGGGCCCTCAGGTGGGATTGAAAAAGTTTACCAAAACCAGTTTATGCTTTTGTCGGGCTATAGTAACAGCTTTATCCAGAGAGTAGGATTTGAATTTTACCGGACTGTCCGGTCCCGAGCAGGACAGCATAATCCCACATACAATAAAAAAGCCAAGCATCTGCCGACCAAAGGGAATTATGTTTTTCTTAAGGTTTTTCATGCTGGGCAATATTATGATAACCACGGGGAAATTACAAGTGACTTTTAAAAATGATAGACATTTGCATTGTCCGAATGTTGCGATCCCCTTCCACCAAAAAACAATTGATATCTTTTTGTTGGATCAAATTTAATCATCGAATAGATTAGGGCGCACAAAAAGTGGGGGATAAGGCTATGCATGCGAAAGTGATGCAAAAAGACGGAAAAATTTATATCGCCGGTACCCCGGGACAGCCGCTTATCCGGGATGAGCAGGAAGCGGTGGATTCGAGCGGCTATTGTGGGGAACATAACACGCAACGTCTGTTGCTGTATTGTGATAATTTGCCAGCGGATTTTTTTTGATCTGAGTTTGGAAACGGCCGGTCTTACCCTGCAAAAGTTTATCAATTATTATCTCAAGTTGGCCATTCTGTCTTCACCGGAACTACAACTGTCGCAGCGTCTCCGGGAGTTAATCCAAGAAACCAAAGGCGGCGGTCATTACCGTATGTTTATGGATAAGGCCACCGCCCTGGAGTGGTTACTTCAACATTAAAGCGGGAGGGTTAAGCCGTGCAATTGGCGTTTCATTCAGCCGTAATTATAACCAAAGATATAAAACGCTTAAGCGCTTTTTACCGGGATGTACTTGGGCAGGAGATTGAATTTGATCTGGGCAACTGTACCATGTTGAAGTGTGGCCTGTCGCTGTGGCAGTTGCATCCGGAATATCCCATTCTCAAATACCGCCAAAAAGGATTTTATGCCGGGGGTAATAAAAATCTGGAGTTATGTTTTGAAACTGATGATTTTGAGAGGATTGTATTGAGTTTGGAAAGGCAGAACCTCCAATATTTACACCCGGTTATAACTGAAAAATGGGGACAGCGGACCATCCGGTTTTATGATCCCGACGATAATTTGATTGAGGTTGGCGAATCCATGCCCTGTTTTGTCCGGAGGCTGACAGGCCAGGGGCTTTCCGAGAAAGGTGTGGCAGAAAAAACCGGACTGAGTATTGCCACCATAAAAACCTGTCTTCAGACGAAATAAAGCCTGAATCAGGAATATATTATCAAGCATAAAGTTTAGAGATGTCAGCTACTCTGATTTGACCGGATTGCGCAGAATCCCGATATTTTCAATCTCCACCTCCACGATATCGCCAGCCTGGAGAGGTCCGACGCCCGCTGGCGTCCCGGTCATGATGAGATCACCGGGTATTAGAGTGAAATTTTGTGATACGAAAGCAATAATCTCCGGGATGGAAAAGATCATTTGACGGGTATTGGCAGATTGAACGGTCTGGCCGTTGAGACGACATTCAATGCGCAGGTTTTGAGGATTACCGATTTCCTCCGGCGGTACCAAAACGGGACCAATAGGGCCAAAGGTATCCAAAGATTTGCCCCGAAACCACCCAGATTTATCACCGGTCTGCAGGTTGCGCTGGCTGACGTCATTCATGCAGGTATAACCGGCGATCATCCCTCCGGCTTGGGATGGAGTTATATTTTTACAACGCTGCCTGATGATGATCGCCAACTCAGCTTCATAATCGGTACGTGGTTGTTTGAAATGATAGTTTTTGATAAAGGCCGGAATAATAATCGGTTCCCCCGAAGCAATTAATACATTGGGGGTTTTATTAAAAAGAACCGGCTCGGACGGTGTCTCATGGGTAAATCCCTTGGCTTTGACACTGACGCTCTCTTCAATATGGGCGCGATAATTCAGTCCCAGGGCAATGATCTTGCCGGGGTTGACCGCATGGGTTTTGGAACTGTTTTTAATGGGTAAAATGACCATTTAGATCCTCCCGCTTGCTTGTGATGAGGGCCCTAGAAAATTAAGCCATAGTGTCAGATTTAAAAATAATTTTTACCAGATTACTGTCGGATTATTGCTAACGTTATCCTTGATTGAAAAATAATCCTTGACAAATCGAAAGCGCTTGTTTACATTATTAGTGACATAGTGAGATAGTACACTAAAAAGGAGGTTCTGATGCTCTCAATTGACAATCTGAAATTTAGCTACCCGCGCAAAGCCCGGCTCTTTGATGGCTTGAGCCTGGAATTACGCGGGGGCCATGTCTATGGACTGCTGGGTAAGAATGGCGCCGGGAAAACCACGCTGCTGAAGATTCTGTCCGGCCTGCGGTATGCCCAATCCGGGAAATGTCGCGCCTTGGGGTATGATCCTGCACAGCGTTCACCTCTCCTCTTACAAGAGATCTATTTTATCCCGGAAGAATTTTATACCCCACCAGTGACCATTGCCGAATATATAACCCTGTATGCGCCCTTCTATCCCCGTTTTGATCACCAGCAGTTAAAGGAATTCAGCCAGGAATTTGTCCTGCCTCGTGATGGGAAATTGTCCACTTTTTCCTACGGTCAGAAAAAAAAGTTTCTGATTGCTTTTGGTTTGGCGACCCATTGCAAACTGCTCATTTTGGATGAGCCGACCAATGGCCTGGATATTCCGACAAAAAGTAAATTCCGCAAAGTCCTGGCTGCTTCTATTGATGAGGCCCGTACTTTTATCGTCTCCACCCATCAGGTGCGGGATATGGATCAGCTGATCGACCCAATCATCATTCTGGACGATGGCAAAATCATTTTTGATTATAGCCTGCCGGAGGTAGCCAAGGGATTACGGTTTGAAACCCAGAATGAAACTCCCGGACCGGAAACGATCTATGCGGAAAAGGCCTTGGGAGGATATACAGTCGTCAAAGCCAATCGAGGTCAAGCGGAAACCACCGTGGATCTGGAAATATTGTTCAATGCCGTATTGGCTCAGCAGAACAAAATTCAAGAAATTTTAAAACATGAGGCTTAATATGAAGTTACAAGAAATATTTGCCTGGCAGCGATTCTGGCATCTGATCAAAAATGATCTGTTAAAAAATTATCGCTCCCTACTCATAGCGCTTGGGGCTGTGTCCGGCGTATTGTTATTTATCAATGTCATGGTTGGTTTAGGCCAGGGAGATCCCCAGATTCCTTTTGTTTATTTTGCCCTGTTGCTAATGATTGGTGGCGCTATTTTAAGTAGTTTGGCTTTTCGTGAAATTCATGATGCCCAAAAAGGTCATCTATATCTGACCCTGCCCAGTTCTTTACTGGAAAAATTAGTCAGCAAATTGCTCCTCACCACTGTTGGCTATATAGTGGTTACCATCCTTTTTTTCTATCTGCTTTCGCTCCTGGCTCGCTTACTGAATCTGCTTGTATTCGATTACGCCAGTGAAATATTTAATCCTTTTACCACTGAGGTCTGGCAATTGAGCCGTATATATGTTATCATCCAATCTTTTTTCCTGTTTGCCGGAGTCTACTTTCGTAAAATTGCCTTTTTAAAGTTATTTTTTATATTATTTATGATCAGCATAATTCTGAGTTTGTTTGCCGGATTGGCTGGAAGAATTATATTTCGAAATTACGGTCAATTCTTTCGCGGATTTCAGGTCCCGGGAGATTTTATGTCATCAGCAGCCCTGGAAAGCTTTGCAAATACCATTGCCAATATTGCCACCTTTATATTTTATTGGATTATGGCACCCTATTTTTGGATATTGAGTTATTTCAGGTTAAAAGAAAAAGAGGTGTAAAATGAAATTCCGAAGCAACCAGGCGATATATTTGCAAATTGGTGATTATATCCGGGAGAATATCCTGCGCAAAGAGTGGCAATCCGGCGACCGCATTCCCTCGATCCGCGAGATGGCAGTCAATGTTGAGGTCAATCCCAACACAGTTATGCGAACCTATACTGATCTGCAGGATAAGGGAATCATTTATAATAAGCGCGGGATCGGCTATTTTGTAGCCTCGGATGCCTATCAAAAGACAAAACAGATGGAGCGCACGGAATTCATCCAAAAGGATTTGCCCGCTATTTTTAAGAAATTGGATTTATTGGATATGCAAATCGATGATTTGAAATCTTTGTATAATGAGTATCATTCCAAATAGAGAAAGGAGCATCATGAAAACATCAAATAAAATCTTAGCGGTTACAGGTTTGATCATCCTGCTGGCCATTTTGGTGATAACCATTGCTTTCCGCCGGATCATGGATAAATCCAATCAGGTCATGGAGGAATTTGACCAGCTGCAATCCTCTCCGATTACGAAAGAATATCTGTTGACTGATTTTAATCGTGTGGAGTTGTCGGGTTTACACCAGGTGACAATCATCCGGGCCAATCGATATGAGGTGCTGGTGGAAGGTCCGGAGCAATTGATTAATGAGCTGCGGGTGGAGAAGAGAGGGTCGCACTTGAGTATGGAGACTGGTTTTGAGCGTTTAATTGTAAGCAGATTAAATACCACCATCAAACTGCCGGATATAAAAGCCCTCAACACCAATAAAACCAGCCAGATATTTCTGGAAGGGTTTGACTGTGATGACTTAGAAATAAAGATCAGCGGAGCGGGCGCTATCACTGGTGTGGATAATACAATCGAAGATCTCCACCTAAATTGTAGCGGAGCAGCCGCTGTGGATTTACGGGATGGCTCCATCACCAACGCCGATCTCAATATTTCCGGTGTCGCTACTATTAAGCTCACTATGGCCGGAGGTAGATTAAAAGGTAATGCCAGCGGGGCCGGTAAAATTATCTATTATGGCGAAGTTAGTGCACAGGATATTCATACCTCTGGCACAGTCCAGGTGAAGAAGCGCTAGTTTTGAATTCGGTGCAAAGAAACAGCCTGTACAACAATTAGCCATTGCAAAAAAGCATTCATATATTTAATTTTAAAACAACATGTTAGTCGAAACAATAAGGTGCATAACCGTATTGCGGAGGTAAAATGGCGCCCCTGCCTCAATTAGTTGATTTCAAGCCTTTCAGAGTAAAAATGCAACGGGAAAACATTCCGGACATTGTGATCCAAAATTTCCGCTATTATTTCAATAAACTGGTAGCTGAGGGTCAGGAAAGCGGCTTAATTCCCGAGTCAACAATTATACCAGTGACTGATGTGCCGGATGCCGAACAGCTGGCGGAAGAGTACCGTACCAAAGGGGCTCGGGAATTTGGGAAAACCCTGCTGATCAAATTAAACGGTGGCTTAGGGACCAGTATGGGGTTGAACAAGGCCAAATCCCTTCTAAGGGTAAAAGAGGACTTGTCTTTTTTAGAGATAATTGCCCAGCAGGCCATTGCCGACAAAATACCCCTGGTTTTAATGGATAGCTTCAGAACCCGTGAAGATTCGATCAAGGTGTTGGAAAGGTATCCGGCGTTAGAAGTTGATCTGCCCTTTGATTTTTTACAACATAAGGTCCCTAAGGTTGAGAAAGCCGACCTGACACCGGCAGATTGGCCTGCTGATCCTGAACTGGAATGGTGCCCCCCCGGGCATGGTGATATCTATCTGGCTTTGCATACCAGCGGTGTGCTGGATAAAATGCTGGCGCAAGGCTATGAATATGCCTTTGTTTCCAATGCTGATAATTTGGGCGCGGTCGTGGACCCTGCTATATTGGGGTATTTCAGTTCTAAAAAAATTCCTTTCATGATGGAAGTCGCCGACCGTACGGCCGCCGATAGAAAAGGAGGTCATTTGGCCCAAACCGGATCCGGGCAATTGATCCTGCGTGAAATTGCCCAATGCCCTCCAAAGGATCTGGAACAATTTCAGAATATTGAACGCCACAAATATTTTAATACCAATAATCTTTGGATTAACTTACCTGCTCTCAACACTTTACTAAAGCAAAGGGATTATCAGCTGGAATTGCCTATGATTCCAAATGTAAAGCATGTCGATCCCCGCAATAGTGAATCCCCTGAAGTATACCAGCTGGAGACCGCCATGGGAGCGGCGATTGCCATATTTGAGGGCTCCCGGGCCTTGCGTGTGCCACGTTCCCGTTTTTTGCCGGTTAAAAAGACCAATGATCTCTTAGCGGTCCGTTCGGATGTTTATATATTAGGGGCGGATTACCAGGTTCGCCAAAATCCAGAGCGTCAGCGAGCAGAGCTGGTCATCGAACTGGATGAGGATTATTACAAATTAGTGGATGATATGGAACAGCGCTTTCCTGTGGGCCCCCCGTCCTTGATCGACGCTGAGAGACTGCAAGTCATCGGGGATATCGTCTTCGGTGCTGATATCACTATCAAGGATAGAGTGACGATTGAAAATAGAGGCAGCTCACAGGTCAAGCTACCTGGACCACGTACGATTGATGAAGAATTAATCCTGGAATAATTACCACAGGGGGAAGGCATGGGAAAACGAGAGGCTGAATTTTATCAGGCATTACATGAGAAGATCCATAATTGGATGCAGACCGAAGAAGGCAAAAGCCACCGCTGGAGTCGATATATTAATTATGCCCCCGATCTATTTCATTTGATCTGTCGGTTATCCATGGACAAAGCGGTGCCGAAGGAAATAAAGGCGAAGTTGGCGCCGGTGATGGCTTATTTTGTTTCACCCTATGATTACATCCCGGAAGAATTTTGGGGCGCCTTGGGTTATGTAGATGACCTGGCACTGGTCGCCTATGCACTAAATCAGTTGCAGGCTGAGCTGGATTCACAAATTCTGGATAAATACTGGCAGAATGAAACCCCGCTATCGGCGGTTATCTCAGATATTCTGCAGGTAGCCGAAGAGATGGTCGGGGAAGAATACTGGCCCAAGCTAAAGGATCTCACCTAAGATATATTTTTAACTCATAAATTGAAACGCAGCCCGATAGGATTGTGGGCTGCGTTTTAATATTAATAAGAATCAGCAATTCTCTTTTAAAAATAATGAGGATGAGGAGGACACCCTTTTACGGGAGTAGATCCCAAGGAAGGATATTATAAGTTGGATTTATGCAATTGGGCACGGCAAACCCCAAAACCGGGTTATCCTCCTCGTAAGTATTCTAGCACTCAAAGAACTGCTTCTCCTGTACTTTTCAATCTCAATTGATAGCGGCTGAGTAAATATAAGCAATTAAAAATAGTTTACCAACATTTTTTTCTAAGTGCCTGAACGGGGAGGTTATTTAAAATAGGCATTTGATTTTTCTTAAATTTCGAGTAATATTAAAGATGAATGTGTAAAAGCAGAGCAATAGGTAACGGAGCGATGAAATAAAGTGACTAGAAGTAAGCTATATTTTTGTTAAAATTAAACGCTAAGGTTTATTGAAATGAGAGAAAGACGTGCTGCCCGTGAGGTGGTATTACAGGCGCTGTATGCTCAAGAAATGACCGCGGATCCGATGCGAATGGTGGAGAAGCATATTATTGATGGGTCTGATCTCCCCGATGAGTTAAAGGATTTTGCGCGTAAGATATTTCAGAGCGCTATTCTGCATAAAGAACAGCTGGATGAATACATAAAACTGAAATCGGAACATTGGGATTTTTCACGCATTGCTATTGTGGATCGTCTGATCATCCGGATGGCGATCTGTGAATTTTTATATTTTGATGATATTCCAGCTAAAGTGTCCATCTCAGAAGCTATCGAGATCGCTAAAAAATATTCCACCGATGACAGCAGTGCTTTTGTTAACGGGATCCTGGATGCGGTCTTACATATGGTCGGGAAAGATGAGCCACAAGAAGGGAGCTGATTCCAGAGGTAGGATCCGGCGTGCTTTTCGTAAGCAATGGGCCGTTTGCGGGCGGTAAATCTTCTCCGGATCGCAGAGGCAGACAACTCAGGAAAGTTTGGAACCTTTATTCCTTTCCAATTATAAAAATATTGTTCGCAGCTGGAATTACAGATGCTGATATGAGTCAAAATAAAGATATGATATAACGGTGATATAATGGGTGTTAGTTCAATATTAGCCAAAATGTTCGGCACAGCGTCGGAACGAAAACTAAAAAAAATAAGGCCGCTGGTTGATCAGGTTAATCAAAAATATGCAGTTTTATCCGCGGTCTCCGGCGAACAATTAAAAAAGCGGACCCGGGAATTTCAGGAGATGATTCAGACGGCTCGGGAAGCGGCCAAAGCGGAGATTAAGGATACGGAGATGAGCCGCGAGGAACGGGAGGAGCATATTATTACGGCCGAGCAACGGGTATTAGATGATATTATGCCGGAAGCCTTTGCTATGGTCAAAGAGGTCTCCCGGCGACTGACGGGTCAGGAATGGACTGCGGCGGGACATAAGATTACCTGGAATATGGTGCCCTATGATGTGCAGATTATCGGCGCCATTGTTTTGCATCAGTCCCGGATCGCGGAGATGAAGACCGGAGAGGGTAAAACCCTGGTGGCTACCATGCCGATTTACCTGAATGCCCTGACCGGCCGCGGTGTGCATCTGGTAACGGTTAATGATTATCTGGCCCAACGAGACAGCCAATGGATGGGACGCATCTACAGTGAATTGGGCTTAACGGTGGGTTGTATCTTGAATACCATGGGACCGGAAGACAGACGTGCGGCTTATCAGTGTGATATAACCTATGGCACCAATAACGAATTTGGCTTTGATTATCTGCGTGATAATATGGCTGTCACGCCTGAAAATCAGGTCCAGCGGGGACACTATTATTGTATTATCGATGAAGTTGATAATATTTTAATTGACGAAGCCCGGACCCCTTTGATTATTTCGGGTCCGGTAAGTGATTCCCGCCATGGCAAATTTGCCAAACTCAATCCTGCGGTATCCAGTTTGGTCCGGCTACAGAAAAATATTATTACCAGCTTAATTGCTGACTTACCCCCGGCATCCGAGCAGCTGAAATCCGATGATGGTCTGCCGAAAAAATTACATCTGGCCTCCCAGGGGTCGCCAAAACATCGGCGCTTGCGTAAGCTATTGGAAGATATGGGCTATCAGAAATTACTTCAGAAGGGGGAGAAGGAATATCTGTTACTAACCAATGCCAAGACCGGAACGTCGATCAGTCAGGATGAATATTTCCAGGATCTGTACTTTTATGTGGAAGAGAAGCAGAACAATATTACACTGACACCTAAGGGCGAAGAGAAGCTGGCGGAACTCTTGGGTGTTGATGAGGACGAGCTGGTGATTCCCGACCTGGGTGAAGAAATGGTTAAAATTGATGAACGGGATGATTTAACCCA
Source organism: uncultured bacterium (assembly GCA_964640055.1). Taxonomy (GTDB): domain Bacteria; phylum Fidelibacterota; class UBA2242; order UBA2242; family JAFGTP01; genus CAZXFH01. The sequence continues at coordinate 20,054 of CAZXFH010000005.1, read as the reverse complement.
AACGGAAAAAGAAAAGCTTAAGTTGGAATTGGATGAACGGCATTCCCGTATTTCAGACCGCTATCATAATATATCCCAACTGCTGAGAGCCCATACCTTATATGAAAAGGATGTGGAATATGTGGTGCAGGAGGGCAAAGTACTGATAGTGGATGAGTTCACCGGACGGATTTTACCGGGCCGCAGGTATAGCGACGGATTACACCAGGCCATCGAAGCCAAGGAAAAGGTTCAGGTGGAAGCTGAAACCCAAACCTTCGCTACCATTACCTTACAGAATTATTTCCGTATGTACGATAAACTGGCCGGTATGACCGGTACCGCAATTACAGAAGCGGCTGAATTTGAAGAGATCTATGATCTGGAAGTGGTGGAAATTCCTACCCATAAGCCCTGCATCCGCAAAGATTTTGATGATCGGATTTATAAAACCAGACGGGAAAAATACAATGCAATTATCGATGGTATCCTCGAACGCCATCACAAGGGCCAACCCATCCTTGTGGGCACCATCAGCGTGGATGTCTCCGAGACCATCAGTCGCATGCTTCGCCGTCATAAAATTCCCCATAATGTCTTGAATGCCAAACACCATCAGCGGGAAGCAGAGATCGTATCATTGGCCGGTGAGAAAGGTGCGGTAACCATCGCCACCAATATGGCTGGCCGCGGTACTGATATCAAACTGGGTGAAGGCGTCAAAGAACGCGGCGGTTTGTTTATCATGGGCACCGAAAGACATGAATCCCGACGGATTGATCTGCAGTTGCGCGGTCGGAGTGGCCGGCAGGGAGATCCCGGAGAGTCGCAATTTTTTGTCTCTTTGGAGGATGACCTGATGCGTCTCTTCAACAGTGACCGGATTGTCTCGGTCATGAATCGGATGGGCGTGGAAAAAGGCCAGGTTATTACCCATCCTATGGTTACCCGCTCTATCGAACGGGCTCAAAAAAAGGTTGAAGAGCGCAATTTCGGTATTCGAAAGCATTTGCTGGAATATGATAATGTCATGAACCAACAGCGCGAAGTAGTCTATGACCGGCGCGATTTTGCTTTAAAAGGAGAAGACTTAAAAGCAGAGTTGTTCGAAATATTAAAGGATTGGGTCTCCAAAACCGTTGATCAATACGCGGACAGGGCGGAATTACCCGAAGCCTGGGACTGGGATAACTTGAGAAATGAGCTGGTGATGACCCTGGGGATTGATTATTATCCCCAAGAAGGTGCGGACACGGAGCTGGAAGAATTAAAACAGACCCTGGTTGAGCGGGCAAGAAAGTTCTATAATCAAAAGGAAGCTTACGTCGGTCAGGAGCAGATGCGCTTTCTGGAAAAGTTTGTTACCCTGCGTACGATTGATGAAATGTGGAAAGAGCATCTCTATGCTATGGATCAGCTCAAGGAGGGCATCAACTGGCGGGCCTATGGACAGAAAGATCCCCTCTTAGAATATAAAGGGGAAGCCTTTCAAGCCTTTGCTGAAATGATCACTGAAATGGACCACCGTATATTGCGACTCTGTTTTCGCGCGCAAATCGCAGAACCTACCGAGCAAGAAGGGCGCCGCCAACAGCCAATAAAGACAGAACATCGAAATGCTTTGGGAATGGGATTTTCCGGCGCTACTGAAGCATCTGCCGAGACACCCCCTTCCGGTGCTTCCCGGCAACAAGGCGCACCGCCACGGAAAAAGCAGCCTGTAAAAGTGGGGCCGAAAGTAGGGCGCAACGATCCCTGTCCTTGCGGAAGCGGCAAAAAATATAAAAAATGCTGTGGCCGCCTGTAAGCTGCAATCGGCATATCGGATTTAAACTGCCGCTGCTATTTGTTTTTTCAACTTTAAATTTTTATTTCATCCTTACATATTATTTGTTATTCCATTTTTATTTAGCACTGGATGGCCTGATGCTACAGAAAGAATGTCGCGCAACCCTGTGTATATTTTTAATTGACCCTGAGATTTAATTCCCGCATATTTAGGTTGGCATTTGAATGGATTGTGTTATCGGAAACAGACCATTTATTTTTTACTTTTGAAAGTATAATGTAGGGGGGGATGTGTCAAGTTTGAGTCGTGGGCGGCTGTTTTATCAGGCTCTGAAAAAAATATTGACTCTTTCTAAAAAATTATTGGTTTTCTATATAAATGAATGCTTTAACTTTCGAATTCCCTGGGGCTTGCCCCAGGGTCACCGATTATCTGTTTGATCATTTAGATTTAGGGGCTTAAGTCAAGTAAAAAGCAAGATATTTATGTTAAGGAGGTATAAATGAGACGTATTGCGTATGGGATTTTTATATGCTTTTTCCTCTTTTCTGCTGCTCTAGCAGGTAATTCTGTCTATATTAATAGTACCGCGGTCAGTGGTGATGCCAGTGACGCGACAGTCGGGATCGGATTAGATAATCCGGTTGATTTGGTAGCCGGTATTCAGTTGGACCTGGTTGATATGCCAGATACACTGGATGTGGCTGCCGTTACACCGACTGGAAGGGCGGCCGGATTCTCGGCTGAGTTCGATACCCTGGAAAACGGCGCGGTCCGTATCTTGCTTTTTGATGAGGCCGGAAACAGTATCGCTACCGGAGATGGGGAAGTCCTTCAAGTTACCTATAATGTTAGTGGACTGACCAATGCAATTATTGATTTGTATCTGCAGGATGTATTGCTCAGTGATACAGATGGTAATGTCCTCGGGATTGAATCCCTGATGCCCGGGCATATTTTCAGTGGTACTTATGCCCTGCTAGCGCTTGGTTCGGGCAGCGGAGATGCCGGCGAAGGGGGCTATCCGGTTAACCTCAATATGAAAAATTCAGGTACGATCAGTGGCATCCAGCTGGATCTTTTATGTCATCCTCAGGTGCTAATGATCGATAGCATTCATACAACTACGGCTACCACCGGTATGTCCGTAGATTTTTCACCGGTAAAAGGCGGTGTGCGGGTTGTGCTTTATGGTGGTGATATTGCGGTCAGCGCAACCGAGGTGCCGATCTTAGATCTATATGTCAGTGTGGATCCTTTTGCAGTATCTCAGGATGTTGAAATTTTTGCGGAAAATATCCTGGTGGGCGATCCGGTACCGACAATTGTGATCCCTAATATTTTTACAATCGAGCAGGGCTATTTATTTCCGCCGATCAATTTAAGCGCTGTTTCCGGCTTGGATGGTGTGGTACCTCTTGAATGGCAGCCCCCGGAGCAGAGCGGAGAGGGTGAAACTCCTGAGTTGAGTAACGCTTCTCCCGGGAATCTAGCAGCGCGGTACCTGATCTCTGCAGAAATGGCTTCTAAACGGGTCATCAGTAATCCTGAATTTGTAACCTTGAATCCAAAGAATGGAATAAAACCGGAAAATTTGTTTGGTTATACTCTGTATCGTTCAGAAAACGCGCCGGTTGAGCTGGTTACTGAGAATATAGTGGCTGATCTCGACCCCGGTACGCTGACTTATCATGACAGTAGTGTGGTCAATAGCACTACCTATTATTATGTAGTCACCGGAGATTACGGAGACCGGGAATCCGGTCCTTCTAATGAGGTATCTGCCACTCCGGTGGAATGGGTCAATCTGGCCATTGGTTCGGCAGCCGGCTATGCCGGTGATACAGTCATAGTTCCGGTCGAACTGGTGAACCAAGAAAGCAAGGTGGGTGGTTTTGAATTCAGTGTAAAAGATATCCCCGATCTCGTCAGTGGCGTGGCGGTTACCGGCACTGATCGCCTGACCGGTAGCGGTTGGTCTGTTCAGGGACAGGAACAAGCCGATGGCAGCTACAAAGTCATTGGCTTTGATATGAACGGTCTGGGTATTGATCCTGATTCCGGTGCCATCGCCAATATCAAGTTTGCGATTAGTACTGTTATGGAAGCGGTGGATGTGAGGCTTCATCTTGATAATATAGTGATTTCCGATTTGGTTGGTAATCAACTACCCGCAACACCCCTTGATGGTGCTATTAATGTAATGGTCGAAACCCAGCGCCTGTTAGTACATGGTGGGCAAGCCGATCCGGGTGAAACCGGGGAAGCGGTGATCGAATTGATCAATACCCAGGATATCAGCGGATTTGAATTTGTCTTAAGAGATGTGCCCGACTATCTGACCGCTCTGGAAATAAATACCACTGAGCAGTTAGACAGCATTAGTGGCGGTAGCTGGTCAGATTCCGGTAGTGAACAGGATGACGGCTCTTACAAAGCTCTGGGATTTGATATGAATGGCACCTCAATTCCGCCTGGACAGGGCCCGGTGGCTGTGATCACCTATGAAGTATCTGCCACCGCAGCAATCGGCGAAGTGGTATTGATTCTGGAAGATATCGTGCTTTCGGATCCCGAAGGAAGCCAGCTCTATTCCGAACCTGAACCCGGCTTTTTCAGTGTCGGTCAGCCCGATGTGACTTATACTGTATATCCTGATACGGGAATGGCCGGCGAACCCGCTGAAATTCTGGTGGTCGTGGAGAATGTTGCCACTATTGGTGGCTTTCAGTTTGACCTGGTTGATTCGGCGGATATTTTTATCGGTACCGGCGTAAGCAGCACGCTTTCCAACTGGAATATTTCCGGCAACGAGCTGGATAATGGTGCCTATCGGGTGATCGGATTCAGCATGACCGGTGACACGATTGCCGCCGGGTCTACAGTTGAATTTACACTTGATGTGGATGTATATCCTGAAGCGGGGATGGGCTATTATCCGGTCTTCGTTCCCGATGAAATGGCGATTGCGTCGGATCCCAGCGGAGAAACAGTATGGGCGGTGGGGGTACCATCGATATTCTCAATTGTCGGGGCTCCCATGGACTTTTCCCTGATTTATCCACCCGATGAAATGAGCATGGAAGTCAGTTACGATTTTTTAGATCCCACCGATCAGATGGTTTTTGAATGGGAACCCTCAGCCGATCCCATGGGGATGCCTCTGCACTATGGTGTTATGTTTGGCATCCATGACGTCGGACAGATGCCGGCCATGATACCCTCTGATGATACGGGTAATGATACAACTTTAACCATCAATACCAAATATTTATTGGATGAACTGGCTAGCTTGGGGGTGGAATTTCCCATGACTGTCTCTGGATATTGGTATGTCGGCGCCACCAATAGGATGATGATGACCATGTCTTCGGACACCTTTGATCTGGAAATAACGGTAATGACTGACATCGATTTAAGCCAAACAGGGACTCCGGGTCACTATGAGTTACAGCAAAATTTCCCCAATCCCTTTAATCCCGAAACCAGTATTCGCTACGGTATTCCGCAAAAGAGCCCGGTAAAACTGGAAATCTACAATCTGCTGGGCCAGAAAATTGCCACACTGGTCAACGAGAATCAGATGGAAGGCTTTTATGCTGTCCAGTGGGACGGTCGCGATATGCAGGGCGCGCTCGTTAAATCCGGTGTTTATATTTATAAGATAACCGCCGGTAATTATACCCAAGCTCGTAAAATGATATTATTGAAATAATAAACATTTTATAGACCTGATAGAAAAGGAGTGAGTCCGTTCCGGGTTCACTCCTTTTTCTTTTTAAAAAGAGTCTAAACAGTTAAATTTACTTGCTTTTTGAGCCGCGGTGGCGGAATTGGCAGACGCGCTGGACTTAGGATCCAGTCCCGATTGATCGGGATGCGAGTTCGACTCTCGCCCGCGGCACGCGAATATTGTATAGTAAAAAGGATTATTTATGGATGTTGAACTGCAACAGAAAAGCCCGGTAAGTCATCTTTTAAAAGTGCAATTTGATTGGGATGAGGTGGCGGAGACCTATGAAAAAGTGGCTCAAAAATTGAGAAAAAACCTTAAACTGGATGGATTTCGTCCCGGCAAGGTGCCTCTATCCATTGCCAAACGGCACCTGGCACCCAATATACAATATGAGTTCATCAACCAAGTGGTTAATGACAGCTATAAAAAGGCCCTGGAAGAGAAGGGGATCACTGAAATCGTTGACTCTAAAGTTAGCGATATTGATTTTAAGGAGGGAAAACCCTTCCAATATGAGTTAACGATCGAAGTGGATCCTGAGTTCAAATTGAGCGACTATAAAAAGGGCTTTCCGGTTACCAAAAAGAAATATATACTGGATAAAGAGGATATAGATCGTTATCTGGAAGAGATCCGCGCAAACCAGGCGGAAGTCAGAGAGGTGACCGGGGGTGCCCAAATCGGCCATTACGTGATAGGCGATTTACAAGAGGTCGATGAAAAGGGGATTCCGATCATCGGCAAAAAAGTTGAGGACCGTATGATCAAGCTGGGTGAAGGTGTTTTTAAAAAGCCGTATATTTCCAATTTGCTGGGTGCTCAGGCCGGGGACGAAGTGATTGTGACCCTGGAACCTGAAAAAGAAAAAAAAGTGGCATATAAAATCAAAGTGAAACGTGTTGAAGAACATCAGCTGCCCGAAATAGACGATCAATGGGTCCGGGAAAATCTGGAGAGTGTTGACTCTCTGAAGGAATGGCGTCAACAACTGGCCGCAACCATGCAAAAGGAATGGGACCAGCATGCTGAAAAAGAGATAAACGATAGCATTAAGACCTATTTTATTGATAATCACGAATTTGAAGTCCCGGATGCTCGCATAGAACTGTATTTGGACCGCGTTGTGGAAGATTTGAAACGTCGCGCGGAACAGCAACAACAAACAATTGATGAACAGAAGATCAGAGCCCAGTACCGCAGCAAGGCCGAAAGAGATATCCGCTGGTTTCTGATCGAAGACAAGCTGCGCAGTCAGGAAAAAATCGAAGCATCTTCCGCAGAAATTCAAGCAAAAGCAGAAGAGCTGATCAACCAGTATCCTGACGATCAAAGAGAGGCGGTGAAAAACCTCTATCGTTACCCGGAAGCCAAGTCCAACTTAAAATATCAATTGTTAGAAGAGAAAGTGCTGGACCATCTAAAAGAATATGCCAATATAAAAACCAAAAAAGTACGTACCAAGGAACTCAGGCAAAGATCACAAAATTAAATATGGGAATTCGTTATGAAAAATCAAACCTATATTCCCTTTGTTGTTGAACAGACGAATCGGGGGGAACGCTCCTATGATATTTACTCACGTTTATTAAAAGAACGGATCATTTTTATCGGTGATATTATCAATGACCACCTGGCCAGTGTGGTAATCGCCCAACTCCTGTATTTACAGGCCGAAGATGTTGAAAATGATATTTCGATCTATATTAATAGTCCGGGTGGCACCGTCACTTCAGGACTGGCAATTCTGGATACCATGCGCTTTGTCAAGCCCAGGGTGGAAACCATTTGTATCGGACAGGCTGCCAGTATGGCCGCGATTCTACTGGCCGCGGGGCAAAAAGGGAAACGGTCTTCACTGCCCAATGCCCGCATCATGATTCATCAGCCCATGGGAGGGGTTGAAGGGCAAGCCAGTGATATTGATATCCATGCCCGGGAGATCATCAAAACCAAGGAAAAATTGAACCAAATATTATCTGAATTGACGGAGCAACCGATCAAACGGATTGCCAAGGATACGGACCGTAATTTCTTTATGAACGCCGGCGAAGCCTGTGAATATGGCATAATTGACAATATTCTTGATAATCAGGCTAAAAATTAGAGCAGAGACTCGATAAAAAGCTTGACAATCAAAACGGAAAATTAATACATTAGTACCAACATGGGAGAGTAGCTAAAGATTGGGAGTGGGGAAATCAAGGCTAGTATTCAAGCCAAAAAGTCTTCGTTTAGATAACGCATTAAGGATTTCAACAGTCATTAAATGAAATTCATGACTAGTGATTTCATAAACGATTTTGTAGTTGGAGGAGGGTACTGATCAATAATAACAACAACAATAAATTTATTATTTTTACGCAACTTTACTAAAAATGTATTAACACTTTATAAGGAGGATTGGTATGGTACGACGTATTTCCATTTGTTTGTTGATGCTGCTACTGCCCTTTGTTCTGTTTGGAGCATCGGGTAAAATTGCGGGTACCGTTGTCGATGAGAGCACGGGTGAACCACTCGCAGGCGTCAATATCATCCTTGAGGATGCACCCTATGCGATGGGGGCTGCTACCAATCAGGATGGCTATTACGTAATTATGAATGTTCCTCCGGGAACATATACTGTCCGGGCGACCTACATGGGCCGTAAGGATGTGGTGATCAGTAATGTAAAAGTTACTTCCAATTTGACCACTGAGCTGGACTTTGAAATGGAAGAGAAAGTGATTGAAGGGCAAGTAGTTGAAGTCATTGCCCGGCGCAAATTGATTGACAAGGATGCTACGTCAAGTGTTTCCATCACCACTTCGGAAGAGCTGGAAAGTATTCCGGTACGGGGCACCCAAGACATTATCCAGAATATGGCTGGTGTGGTTGTCCAGGATGGCAATGTGCATATCCGGGGCGGCCGGGCCGATGAAGTGGGTTATTATGTCGAGGGTGCAGCTGCGGTTAATCCGATGAACAACACCAATGCAGTGGCCGTAATTAATGAAGCTTTGGAAGAAATGCAGGTTTTTTCCAGCGGCTTTACCGCTGAAATGGGCGGCGCCAATGCCGGTGTTATCAAACAGGAATTTAAAACCGGTGGCAAAAAATTCAACGGTTCCCTGGACTGGCAACAGGACGGTTTTGGTAATCCGGAAGAAGGCGATCAGTTTATGAATACCTATACCTACGGCCATAAGATTGGTGTCCTAACCTTGGGAGGCCCGCTATTATCAAATAAAATACGTTTTTTTGTGGCTGGTGAATATGAAGATGAGATGGATGGTGAAAGACGCTGGTCTGAAGGTTATGAATTTGGTACCGGTGACACGGTCACCAGTCATGGCCAACAGTATGTGGATATCCTGGTCGATCGGAATCCGTACAATCAAGCCTTTGGATTCGATACGGTCAGCTTTGCCTATCCGGACGGATTTACCCCTAAAAATGAAGAGACCCGCTATACGCTTAATGGGACTGTGGTACTTGATCTGCCGGTAAAAATTCGCCTCGGCGGCGCCTATACCTACCAAAAATATGGCATCAGTGATCAGCCCATGCTGGATATCATGAACGATCGAAACCCTTACAATGTCAACAAAAGTCTGCTACTGAATGCCAAGGCCACTATGGTCACCGGCAAAAATAGCTATCTTGACTTGCGTTTTAACCACTTTGACCGTTCTTTAGAGCGCGGCGATTCCTGGTTTGATCATGACTGGAAAAAATACTATGACAGTACGGCTGTTGCTGAACATGGTGTAACTTACCGAAATGCATGGCAGCCCATGTTTGACTATTCGATCAATGGGTTTCCCATGGAACGCAATGGCGATCCTAATAATCGTTATTTTATTCAATCACTAGGATATAACGGCATGGCCGCTGATTATGTCGGCCAGATGGGCCAACATCATCAGATCAAAGCCGGTACCGAGCTGAGGAGATGGACTTGTCGCTTTTTCGATATTTCACCCTCAGTAATGGCTTTAACCGCGCCAACTGAAGTAGGCCAGAGAATAGGGATTACCTCTTACGGCAGTGAAGAAAATGTGCCGGATGCTGAGTGGTTTAATGAAGGCCGCGTGAATGCCTATGGTTATGATATTTATGGCAATGAAATCGATGATAAAAAATATTACATTGATCAAGACGATACCGTCTATGTAGATGGACCCAAACGGCCCACTGAGTTCGCCGCTTATTTCCATGATAAGATCGAGTTCAATGACTTGATTATCAATGCCGGCGTTCGGTTTGATTATTTTGACACTGATGATAAGGAACTGAAGGATCCGACAAATCCCCCAGTGAATGAAGAAACCGGTTTAATCAAAGAAAAAGCCTGGCAGAAGAAAGATCCAGAGACTTTTATCAGTCCCCGGCTGGGCTTCTCCTTTCCGGCCACTGACCGCAGTGTTTTCTATATGAATTACGGCCAGTTTGTGCAGATGCCGTCCCTGAATAATATTTATACCGGCACCTATTCCTTGTCACGGCAAATTTATCAGGGCGGATATTACTACATTAATCCCATCGGTTTTGGCTTAGGTCCCATCCATACTACTTCCTATGAGGTGGGCTTCCGGCAGCAGATTGCTGATAATGCGGCCCTGGATGTGACCGGTTTCTATAAAAATGAGAAGGGTAAAATCCAGGTTACCAAACAGAATGTGGATCCAAACTCCGTGGTACCCATCGCTTATGAACGGTTTGTTAACAGTGATTTTGCCACGACAAAAGGACTGGAATTTCGTCTAACCCTGCGACGCGTCAAACGCATATCCGGAAACCTCAATTACACTTTGACACAGGCCGAAGGAACCGCTTCCAATTCCACTTCCTATCACGGTGCCATTTACCGCGACACCCAGAAACCAACCACCATCAATCCGCTGGATTATTCCCAGACTCACACCGGTTCGGTTAACCTGAACTATCAATTTGGTAAAAATGACGGCGGGGCCATCTTACAGCAGTCGGGTGTTAACCTACTGATGCAGTTCTCCAGCGGACATCCCTTTACAAAAGTATATGTGCCCGCCGGTGGACAGGTTTCCCCCTATAATGCCGGCGTTGACTATATGTTTGATACCCGCAGCCGCGAAGCCGTGGAACCAATCGGCGCCTCAAAAACACCCTGGACTTTTGTTACCGATCTGAATGTCTACAAACGCTTTGATCTGACTGGTAAAATGCGGGCAATCGTGTATATGCGTGTACGCAATCTGTTCAACCGTAAAAATATATTGAATGTCTATCAGATGACCGGGAGCCCGGTAGATGATGGCTTTATTAACAATGAAACCCGTAGCGAGTCCGTAATCAATTCCTATGGCGGACAACAATATGTGGATATGTATAAAGCCATTAATATTAATAACTCCCAGGCCTACTGGGATATTGTTGGTGAGGAGATTTTTGGTACACCAAGGCAAATATTCTTTGGTATTAAGTTTGAATTCTGATATTGGCCAGTATAAAACACATAGAAAACCGGAAAAATGTATAATAATATAAAAAGGAGATGACAGTTATGAAGAAAATAAAATTTGCCTTGTCTGCGGTCCTTGTGCTCGCTTTACTACTCTCGGCGAGTCTGATGGCCATGTATAAAAATGGCGATTTTTATCTGGCCCGCCAGACGCAAACCGACAAGGCGACAAGATCCATGATGAATATCTGTAACTGGGGTTACTGGATATTCCATAATGGTATTTCAGCCCATACACCAGGCGGTGATTCAGGGGGGTATTATCCCCGTGGAACCGCGACGGTGATTTTTATGGACGGCTTTGTCTGGGGCGGTATTGTGGATACGACCGGGGATGGAACCGGTGACCATATCCGCGTCGGTGGACAAACCTATGAACGCGGTACTCAACCGGGGTGGATAGAAACCGCGGGCACCGGCCCTAATGATCCGCCAGTCCCGATCAATCCGGAAAATGAGCGCGTCAGGATCTACCGCATCCGCAAAGATTGGGCAAGTCTGAGTGTTGATGATGCTGCAGTCGAAAAAGATGCAGAAGAAATTGATCTGACTCCGGCAGAAATCCTGGAACGTTATGAATACAGCTGGAACAACTGGCCCGCAGATCTGGGGGCACCCTACTATGATAAAAATGGCAACGGTGTTTGGGATCCGGATGTGGATGAACCCGGCATCGCCAATGCGGATCAAGTGCTCTGGTTTGTGGTTAATGACGTGAATGCCTCTCTCACTAAAGGTCTTTATGGCTCGCCACCGATCGGTCTGGAACTGCAGGTGACCATGTGGGCCTATAATCAACCTACTACCACCCTGGGACAGATCATATTCAAGAAATTCAGGTTGATCAATAAATCCGGCGTGACCATTGACTCTATGTTTGTCTCCCAATGGAGTGACCCGGATGTGGGTACCTATACCGATGACTTGGTGGGTTGTGATACCGAACTGAGTCTGGGTTTTGCCTATACCTCAGGTAAAACAGATGGGATGTTCAGTCAATTCAATCTGCCACCCGCAGCGGTCGGTTATGACTTTTTCCAGGGGCCCATCGTGGAAAGTCCCGGGGATACGGCCATTTTTGATCTGCAGCAAAGACCGGGATACAAAAACCTGCCCATGACCTCTTTCGGTTATTTTGCGGCCGGATCTGATATCACTGACCCGGATTTGAATGTCTACGACGGCACCCTGCAGTGGTATAACCTGTTGAACGGTATGATCCCGAATACCGCGATTGATAGTCCCTCCCCTTTTACGCATGGTTCCGGGCCCAATGCCGGGGAAGCCACCCAATTCCCCTGCGATGGTGATCCCTTCCGGATGACCGGTGACCTGGATGCTTTTGGCACCAATTTACCCCCGGGTGACCGCCGCATGTGTTTGAATTCCGGCCCCTTTACCATGGCCCCCGGAGACACCCAGGAAGTTGTGGTGGCTGTCGTCGGTGGTATCGTCAACCAGCCGGGCGGTGATAACCGCAATGCAGTTGAGATGCTGAAACTGAATGACAAATATGCCCAGTTTCTCTATGATAAATTGTTCAAGGGCATTCCGTCCCCGCCGCAAGTACCAGCTGTGACGGCCCGGGCCTTAGACCAGAAAGTAGTGCTTGAGTGGGGCTCGGATCAGGAAGCGGTGGCGCAAACTGAAGCTGATGATCCCATTCTGGGATTCAATTTTGAGGGGTATAATGTCTATCAGCTGCCCACCAGCGATGCTGCAAAAGAACAAGGAACCTTGGTTGCCACCTATGATAAAAAGAACAATATACAGAATATCCGCGCGGCCCGTTTTCTGGCCAGTGTGGGTGATATTGCCACTATTCCGATTCAGAAGGGCTCTGATTCCGGTATTAAACGATCGATCATGATCGAAAAGGATTATCTGAACGATCGACCCTTGTACAACGGAAGTAGCTATTACTTTGCGGTAACGGGTTATAATTTTAACAGTGACCCGGATGTGCCGGAACCCTCGCTGGAGAGTTCTCTGACACCGATTGAGGTTGTGCCTCAGCTGGCCGATCCGGGTACCGAATTGACCCATGATCCGCAAGAATCGATCTCCACGACCCACACCGCCGGTACCGCCGGGGGTGATATCAGCGGTACGGTCATCGATCCCTATGCCACGACCGGACATGATTACCAGGTGTATTTTAATACTCAGGATTACTATCGTGATTCGGATGGATTGTGGAAGAAGTGGACCACCAGCAAGGCCTTGGGTAAAGCCGGTGATGTTTCCGATACCTATGTGACCGGTTCCGCCATTTATGCCGCCACACCTGGTTATGTAGACTTCACCTTTACTATGGTTTATGGCTCAGCTGACGGGGCCTGGATTGATGGGATTGAATTTGAATTCCCGGCCGGCATGATCCCCACATCTGCGGTCATTACCGGTGGCAGTTACAGCAACTATACCAGCTACGGACAGGCAGATTTACCGGAAAACGGTACCATCAACGGTAATGTCGTCTCCTGGGGTGATTCGCTTAGAAGCACCTTAGGTGCGATTGAAGGCAACATGTATTTCAAGATCACCTTTGAAAGTGCGGACGTCAGTGTGCCGGTAACCGTTGATTATTCGGTCTGGGATGATGCCTATAGCGGTACCATTGTGGATGCGACTGGCTCCCTGACCATCGATGAAATCGGCTACGCCCATGAGACCATCCGCCACTGGAACCTGAAAGATGTTACCGCTGGCACCGATGTACTGGAAGATCAGACCATTGTCAATGGGGTTAATATGGAACGGGTTGAAAACGGTAAACACTATGCCGGTGGTGAGGAGGTTGGTACGGATGCCGCACCGATTGCTGATGGCGTTCAGTTGGATGTAAATGTTCTGTATGATGCACCGACAGACTTTTCTACCTATACATCAAGCCGGTCACCTTTTACTTATACACCTGAACGTGGATATTCATATTATAATGCCGGTTATTACACATCTTATCCTATGCCTTTCCTGATCAGCAGTTATTACTACCTAGGCTGGTCTTTCGGGCCCTCTGCCATGGCTTTACACACCTATGATTACGCACCTGACGGAAATCTGCACGGTACTGATGATGTAAATATATTACAGAATGATATTGAACTGCGGTTTACCGGTGAATATGACTACAGTAATGCGGTCACTATGGCGAACGGCGGCACCTATATTCCGATCAAGGACGGCACCGGTTCCGAGGCCGTATTAGTCGGTGCCCGTAATTACGACCTAGCCGATCATCCGGACACCAAAAATCCCGGTGATGGTTCGGTCTTCAAAGTCCGGATTCCGTTTGAAGTCTGGGATGTTGAGAGTGATCAGAAGGTCGCTATGTTAATCTATGATCGTATATTTGATGTAACGTCCGCCGATACAATGTATTCTTTTAATCGCTATGGAAGAATGTATACTTGGATTTTACATGAGGATTATGCGACTACCCAGGGTAAAACCGCTACGGAACTTGCGAACAGTGATCTACTGACCTGGAACCTGGTACATTGGCGTACAGACTGGGAGACAGGCGATGTTGTTTCATTCGTCTATGATAATCCGATCCAGTTCGGGACCGATGTCTGGGATTTTGCCACTCAGGCGCCGGTTACCGACAGTAAAGACCTGGCCAAGGAAGCCGTGGAAAAGATCAATGTTTTCCCCAATCCCTATTATGCCTACAATGAAGGTTCAACCAACCGTTTTGATAATTACGTCACATTCAGCCATCTGCCTGATAAAGCCACGCTGCGCATTTTCAATCTGGCCGGTGTACTGGTCAGAACCCTTGAAAAGGACAGCGATGCTCAGTTCCTGGAATGGGATTTGAGAAATGAATCTGACCTGCCCGTTGCGAGTGGCGCCTATATCGTCCATGTGGATATGCCGGACCTGAACAAGGAAAAAGTACTGAAGTTGTTTATCATTCAAGACAAACAAATCATCAAGTTCTATTAATAGAGTGGTGTAAACATGAATAAAAATCAGAATAAGATGGCGAAGGAGGAAAATATGATGCCTAAAATAATAAAGTCTACTTTAATCTTAACGGTTGTCCTGGCACTGTTCTGTGTGACCCTATATGCCGGTGATGTGGACCGGGTTGGAACCGCTTCGGGAGTCCAGGTTCAGATCCCGGTCGGTGGTCGCAATATTGCCATGGGTGGTGCAGATCTGGCTACTACTAGTTCACTGGATGCAATCTACTGGAATCCGGCTGGATTAAGTAAAATGGCGGCCACAGCTGAGGCCCTGTTCTCTAATATGAGCTATATTGCTGATATTAATGTAACTTATGTGGCTGCCGGTTTTAATGCTGGCCGTATCGGTAATATTGCGGCGTCAATCAAAAGTATTGGTTTTGGCGATATTCCCATGACCACGATTGACGACCCTGATGGTGAAAACGGGACCACTTTCTCACCGACCTTTGCGACCGTAGGACTGACCTGGGCCAAAGCGCTGACCGACCGGATCAACTTTGGTATGACGACCAAGTTGGTCTATGAGAATATACCCCGTGCTGCGGCTACGGCGGTTGGGTTTGATCTGGGCCTGCAATATAAGAATCTGGTTGGTATGGAAGGGCTGTGTTTAGGTCTGGCCATTAAAAACCTGGGTACCGATATGCAATATTCCGGATCGGCCTTGTTGACCCAGGGGCGGGACCTTTCAGCTGAATATGACGATTACCGCTATATTCCGGTAGAGGATTCCCAGTTACCCACCAGTCTGGAAATCGGCCTCAGTAAAATGATGACCTTTGGGAATAATTCATTACTGCTCAGTACTAATTTCGTAAATAACAATGTGGAACAGGATAACCTGGTACTGGGTACTGAAATGAAACTAATGGATATGATCTATCTGCGTGGTGGTTATCGCGCTACGATCACAGGTCAGACAGAAGGTGATATGGGTCAGGATGTATTTGGTTTGGCCTTAGGAGCCGGTCTTAATTACCAGCTCGGCGGGGTTAATCTCAAAGCAGATTACACCTATCGGCCTACAGAATATTTCCAGGGCAATAATGTCTTCTCATTAGCTGTGGGATTCTAGACTGTAGCACAAGCTGAATAGTCAACAGGGGATCGGTTAACCAATTGATCCCCTGTTGATTTGTTGGGCCGACAATTATGGAACGACCTTTATAGGCTGATAATATTACAACCCCCTGACTCCCCCTTTGATAAGGGGGACCTATATGATCAAGCTATTACGTTGATAAACGGTTGAAACCGTTCTGGGATTTTCAGGTTTTGTTTTTTCGTGTTAATTTTTCCTTACTTATCTTAATCCACATTTAAAACTGTGGGTTAATCTTAATCCTATTGATAATCGAGTATTGACGATATTTTAGTTCAATCTGATGTGTTGACACTGATCAGTATAGTGAGCTCTGACTATACGTCCCCCCTATCAAGGGGGGAAAAGAAGGGGGGTGTCAGAAGGCAGCTTTAGTCATCAAACTGGGGTCTCTTACAACCCCCTGTATCCCCCTTTGACTAAGGGGGATCTATATGATCAAGCTATTACGTTGATTTATCGTTTTGTTCGCCACCAACTGAAGAGGGTGGTTAATATGTTGTAGAATCAGATATTGCCATAATGAACCGACTACAAACTCGGGCAACCTTTGTATTGCCCGCTTTGCACCAATTGGACTGGCTGGTGTAAGCCTGTCCAACCACAAGGTGTTTATTCTGTGACGATCAATCGGTGTTTATTGAGCTTATTGGGTAAAAGACAATAATGATGGCCATAGGCAATGATATGTTGCCCAATATTATTTAATATCCGATCCGGGATCGTATCGGGTTGGACAATTTCAACATAGGGGCAGACCGCATAGCTTCCCGGTGATAAACCCAGAGAAATGGGACTATAATCATATTGTACGGAAAAACTTGAAAATCTGTCCAGACTAATGACTACGGATACGGCTTGCCGACTGTCATAAAATATGGGATCCTGAGCAGTGTTACCTTGCGGTTCGAAAATCAAGCCGTAAAAAACGGGATTTCGGCCCACCCGTTCGAACTGAATGGTTTGCAGATTGTTACAGGGTGTGCTCATTTCCGCCTGCAGGGTGAGCATACTGCTATCCCTTAGAGCGGCTGAATCCTGTTGAGGAGAGAAGGACATATTAAATATTTTTTCCAGGAGTATCGTCGCCAGCAGCTGGCCGTCCGCAGCAATCACCTCCTGATCCGGGATCAATTTCCCCTCTGCAAATTCGATTGTTTTATAGATCATTTTATAATCCGACAGATAGAAATAGAGGCGCGTATTACCTGTGATTCCAGCGCCCTCAGCCTGTAATTCAGAAGGCGGTAATGGTAAACTGAACTTCCCTTTTTGATTGGTAAAAGTACCCAAATCCAATAATTCCAGCCAGACATAAACCTGATCCGGTGAACTACCATCGTTCAGTTCCACCCGACCGGTGATTTTCAAATCTTGTATTTTTTCTGGTTCGGTAAAGGGATTTTCAGTACAGGAAATAAAGATTATCAGCAAAATGATGGCGCTAATTTTAATGAAAGCTGTTTTCTGCATAGAGACCAGACCAAACTGATTTCAAAGTTATTTAAATTCGATTGCACCGGTCAGGTAAAGCCGCCGGTCACGGATCGCAATGCCTTCCAGGGTTTGCTGATTACTGAGTATATTGCGACCACTCAAAGCCAGAGACAAGCGCGTACGCCAGACGGGCAGTGAAGTGGTCAGATGCAGGTCTATATTACTGAATTTAGGCAGGCTGATGTCCATAATTTCTCCGGCACTGTAAACACTGCCATACCGCTCCGATTCCATAAATCCGATCAGTTCGATTCCAGCATAAGGGGTGGTATAATTCAGGGTGATATGGATATTTTGATCCGGTTTAAAGGAAAAGGCAAACCGGTCTGCAAACCAGTATTTGGCAAAAGAAAAGTGCACTGAAAGATCAGGTTGAATAAAATAGATATAAAGATTGCTTTCCACGCCGCTCAAGGTGGTTTCCGAGAAATTATCAAAGTATTGCAAAGGACTACCGCTAATATGGATATTGCGAAATTTACCGTCAAAATAATTGTAAAAAGCAGCCCCATCAAAGCGATAGTTGATCCGGGCTTTGCTGGGTAAATTGTTGACTTCGAAATTAAAATCGAGCTGGTGTTTTAATTCCATGTGTAAACGATCGGTTGGGCCGGCCTGATATCGATAGAACTGAGCCGATAACTGTTGATAAAGTGTCGGAATATTATGGGTGCGGGCATAATTGAATACCAGATTTAAATTTTTTTCCGGAGTGGTAGCACCCATTACAAAAGCCGCGATATAGGAGGTTTGCTGCCATGTTTTCTGGTCCAATTGCGCCTGCGCATGTAAGGGTCTATCCAACACATTTTCAAAATGGATGCTCAGATTTACCCGGTGCAACTGCAGAGTGGTGGTATCCAGTCCGGTATGCAACTGGAGATTGGCTCCGTAACCATTGCGCAAGCGCCGGTAATGACTGTCTGCCAGAGAATCAGGGTGAGTGGTATAGCCGGATTCATTGGTGTAATCCAGATCGCTCTGATTATAAAGATAATTCAGCAGCAGTGAAGCATGATCTGACTGTAATTTCTGTTTGGTCTCCAGACCCAGATAATCGTCCTGAACGACCCGTTTATAGTGAAAGTGCTTAAAATTATATTGGTGCTTTTCCGTATAGTTTTGCTGGGAAAAGATCAGTTGCCCCTGGTAGATATCATTGGGCTGTAAATTGTAATGCATGGCATTGAATTGGTGCTGCGTGTCATAGTTTTCAGCATAATTTTGATGTTCGAAATTATGGTTGGACCGCATGTGATCCAGATTAATGCTGTGCATGGGTGCTGAACGATGTTTTATTTGGCTTTGATAGTTAATATGGACCAAAAGATTATCATTGGTTTGCAATAAGCTGGCTTCATCATTGGCAAAGGTATGGTAAATACGGTGGGTGGACCCCTGGCCATAACTACTGAAGAAATCCACGCCGCTTATGTTTTTATAGAAATTGAGGCCCCATTCACCTAAATCATAAGAACCAAACCGCTGGTTGAATTTCAGCATATAATCCTGTTTCTCTTTGGGGATCAGGTTGATCACGGCCATATCATTCAGGGCGCCGAAGCTGGCCGCGCTGCCGCCCTTAATCAGATCGACCTGTTCCAGAGAAGCCGGATCAATAATCGAGAGATCGTAAAGATTATTGAAATTATTATTGATTTTAACCCCATTGTAGAGCACGGTCACATCTTCGGCCTCCGCACCGCGGACCGATATGGTCTTCTTACCACTCAGGGTCTCCTGTATATACACACTGGGATCATTGTGTAAAAGGTCAGCCGCATCGATAAATCCTTTGAGTTCATAGGCTTCCGACTCCAGGCGGGAAACCGGGTTGGTCAACTCCTGATCATACTCAAAAGCCTTTTTTTCACCGGCTATCTCTACCCCGGGCAGTGGAATACTTTTTTCAGTGAGGAAGAGACGTTTATGTTTTGCAAAATAGCTGGCCGGTACGCTTTTGGTTTGATAGCCGATATGACTGAAAGTGAGCAGAATACTATCCTGGGGGGCGACTACGGTCAATACAAAGAATCCATTTATGTGACTAACCGTCCCCACATTCAGGCCCTGCACGGCAATATTAACATCGGCAATACCTTCATAAGTGACAGAATCAATGACAGTACCCTTGATCGTCGTGGGCTCAGTTTGCCCATGAAGAGCGCATAACAACATTGACAGAACGATCATGAGTTTGGTCAGGAAAAGTGGTGCGGTTTTATCAGAAATATGCATCCTTATTGTAAATATAAATAATATTCTGTTATTTAACAGCAGGAAAAAAACCCTGTAAGTTATTTAAATGGGTGCTACGGACAATAGGTCGATAATTTGAGTGGATGCTTTCAGATACGAAAGATCATCCTGAATAGCGCTTTAATCTTGAACTGTTATAAATAACAGATGTAGCGCTGTTATATATGGTGGTTAAGTGGTAAGCACCAATGCATATATATCTATAAGATACTTTCATAAATACTCATTTT
>CAZXFH010000004.1:0-106772 GCA_964640055.1 uncultured bacterium | reverse complement strand
ATCATCCGGTCTTGAGATCCTCTTTCATTCTTTCATAAAACTTTTGACACTACCGAAATTTTCGATTAAGCATATTAGCAACAATACCTAAAATACCACTACCTGCTAAAGGATCAAAAATCAGATCATTTTCATTAGAAAAATGCTCTAAAATACACTGGAGTAATTTATTTAAGGTACAATAACCTGAAGCCAAAACCAATTAACTGATAGAGAATTCCGGCCCAACCCTGGCAAAACTAATTGGGATGTTCAACTACTCTGTGGTTGGCAGAATGAATCGGAACGTGTCACTAGGCTAATTATCAGACGCAGAGAAACGCAGATTTATTATGAATGCTTTTTTTCTGGATAAGGATGGAAAAAATGCAAAAGATAAACCACCGTAGCTAATCATAACAAATCCGTGTCTGAATTTCAGACACAGCTTGCCCCCGGTTGACCCCGTGTAATAATCGTCACATTTCACAGGTTAAAAAATCGGAGCTAATTTTAATAACTCATCCCCTTTTATCGGTATTCGCCAGCGGGATGTACCGCACATTCCCCGCAGGGAAAGCGGAATTCTTGAAAGGAGCTAAAAAAATCCTCCCGGGAGCAGGACGCCCCGGAAGGATTAGCATGATAATCGATTAGGGTAGGTACCTTAGGGTAACGCGGTCATGCAGAAGACCATGACGAAGAGCGCCACGGTTTCGATGATACCGACAACCATAATATAATTTCCAAAACCCTTACCGGTTTCGGCCAAGGCATCGGCGGCACGGGCGCCGGCTTTGCCCTGCATAAAGGCAGAAAAGGCCATGGCCACACCGGCTACGGCACCCAATAAAATCTGAAAGCCGGCCGCAACTTGGCTCATATCGGCTGACAGAATCGAATTTCTCAGGATCATGCCGTAAATAGTCTGGGTGAGGGGTGCACCCACAAAAGCGATCAGGATGAAGGGGGCTGCTTTATTCTGGGCAAAGGCCTTTTTCCAGGCGCCCACTGCGGCCATACCCGCCACGCCGGTTCCCAGCGCCGACCCAATGGCGGCAATCGAAAGGGATAAACTCATATCTCCTAACATAATCTTTCTCCTCTTTGGCAAATATTGATGATTTTCATATGGTTTATTCTTTAAAGGGTTTATAAGGTGTTCCCGACCAGGTCATGCCCAGGTGGTTGGAAAATTCGAGCATATTGAGGCGGATACCATGCACCACGATCGACATCACGGCCAGAATAAGGTTCAGGCCGTGACCCAACAAGAGCACCAGCACGGCCACAATCGCCGGGATGATCCCGTTGATCCCATTCCCGATGGCCATCTCATTGAAACTGGTCTCGATCACCACGGTAGCCAGTCCGACTGCAAACAGACGAATATAGGAGACAATATCGGAAAAGGCGCTGATAATGTCCATGGGCAGATTGCCGATCGTCTGCAGCATGCCCTTGAGCAAGTGTCCTTTTTTATAATTCTGAAAAACCAGGACAACAATCGCCCCGATTAAAACCGCCCCGACAATCTGGTTACCGGCAACGGCCCCCTGTAATATTTGTCCGGTCAGCACGATTTGTTCGGCGACACACAGCATGGCAAAGACGATCAGGATCCAGCCGAATTCAGCCAGCGCATTGAGCTGCCGGCGCAGATGCCAGGCCCGTAACAAATGGGCCAGGGAGAGCTGGATACCACCCACAGCAAAGGTCAGGAACATGAGAAAATTGGTATTGCCCTCGGAAAAGGTTTTGATCTGATCTACGATCAGAGCATTCAGGATTTTATATTCCTGCAGTTTTTCAATCCCGAAATAGGTGCCGGTCAGGATGCCCCAGATAATGGTGGTGATACTCAGAATATAAAACAGGGTAAAAGGACTTTGCGGGGCTTTGGGCATTTTTTTACGGGCTAGAAAGGTCAGGCCCAGATAAACCAAGCCATAGCCGGCGTCGCCTACGATCATGGCCACAAAGATGGCAAAGAAAATCAGGAAGGGGGTGCTGATATCAAATTCTTCGTATCCGGGCAGGGTGCCCATGAATTTATAAATGGGATCTACCAACCGTTTTGAGCGGGTATCGCTCAGCAGGGTGGGGACTTTGTGGGGATCGTCCGGTTCCCTGATCACATAGCCCCAGCCCTCTTTATCAGCCGCTTTTTTGACCTGATTGATACGGTCCCGGGGGCAAAAGCCTTCCAGATAGCTGATCTCGGCTGCCTGCTCCATGCTATGTTTGGCATAGGCGAATTCCAGGTCCTTTTGCAGCTGGCCACGATAATCTTGAAGCAGGTCAAGGTAAGTGGCCCAGGCTTTTAATTGGGCCGTGATCTCCTGAATATCGGCTTGCAAGGCTTTGATGTCGCTCTGCACCTGAGCATAGGATTTGGCCGGTACCCGGGTCTCCTTCAAATCCAGGCGGGCGTCTTCTGATTGGGATACCAGGACTAAATAGAGGTTGGCTTTGGTCTGGTTAACGACATAGATCAGCTGATCGGCCGGCATTTTTTTCAGATATTGCTTGTCCGCAATATAGAAGCGCAGGTAAATCCCTTTGGTGCGCAATAAGTCGATATCCTGACGGGAAATCCGGCCCCATTGCTGATACCAGCGCACGGTTTCCATTTCTTCGGCCCGTTTTTCCTGTAACTGGCTTCGTTTTTCGTTCTGGTCAATAATGCGGGGCACCAACTGCGCTGGTTTTTGGTCTGACTTCTGGGAAGACTGGTTTGCTTCACTGGCGGATTGCAAAATCATAAGGGCCCGCTCGGTCTGATTAAGCCGGCTTTCCAGGCCGGTGATACTGGCTGAGATGGGGGGCTTGATCGGTTTGAGGTGCACAACTCCCAGCCGGCGTAATTTTCGCAAGGCCGTTTCCTGTTCCGCAGAGCGGACAAAGAGGGTCAGTTGTTGCATGGGAACGATCATGCCCGGGCACGCTCCTTTTTCTTCTGGATTTTATCCTTGGCGATTTTTCCGCGCACCACCTCTGCGGTGCGTTGATCTCCCAGATAGATCTGGATGATGCGGATATTCTCTCTGGCCTCCGGTATTTTTACTTTTTCGAAGAGGTTAATGCGCTGAATGGTGGTGCGTAATTCATCATCCAGCAGCTTGATCTGCCGCTCCAGCAGCATGATTTTGACCTGCCGCACGATCTGTTTTTTGACTTCCACAATACCCTGATCCACCCAGAGGGGAGTGGTAAAATAATCGACATCTTTTTCGTCGAATATAACCTTGTCAAACACCTCGATATCGATACCGGCAATATTATCGGTCTTGGTTTCGATCTTATCCAAGCTGATCCAGGCGCTGATATCAATGTCTTCGGCAAAGAGGTCCACCCAACTGCGAATTTGTTGACGGGCCTGCTCCTTTTCTTTTTTGAGGGCTGCGATCTCTTTGCGCAACTTGCGGATTTCCAGGATCAACTGGGCTTTTTTAAGTTCCAGGGTGGGCAGATAACGCTCATAGCGTTCCAGCGCCTCTTTCTGGGCTTTGAGTTCATTCTTGGTGAGGCGGACTTTAGCCATTATTTTTTTGTTTTCTTTTCAGAATTCTTTTCATCTGGCTCTTCGGTATCTTCGGCTTGTTTTTCTGCGGGGGTGTCTTTTTGTGACGCTTTTTTCTTATCAGAAGGCCAGTGTTTTTTGATCAGTTCGGTCTTCAACCCGGTCTCTTCCGGTTTAAAACATTCGGCCAGGATCGACCAGCCCCGGTCCAGGGCATCTTCGAGTGAAATATTCACCGAGAGATCCATCATCCGGGATTCGAACAGCTCGCCGTATTTGAGCAGTTTTTTGTCCCAATCGGTCATGCGAAAGCCCATGGACCGTTTTTCCTCGGTTTCATAATACTGAGCATAGAGCTGGATCATGCCATCCATAATCGCCCGGTGGTCGTCGCGGGTTTTGTCATTGACCTGCTGCTTGAGACGACTTAAAGAACCAAAGGGCTCGATGCGTCCGTTTTTCAGATAGAACTGCCCTTCAGTAATATAGCCGGTATTATCCGGAACGGGATGGGTAACGTCATCGCCCGGCATAGTCGTGGCCGCCAAAATGGTGACCGAGCCAGTGCCTTCAAAGTCAACCGCCTTTTCATAGCGCGCCGCCAGCTGGCTGTAGAGATCGCCCGGATAGCCGCGGTTAGAAGGCACCTGCTCCATGGTAATGGCGATTTCCTTGAGGGCATCGCTGAAATTGGTCATGTCGGTCAACAGGACCAGGACGTTCTTGTCCTGCAAGGCGAATTTTTCAGCCACGGCCAGGCACAGGTCCGGAATCATGATGCTTTCCACGGTGGGATCCGAGGCGGTATGCATAAAAAAGATCGAACGACTCAGGGCGCCGCCCTCTTCCAGGCGGTTGCGGAAAAACATATATTCATCGTATTTAAGACCGATGCCACCCAGAATGATCATGTCCACTTCTGACTGCAGGGCGATACGGGCTAACAGCTCGTTGTAGGGTTCACCGGACAC
The DNA here is from genome assembly GCA_964640055.1 of uncultured bacterium. Taxonomy (GTDB): domain Bacteria; phylum Fidelibacterota; class UBA2242; order UBA2242; family JAFGTP01; genus CAZXFH01. Next base: position 102,299 of record CAZXFH010000004.1, on the reverse strand, counting down.
CGAAAAGATCGGCAACTTCTGGGACCGGACCAGGGAATTAAAGACATCGATCATGGGAATGTTGGTCCGGATCATCTTCTGGGGAATAATCCGCTTGGCCGGGTTGACTGATGGGCCGGCGATTTCGATCAGATTTTCGGCCAGGTGTGGTCCTTTATCACGCGGTTCACCGCTGCCATTGAAAATCCGGCCCAGCATATTTTCTGAAAAGGTGACCTGCATGGGGTGCCCCAGAAAACGGACCTCATCATTAGTGGCAATGCCCTGGCTGCCGGCAAAGACCTGCAGGGAGACCAGCTCTTCTTCCAGCCGGATGACCTGGGCCAGGGATTTACCCCGGCTGGTCTTGACCTCGGCTAATTCCTCATAATCCACGTTTTGGGCCTTGACCGTGATGACGTTCCCGGCTACGCTTAATATTTTGCTGTGAACTTTCTGCATTATTCGACTCTTAATTTATTCATTATTTTCTTGAGCGCTTTTGGACTGACTTTTATCCGCTTCTTTTTGAGCCTGGTTCTCTTCTTTTGCTTCGCCAGCCTCTTTTTCTTTTGGCTCATCAGCGGTGGGTTTTTCAGTTTCTCCGGATGGCTTCTCTTGCTTTGCCGGATCTTTGGCCTTGCTGTTGATCAGTTCGGTGAAGGCTTTTTCCTGTTTTTTAAACGCATCGTCACTCATATCGATATAGTTCCAGTCAATGAAACGCTGACGCAATTCGGTGAAAAATTCACGGGCATCATTTTTATCTTTAAAATCATAGTCGGTTTTGAGGATCTCAACCACTTTAGTGAAGACATATTTCTGACGCTCAGGCGAACTGGCACCATCAACCTCATCAAAAGAGTTTTGCTGCAGGTATACATCATCCAGGAATTCCGATTTCATATAGACCACAAAATCGGCCAGCGAGGTCCCTTCTTCGCCGACCACCATCATCATCTGGTGCACGTCATTGCCCTTGCGCAGGATCTCGCGTCCGTAATTAATTGTTTCCGTGGAAATAAAGCTCTCGTATTTGGACCAGCTCTCCAGGGGATGAATGGCCGGATAGCGGCGGGCATTGGCACGGTCCCGGTTCAGACCATGGAAAGCACCGACCACTTTGAGTGTGGACTGGGTGACCGGTTCTTCGAAATTACCGCCGGCCGGACTGACGGTCCCGCCAATGGTCAGGCTACCGGTATCCCCATTGAATAATTCGATCAGGCCGGCCCGCTCATAGAACTGAGCAATCCGGGATTCCAGATAGGCCGGGAAGGCCTCTTCGCCCGGGATTTCTTCCAGGCGGCCGGAGAGCTCGCGCATGGCCTGGGCCCAACGGGAAGTGGAATCAGCAAGTAGCAAAACATTCAACCCCATCTGACGGTAATATTCCCCTAAGGTGACGGCGGTATACACGGATGATTCACGGGCGGCGACCGGCATGGAGCTGGTGTTACAGATAATAATGGTACGATCCATTAGGGATTTGCCGGTGCGCGGATCGGTAATTTCCGGGAATTCCCGCAAGGTTTCCACCACTTCGCCGGCCCGTTCGCCGCAGGCCGCGATCACTACCACATCGGCTTCGGCAAAGCGGCTGGTAACCTGTTGTAAGACAGTCTTACCCGAGCCAAAAGGACCGGGAATACAATAGGTGCCCCCTTTGGCGACCGGGAAAAAGGTATCGATGATGCGGGTCTGGGTGACCAGGGGTTCTTTGGGAACCCGTCTGTCCCGGTAATAGGTGATGGGAAGCTTGACCGGCCAGTTGAAGAACATGGCCAGTTCTTGTTTTTCCTTTTTACTGTTTTCAATCTGGGCGATGGTATCCGCTACTTTGTGTTTCCCTTTTTTAGCGATGGATTTCACACTGTATTCGCCGCGCAGATCAAAGGGAGCAAAAATAGGATGTTCGAAAATGCCCTCTTCCACATGGCCCAGTTGCGTACCTGCGGTAAGCGTATCACCTTGCTTGACCGCCGGAATAAATTCCCATTTTTTATCCCGGTCCAGGGAGGGCTCCACGGCACCCCGTTTGAGGAAGAAGCCATGTTCTTCAGCCAGTTCGTGGAGCGGATTCTGCAAGCCGTCATAGACCATACCCAGTAGTCCGGGGCCCAATTCCACCGAAAGCATTTCACCGGTAAATTCCACAGTATCGCCTACTTTAAGCCCCTTGGTGTTTTCAAAGACCTGCATAAAAGCGTTATCGCCCTGAATTTTGACCACCTCGGATTTTAAGCGTTCGTCCTGGTCGGTGATCGCATAGGCGATTTCGTTCTGAACGATTTTACCATCGACAGCAACGGTAACCATGTTGCCATTGATACCCAGTATTTTGCCTTTAATTGTACTCATAACTCTACTTCTGTATATTGGTTAAATTTTTGCATGCCGATTTCTTTGTCAAAAGTGTCCAGGCGTTGCCAGATCTGCAGCCGTAAATGATATATAATCAGAAACCCCAGATCAAAGTGGTGGCCGAACTCCAGGGCTTCGAGCTGATCCCAGCGCAAGCGCAGCAGTTTTTTTTCAACTTCCAGCGGATTGCCCTCCTTGACCACATTGGCAGGGAAGAGGGTGAATTTATATTCCATGTTTTTGTCACGCGCCTGGCGGTAATTGAGCAATTCTTCGCGCAGCTGGATTTCAAAAGTTTTATATTGGATCAGGGTGGTGTGATCTTCCGGACCAATTTGGGGATTATTGATATTCACGCGTGCTAAGACTTGGTAATCATTCCGGTTGAGCCATTTGCGGGCTTCGGCTAAAAAATCCTCCCGCGAAAGAGCCGGTTCTTTATCAAAGAAGAGCAGGGGCAGTTGCGCAACCAGATAATAGTACTTATCCATTATTTTTTCGATTGATCCTGTTTTGCTTGCTGGGCGAGTAGTTCCCGGATCGAGGGGTTCAGGAACTCGCTCATAAAGTCGGCAATACTCTGGTCGGTGAAATCATAGTAGACATTTTCGTCTTTCAGGCCTACCTGGAAACCGCTGGTAATACCCCGCTCGACTTTAAAAGTGACGGTGTCGGCCAGGTCCTCTTTGGCTTTAGACAACACCAGTTCGCGCAATTTCTTTTTATCTTTTGCGCTGACCACAAATTCCAGGGATTCATCCTGTGCGGTAGTCTCTACCATTTTCATGATCAACTTTTGCATGAATTCCGGCTTGAGGGTTTGGCTGACTTCGCGTTTAAAAACCTTATTCAGGAGCTCGGTGAGTTGTTCCTTGGTTGTTAAAATGGTGTCCCGCTGGGCTTGCTGCAACGCAGCCTTGCCCTTGGCTTCGATTTTCCGGGCCTCTTTCTGGGCCTCAGCAAGGGTGTCTTCTGCTTTTTGCTCGGCTTCCTCAATAATTTTAGTGGACTTTTGGCGGGCCTCTTTGACGATCTTGTCCGCCTCTTTTTCCGCAGCAGTGATACCCTCTGATTTTATCTTATCGATTAATTTTTCCAGCTGAATATCCATCGCGATATCTCCTATAAAATTAAAGCCTACTTTGCTGTAAGCCCAACCATTTCCAGCGGTCAACAGCGAAGCCTTGGAATGTAAGCAAATTTGATTTGTATGTCAAGCACAGGGGCCGGGCCATGGTCTGATTCCATATATATAATCTAAGAGTAAAAAGGGTAAATAGAGCACTTATAAATGATTGATGAATAGGGTCGATGGATGAGTTTTAAAAATCGGTTCAGTTAAAATATCTATTTCTGCCATTCTTGACTTTTTAATCCGCTGAAGTTAATTTTAAACAAATATAGGTTTAAAATGAGCTCGCTGGGATTTTATTCAATCTTTTTGGTGATCTTATTAAAGATAAAAGTTCAAGCAATTGGGTGTTGGATGGAAGACCAGAGCAGAGAGAACCCGGTATTTTCGATCTGATGTGTTTGACTTACTATGGCTGCCGTTCAAAAAAGCAGAAGAACTGGCAAGACTGCTGCAAAATTGAAAAGACAAGTTTATAATCACATAATTGAGAGGGGGGTGATGGATTTGCTTGTGATTAAAAATTAAAAAGTTAACCAGATAATTTTTTATAACCAAATAGGAGGGGACTAAAGATGTTAAAAAAAACCTCTTTAACTTTGTTTTTAACGCTGGTATTTTTAGTGGTAAGCTGTGAAAACACCCAGAATCCGATTGAATTTCAAAGTAATGGAGCAGAAAATTTCGTATTGTCAAAAAAAGGCAACAGTGTCCAGGAAAACAATAATTGTACGACCATTCAGGATGGAGAAATATACAGCAGTACAGGTGAACTGATTACGCCCGGATATGATCAATTTGGATATAATTACCAGGCCCATATGTTTAATGGCCGATATTGTGATTATGACCGAGAATTGGGTGGGGAATATTGTGATACGAAATTATCCATGAAATGGAACGATGCCTGGCTGAGTAATACAGACTGTGACGGCGATAGTTTATTAGACCGGCATTATGGCCATGACAGCTATATCGGTTCTGGTGCCTGGCTAACCAATCACATGAGTGGCGGGAAAGGTAAAGACAAATGGACTTATTTCTGCAAAATAATTGCTGTGACGGAAGATGCTTATTTAGAAGATGGTGTCTGGTATACTGCTGATAGTGTTGAAATAGGGCCGTCTATCTGGGGTGCTTTTGCCACCATACAGGAAGTGGAAAGCGGTGCGGGGGCGACTTATATCAGTCCCGCTGGTCCTGGATTTGGGAAATGGAAATAACTCATCCCCAGCCCCCTCTCTTGCCAAGAGAAGCGGCATCAGCTTGACGGAAAGAGTGTAGAATTCATCCCAGGGGTGAGTTAACCCCGGAAACCAATTTGATTAATTCGGTGCCTATTACCGGGATTTGTTAAAGATGATATACACGACCGGAATAAAAATCAGAGTGATTACCGTGGCGGCCAGCAGACCACCGATCAGGGTGATCCCTAGTGGTGCATACATTTCGTGACCCATGCCGCGGCTGACCACCAAGGGGGTCATGGCCAGGATGGTGGTCAGGGAAGTCATCAGGACCGGTCGCAGGCGGGCGCGTGCGCCGGCCAATACAGCCGTGGTTAATTCCTGGCCGCGTTGCCGCAGCTGGTTAATATAATCGATCATCACGATACCATTGTTAACCACTATGCCCATGAGCATAATTGCCCCGATAAAACTCATTACGCTCAGGGTCGTTCCGGTCAGCAAAAAGGCCCAGATAATACCAATAAAGGTGAGCGGCACGGCCAGCATAATGATCAGGGGGTTTTTAAAGGATTCGAATTGGGCGGCCATGACCATATAGACCAGCAGGATCCCGATAATCAGGATCAGATACAGGTCGGCAAAGGATTCGGTCTGCGCGGCGAGTTGTCCTTTTAAGGCCAAGTTGACATCGGCTGGAAGGGGCAGCTGTTTGAGCAGGCGCTGTACCGCCTGGGCGGCAGCACTCAGGGCCACACCTTCTTTTAAGTCCGCGCTTACTTTCACCGCCCGTTGTTGCCCGATATGACGGATTTCCAGCTGACCAGTGCCGATGGTCAGGTCCGCCACAGCCGTCACCGGGATTTGCTCACCCTGTCGATTGGTCAGCTGTATATTTTGCAGGCCTTCAAAGGTGCTGACTTTTTGAGGATCATAGCGCACTTTGATGGTATAGGCGCTGCCTGCTTGGGTTAGATCGCCGGCCTCAGCGCCATAAACGCTTTGCCGGATTTGACTGGCGATCAGGGCCACATTGAATCCCAGGTGGGCGGCTTTGCGGCGGTCAATCTGAAACTGAACCTCTCTTTTGCCTTTGTCCAGGGTGGACTGGATAGCGGTCAGGTCTGGCTGAGTTTGCAACAGGGTCTTTACCTCTTGGGCGGTGGCGCGCAGATTTTCAAAATTATTACCGGTCAACTCGATTTCAATGGGCTTGACATGGCCCATCAGGGCCGAAGTCAACAAGTTACCGGCCGAAACGTGGAAGTCCACAATTTCGGGTATGCGGGCGACTTCCTGGCGAAGGGCTGCGCCGATTTCCCAGGCGGAGCGTTTGCGTTTCTCAACCGGCACCAGATGACAGATCACAGTGCCAATATTTTTACCCTCCCGGAACCCAGCCGTGGTCAGCGCCCCATCCTCGGTTTGGCCGGCCACTGAAAACAGGGTTTCCTTTTCCAACTCTGGGATCGTGCTTTCGATCAGCCGCATGACCTGTTGACAAACCCGTCCGGTCTCAGCCGCCCGGGTGCCTACCTCGGTTTCAAAGACCACCATAATGTCGCCGGCATCGAATTCCGGTAAATAGTCGGTATGAATGTTACGGGCCATAAAGATGGAAAATATCAGGATCAGGAGCAGCAGCCCCAGGGTGATCGGTTTGTGTTGCACGGTTTGCTTTAAAAGTCTGTGATAGCCCCGATCCACTGCCCGGAAAATCTTTTCGCTGAAGCGAGATAGAGGGCTGCGGTCTTCAGCCGCGTATGCCCGCCGCAGTAGTTGCGCGGAGACCATGGGTGTCAGGGAGAGGGCGGTAACCAGAGCCGTGATCAGGGTTACTGATACCAGCACCGCCAGTTGCTTAAACAAAATGCCGGTGATCCCGCCTAAGAATATCAGGGGCAGAAAGACCGCAATGGTGGTGGCGGTCGAGGCCGTAATGGCCAGGCCCACTTCACTGGCCCCGGTGATGGCCGCAGTGTGGGGAGAGTGGTGCGCAGCCATATGACTGTTGATATTTTCCAGCACCACAATGGCGGCATCCACGACCATACCGATGGCAATGACCAGTGACATCAGGGAAAACATATTGATTGTCCATCCCAGAAGAAACATGCACAGAAAAGCCACAATCAGGGCAAAAGGCATGGTCAGGAAGACGATCAGGCTGCTCTTCCACTCGCGCAGAAATATAAAAACCACGGCAATTACAAATAACCAGGCCCACAGGATGGTATAGGACAGGTTGTTCAGCGCGCCGATCACCAGGTCGTCAGTAGCTACCAGTTCAAAGAGTTCGACATCCGGTGGCAGCCCCCCCTTCAGCTGATTGATCTTCTCCCGCACCCGCTGCACAACCCGTACACTGTTGGTACCGGTCTGCTTCTGGACCATAAGGGCTGCACTGCGACCGCCCTGGGTAAACGCAAACTCTTCTTTCTCCCGGTAATCATCTTTGATATCGGCCACATCTTTCAGGCGGACTAACTGCTGATTGACATTGGTGATCACTGTATTTTCAATATCAGCGACATTTTTAAATTCTCCCGGCACGCTCAGCGCAAAGTCCTGTTTGCCGATCTTGATACTGCCGCCGGGCACGGTCAGGTTTTCCGCCTTTAAAACCGTGGCAATCATGTTGGGGGTCAAATGGTAGGCCTTCAGGCGCTGCGGATCCAGCTCAATGTTGATCTGACGTTCCGGTTCCGCCAGGTAGATCAGAGTGCCAACGCCCTTGGTTTTGCGGATCGTGGGAGCGATCTTTTCGGTGATAATGTGCTCGATACCGGCATAGTTCTGTTCCGCGGTTATCCCGTAGATGATGACCGGCATCATGGAAGTACCCACTTTGAACAACACCGGGGTTTGGGCTTCGGCCGGCAGACGGCGCTTCACCATTTCGATCAGGTCACGGGCATTGTTGGCTGCGGCCGCCACGTCAATTCCCCAGACAAAAGAGAGCTGAATAAAGGAAACATTTTCTTTGGATTGCGAGGTGATTTCCTGGAGATCTTCTGCGTTGGCCAGGATCGCTTCCAGCGGTTTGGTGACCTGCCGTTCCACTTCTTCTGCCGCTGCCCCCGGGTAAACCGTTATTACGGTCAGCGTCGGCATTTCCATCTCAGGCAGGATGTCCAGCGGAAGCCGTGAAAGGGCCACGATCCCGAAAAGCAGGATCACCAAAAAAGCCATCAGGGTGGTTACCGGGCGCTTGACCGCCAGCCGGGGTAGTTTCATGGTCGCTGAACTTTCTCGTTGTTGCGGATTTTGACTGGTTGTCCGTCCTGTAGATTGCTTTTACCTTCGGTGACTACCATAGCGCCGGGCTTGATTTGGTTGACGGCGACCCAGGCCTGCCGGGTGTATGCCCGCTTGACCGGAATCCGGTGCGCCACACTATCCCGGTCTACGGTAAAAACGTAATCTTCTCCGGTGCCCGGTTGCCGGTAAAGGGTCCGCAAGGGCACAAAGACCTGCTCCTGGGGCGGCAGTAGCAGAGTAACTTCTGCATACATGCCGGGTTTATACCGTTGACCAATATTGTGAACGGCAATAGTGACCGGCGCACTCTTGGTGGCTGTATTGAGCAGAGCACCAATCTGCACCACCCGGCCCGGTAAGGTGTCGGTTGGCTGGCTGTCAAACACCACTTGTGCGGTCTGGCCCGGAGTAATTTGCATCAGATCCTTTTCATTGACAGCAATGGTGATCTTTAAACTGTCCAGCTGCACCAGACGGATTACCCCGGAAGCATGGGAATAACCCAGCTTCAGGCCGGGATTGAACATCAAGAAAGTTTCGCCTTCCTGTAACATTTTTTCAGCTACGATCCCGTCAAAAGGGGCTCTGATTTCCGTATTCTTTTTGATCAGTTCATATTTGGCCTGGGTCGCTTCATATTTGGCCTTGAGATGATCATATTGTTGGGCCGGAATGCTGCCCTTTTCATAAAGACGACTGACCCGGCCCAGATCTTTCTCGAGCACCCGATATTCCACGGCGGCCTGGGTCAGCATTTCGCCGGACATTTCCACCAGCAGCTGGCCCTGACGGACCGGGCGGCCGATGGTTACGTGAATTTTTTCGACCCGGCCCGGTAATACCGGACTCAGATTGGCTTCCCGAAAAGGCTGGGCCAGTCCGCCATAGGTTAAAAAGGGCTGGAATTGCCGGATCTCGGCCTGCGCGGTCATAACAAAGAGCTCCTGGGACGTGGTCTGAGGTTGTTGCTCGGAAACCGGTGAGCAGGTGAGCAGCACCCCCCCGAGACACACTAAGAATGGTATTATTTTTTGCATGGTTTGTCCTTGGCTGAGACGGCCGGACACCGCCCTAAAATTTTCGTTAACTGGGAGCGGTGGGTTTTGTATTCCACCTGACTGGTAATGTTTTCCAGGCGGGCCTGCTGCCAGAGCGTCTGGGCCTCCAGCACTGCAGCACTCTTGACCATGCCTTCGCTGAAATTATCTTCGGTAACCCGTAAATTTTCTGCTGCCTGTGAGCGTGCCAGGCTGGTCAACGAAACTCGCTGCGCAGACTCATTGACTTGTTGGACGCCTTGCTCCACTTCAAGGGCGATCAGTTCCCGCAGTTGCGCCAGCTGCAGTTGGCAGATGGTTTGCTGATGCCTGGCGGCCGCAACCTGGTGGCCGCGTTGATGCCAGTTGAACAACTCCCATTGACAGGTGAGGCCCAGGTTGAAATCATGGCCGAATTCGGCCTGGAATCCGTTATAGGGATTGGGATTCAGGCTGATGTAGTTGGCGGTGAGCAGCAGGTTGGGAAAGTAGCGGGCCCGGCTGATTTTAAGGGCGCCAGTGCTCATTTGCACACTTTGATCCAGCATTTTAATTTCCGGCCGCTGCTGCAGGGCTTGCTGGTAGAGACCGTTTGTGACCAGTGTGTCAAAAGGACCCTGCAAGCTGTCCTTGACCGCAAAATCCCGGTGCAGTTCCCAGCCGATCAGCTGCGCGAGCGCCATTTTGGCCAGCCGCAGGCCGTTTGCGGTTTTGAGCCGGTTGACCCGCGCTTCATTGTATTTTACCTTGGCTTTGAGTAATTCATTCGGGGTGATCAGTCCCTCCTGCAAATAATTTTCCAGGTCCCGGATATGCCGACCGATCATCTCCATGTATTGTACCGCCAGACCATGATAGGCCCGCGCGGCAATCACCTGCCAATAGCGTTCATCGGTCTGGTGCATGATATCGATTGTCTGCCGCTTCTGGTTGGCCCGGGCCATGCGTTCATAATGCTGGCTGATTTTATATTGCTCCCGTATTTTTCCTCCGGTATATAACGGTTGGGTCAGACCAATATTAAGCAGGTAGTTGTTACGGGCACCGATTTTTTGAGAAATAGAAGTGGGTAGTTGATCCTGTTGCCCCATCTGGACCAGGGTGCGGAAAAAATCGTCGCTGTTAATCAGGTTGGGATTCTGGCGGGCGATTTCCTGGAAGATATCCGTCAGATCCTGACTGAAATCCTGGGTGTATTGAAAGCGTTTCTGCATGCGGCTATAGCTGCCAACAAAATTAAAACTGGGGAAAAAGGTGGTGCGGGCCGCCAAGCGACCATGGCGCGCTGCCTGCCGGTTTTCTGTGGCGATCTGGATCTGTTGGTTGTGGACCAGGGCGCTCTGTCGGCAATAAGCCAGACTGAGAGTGTCTTGGCCCCCCGGTAGTGGGGTTAACAGGAGTGCCCAGCAGAGCCCCGGGATCAAATGCATCGCACTTCTTTTCCAAGCAGGCGCTGCTATTCTTTTTCCCAAACATAAAACATTCAAACAGTTTGGTTTTTTGTTCGAAAGTGCCATAAAAATTTTTAGCCCTTTTTTTCAATGCCCTGCATGATCACATTTAACAGCACACTGGCATTGCGTTCGATTTTCTTTAAAGGTGTTTCAAACAGCCAGTGATACTCAAATCCCTTAATACCGGCCACAATCGCCTCAGCGACCAGATCCGTATTTTCGATTTCAAACACCCCTTGTGTGGTCCCCTCCTCCAAGAGATTCAGGACCATGGTATATTCGAAATGTTCGAAATCATGACGGGCCTCTTCAATAAGGGTGTAATTCTGGAAATAATCCTCCGGTGAGCCACCGTAATAAGTGATGATCTGTTTCAAGCGCCGCATGCGGGCGACCACAAACAGCAGCAGCTTCTGCTGAACCGAACGGGCGGAATTGACCGCTTTGATGATTTCCTTCTGAATTTGCTGCCCTTCAGAATGGATGACTTCCTTGAAAAGGGCTTCCTTGTTCTTAAAATAATAGTAGATACTGGCCTTGCCCATGCGAACCTGTCTGGCAATATCCATAATCGTGGTTTTGTCCAGCCCGTATTTGGCAAACAGCTGGCGGGCTGCAGACAGAATCTCTTCCTTTTTTTGATTGTGTGGGGTTGACATTAAATGTTTTTCGAACAAATCAACAGAATGTTCGAAACCAAGTTATCCTTCATCAGCGATAAAAGCAAGGAGAAATTTTAAGCTGACGGGGCCTTCTGCGGACAAGAACTGTTTTTCGATTTGTTTTTTAGACCTTCAATAATAACTTCCCGCTGCATTGAGCAAGATCAATAGACATAAAATATTATCGAGGTTCAGAGATGGTAGCAGACCAACCTAAGCAACTCAAGCCCTGGTACCGGTGGGCTGTCCTGGCTCTAATGAGCCTGTTTTGTTTTGCCCAGTACTATATCTATGATTCGATCACCCCTCTGGCTACCTTGATCAAGCAACAGCTGGATTTTAGTGGCGCGGATTACGGCTTGCTGTTCTCTGCTTATTCGGCTGCCAATGTATTTTTATTTATGCTGATCTTGTCCGGTGTTCTGGTGGATAAAATCGGGCTGAAATTGTCTGGTATCATTTACGGGTTTTTATGTTTTCTGGGAGCGGCCATCACGGCCTTGGGTGCCCTGCCCAACTTAGTTCACCTGCTGGGGCCCTTGTATGGCTTTCTGGACCGCCTTTTTCCGGTGGTTTGGAGCCCGGAATTAAAAATTATGTTGCTGGGCCGCACAATTTTCGGAGTGGGGGCCGAAGCCGTCCTGGTGGTCAATAACAAGGTCCTGGCGCGCTGGTTTTTGGGCAAGGAGCTGGCTTTTGCCTATGGCATCAACCTGACCATTATGCGGCTGGGCACTTTTCTGGCCCTCAACCTGCAAGCCTTTTTTGCCCAGCAGATGGGCTTGATTCCAGCCCTTTGGATCGCCGCCATAATCATGGGCGCCGGGTGCGGCACCTATTTTATCTATCTGGCCCTGGAAAAGGCCGCGGAAGGCAAGCTGGGCGCTCCGCGCAGTAAACTGGATGAGCTGGCAGGAGAAGAAAAATTTCGTTTCAAGGAGGCCTTTAGCTTTAACACCTCTTTCTGGTTGATCACCCTGCTCTGTGTCACTTTTTATTCCGCGGTGTTCCCCTTTCAGGCCTATGCCCCGGATATCTTGGTACAGAAATTCGGCTACTCCCTTACCAAAGCCGGTGCCTATACCTCGATGTTGATTCTGGGCACCATGATTTTTACGCCTATCTTTGGCTGGTTTGTGGATCGCTATGGTAAACGGGCCACCCTGATGATCTATGGCTCCCTGTTGTTGATTCCCTGCCATTTACTTCTGGGATTAACCCGTTTCCCGCCAATTATTCCCCTCTTTGTAGTCGGTATTTCTCTCTCATTGGTGCCGGCGGCGCTCTGGGCGGCGATTCCGATGATGGTTAAAGAACGAAAATTAGGTACCGCCTTTGGCGTCGTCGGGTATGTGCAAAATGTGGGCTTAATGCTGTTTCCCTTTATCGCCGGCAAACTCGCGGATGCCAATACGGTGGTAAAGCAGGTGAATGGTGAAAGCATCCCGGTTATTGATTATACCGATACCATGCTCATGTTTGCTTCTCTGGGCATTGCGGGGGTTATCTTTGCCCTGGCTTTGAAACGGGTGGATAAAGTGCGCAAAAAAGGGTGCAGTATAGAGGCGGCTATTATCGAATAGTCACTCGGCAATTAGCGGTTGTTTAAAAATTAAAGAATATTTAAATTCCTGCCGTTTTGAAATTGATTGAAAGGAGAATTCGCATATGGCTTATGTAATATCTGATGATTGTACGGCCTGTGGGGCCTGCATGGATGAATGTCCGGTGGAAGCCATTAGTGAAGGCGATATTTACCAAATTGATGAAGAATTATGTACGGATTGTGGCGCCTGCGCTGATGTTTGTCCGGTAGAGGCTATTTCACCGGCGTAAGAATTGGTTTTAAAGCCCGGTCTGCTGTTTTACAGTGGCCGGGCTTTTTGTTTGCTATCCTTTTCCTTTGACGCCCAATAATTTCTGCAAATAAAAAATATTCTTCTATAATCAGAGGGGTTTTACTTAAGTTATTCAGGTATTAAGCAGGGGGAAATATGTTTCATTTAAAGTCAGTGCCCAGATTTTTAACTGTGCTGTTAGTACTGATCATTTATTATAGTTGTCAACCACGAACCGGACAGACCACAAAACAAGTGGAATCCGGTCTGGATCATGTAGTGGCGACTGGCTTCAAGCAGTTTGCCGGGCAAAGGGTAGGCCTGATCTGTAATCATACCGCCCGGGATAAGCAGGGGCGGCATGTGGCAGATCTGTTCCATAAAAATGCGCAGTGTGAGCTAAGGGCAATTTTTGCGCCGGAACATGGGTTTCGCGGCGAGGAATCGGGTGGTAAACAGATCCAGGATAATATTGATGTTAAAACCGGCGCACCTATTTTTAGTCTTTATGGCAAACTGCGTAAACCCACCCCTGAAATGCTGCAGAACATCGATGTCCTGGTCTATGATATTCAGGATGTGGGCGTGCGCTTCTATACCTATATTTCGACCATGAGCTATGCCATGGAAGCGGCGGCTGAGCATCCTATTCCTTTTGTGGTGCTGGACCGACCCAATCCGATCCGGGGAGACCGGGTGGAAGGAGCCCGGCTGGATCCCCAATATCGCTCCTTTGTGGGCATGCACCCCATTCCGGTGCGGTATGGCTTAACCTGTGGTGAACTGGCGATATTGATTAATCAGGAAGGCTATTTAAAAGATGATGTGCAGGTCGATCTATCGGTGGTGGAAATCAACGGATGGGATCGCGAATTGTGGTACGACCAAACCGATCTGCCATGGATTGCGCCTTCCCCTAATATGCCTGATCTACAGACAGCTATAGTATATCCGGGGATGTGTTTTCTGGAGGGTGTCAATATATCTGAGGGCCGTGGCACGGATTTGCCTTTTTTGGCCTTTGGCGCGCCTTGGATCGTGGCCGATGAACTGCTGGTGAAAATGGAAGCCCTGGATCTGGCCGGTGTCGCTTTTGAGACGGTAACCTTTACTCCTAAAAACATGCCGGAGCGGGCCCTGCATCCCAAATATGAAGACCAGCGCTGCCAGGGATTGCGCTTGAGGGTCACTGACCGTAATAAATTTGAACCGATTCCCATGACGGTGTGGCTCTTGGCACAGATCAAGCAACTGTATCCGCAGGATTTTCAATTTTACCAGCGCCGCATTGATTTACTGAGCGGCAGTAGTGAGTTGCGGGAAACGCTGGATCAGGACGGCTCTGTTGCTGAAATGCTCGACCACTGGGCCCAAGAAGCAGCAGCCTTTGCCAAAAGCGCTAAACAGTATTATTTGTATTAAAGATATGACCCCTGGCTACCGATCTTGGCAGCTTGGGTGTGGCTAAGGCTTATTTTTTCAATTGATCCCAAAATTCGAGGGCTTTGCGGATGTGGGGGATCGTGATAGAACCACCTACGATTAGGGCAACAGAAATAATTTCTTCCAGGACCTCATCAGACACCTCTTGCCGATAGCACTGGGCCAGGTGATATCGAATACAGGCGTCACAGCGCAGGACCAGTGAGGCAACCAGTCCTAACATTTCCTTTGTTTGGGCGGGTAAAGCCCCCTCGCGATAGACAGCTGTGTCCAGACTAAAAAAGCGTTTGGTGTTTTTCCCGGCATGGGATAAAACAATTTCGTTTAACCGTTTTCGTTCCGCTTCAAATGCTTCTAAGGATTGCTTGGCAACCATGTTAAGCCCTCCGTATATATTGGAAATCCAGTTGAAAACAACTGGATTTTAGGCAATGTGGGCCAGTTTTAAAAGAGTAAAATAATCCCGCAATAGGTTGAGTAAAGTGGATATACGGGAATTATTGCGGGATGTAGCTAGGCTTGGATAACGTTGGCGATTTTACGGTCGCGGCCGCGGCGTTCGAATTGAACCACACCGTCGGCTTTGGCAAAGAGGGTGTCATCACTACCCCGGCCTACATTGATCCCGGGATGGATTTTAGTACCACGCTGACGAATGATTATTCCCCCGGCTTTGATCGGCTGACCGCCATACCGCTTGACGCCTAACCGTTTGGCATGACTGTCACGACCATTTTGGGAACTGCCCACACCTTTTTTATGAGCCATTTATATTTTCTCCTTGGTTTGTTTGCTTTTTGCGCTTTCAGCGGATTTGCTAGTGGCTTTTGTGCTTTTTTCCTGGGTGGTCTTTTTAGGGGCCGCGGTTTTACGTTTGGCGCTTGTTTTTTTCTGTGATTTAGCGGGTGCGGCTTTGGCTTTGGTGGTGGTTTTAGTGGTCTTTTTCGGTTTGGGCTGGGTCTCTTTCTTAGCCGTGGGCTTGGACTTTTTGGATGAGAAATCCTTGACTTCCAGAAGTGTATATGACTGTCTGTGTCCCTTTTTGACCTGATACCGGTTGCGCCGTTTCTTTTTGTAGACGATTACTTTCTCGTCGCGGTCATGTTCAGCGACCACCGTGTTGATATGCACATCTTTTAAATAGGGTTTGCCAACGTCGATCTGATCGTTCTGGCGTAAATACATAATTTTGTCGGCTTTGAATTCAGCACCTTGTTTTAGATCGAGTTTGGGAACTTTAACTTTTTTCCCGGGCTCTAAAATAATTTGTTTTCCGGCTATTTCGGCCACGGCGTAATTTTCTCTTTTGGGCATAACTCAGAATCTCCTTTTGTGAAAGCTTTGAAAATTAAAAAACATAGAGAGCTTTGTCAAGCCTAATATTCATCGGTTATGTCCGTTTTTTGTTTTTGGGAGTAAACCTTGAATTCATCTAAGTTTAAATGGGGATCCTCATGTATTTTCACCCGCAGGAAGTATTTCCACTGTATTTTACGGAACAGATTTTTTGCTCCGGATTTGATATATTCCGCTAGCTCGGGGTGACAATGTAAAATAAGCTTGCGCCCGGTCTCGCGATGGGGCTTAAAGCGGCGAAACCAGCCTTCAATGCGTGTGACCAGGGTGGCCTTGGAAGGAATGCGTCCGGAGCCATGGCATAAGGGGCACTCTTCACTGACTGTATAGAGGAGATGGGGGCGCGTACGCTCGCGTGTCATTTCCAGTAAGCCAAAATCCGAGATCGGCAACAAGGAAACTTTGGCTTTATCCCGGGATAATTCCTTTTTCAGCTCGCCGGAAATTTTCCTTTTATTTTCCTCAACTTCCATATCGATGAAATCGATAACGATCAGCCCCCCGATATCGCGCAGGCGCAGCTGCCGGGCAATCTCTCGCGCAGCCAATACATTGGTTTTTAATGAGGTTTTTTCATGGTCTTTGCGACCCACAAATTTACCGCTATTGACATCCACGGTGGTCATGGCCTCGGTATGTTCAATCACAATAAACCCCCCGTTTTTCAGCCATATTTTTTTATTGAGCGATTTCTGGAATTGTTTTTCCACATTATAATGATCAAACAGGGGTTGGCGGGAATGATAATATGCCATTTTTTTAATAAATTCCGGGGATACAGATTTAATATAGGCTTGCAGTTTTTTATATAACCCCTTGTTGTCGATGATGATTTTATCCACATCCGGGGTTAACAGATCACGAATGACTGAGGAGGTGGTTTCCATGTCAGTATAAACACATTCAATGTTCTCACTGTTGCGGACCTTTTCTTCCAGCTGTTTCCAGGTTGCGAACAGATTATCCAGATCACTCCGCAGGCTTTTCCGGTCCTGGGAATCGGCTACCGTGCGAATTATTACCCCAAAGCCCTTGGGTTTAATTTCGTGGGCAATTTTGCGCAAGCGGCTTTTTTCACCCCGATGACGGATTTTTTTGGAGATTCCCACATAATTGGCATTGGGCACCAACACCAAAAATCGTCCCGGAATGGCAATGTCGGTCGTGACTCGCGGGCCTTTTCCGGCAAAAGGTTCTTTTATGACCTGCACCAGTATATCCTGTCCCGAAGCCAGTTTGATCTCTCCTGATTCTTTAGCGTTATCATTGCGAGATTTCCGGGTAAGTCGTTGGTGATAGGGGCGCTTCTTTTGTATGTTTTGCATTAAAGTATTGACCAGTTCCGGATCGCTGATCTCGGAAAAAGGTAAAAAGGCATTCTGTTCCATACCAATATCTACAAAAGCGGCCTGGATACCTTTGACGACATTTTCAATTTTACCTTTATAGATATTCCCCACCAGCCGGCTTTTGTCGGGTTTTTCCACGAAGAATTCCACTAATTCGCCGCTTTCCAGAATGGCGAGACGGGTTTCCCGTGACGTCTGACTAATCAAAATTTTCTTGTCCATTATAAATCCTTTTCTATGACAGGTTTGATTTAACTGCCGGACGACGCCCAATCCTGCGTAATAAAGCAAACCGCTTTAACAACTACCCGAAGGTCAGCGCTGTCTGTATGCAATGCAAGCAGAGGCGGTAAAATTTCGGGTATCAAGCAGTGTAATAATTTGTAAAAATCTTGTGTTTTTGATCCGGGCGACCTTAATACGGGGCGTCTGAAAAACGGTGAGCCTAACCCGGATCGTTTTTTAAATGGATCTGCAAGCGGTGAACATGACAGGGCGGTGGTGTTTGGAGCGCGGCTAAAATTTCCTTGACTTTCACCGTGCGACCCGCTAAAACCCTTAAATATAGAATTAAGGAATTATCCTTATGTAAAATATCTTCTATGAAAGGCCGGATATCCAGTGGCCGCGTCTTTTTTTCCTTATGACGCCGGATAATCCAGTCCTCTGAGTTTAGTAATGTATCGATGTTTTCAAGTATCTCGACCTGCAAAGCCACATCAAAAGACACCCTATAATCTAAACCAATTACTTGAGAAAAGATAGAATCTTCTTTTGGTGAGATCCTGCAGACTTTATTTATACGAAATCCTTCAGGGAAGTTCCCTTGTAGCCGGGCGGCGACATTATCAACCGCTCTGGACAGAAAACAGTCCAGATACTCGGCCCGTGAGGTGCAGCCGAAGGGTAGCGGAAAGCCGGCTGATATTTTGGGCTTCTGATGAAAACCCTGGGTATAAAGCAGTGGTAAACCGCTGCGGCGTAACCCCTGCTGAAAGATACGCAGGGTATCCAGGTGAGAGGTAAAGCGGGCCGCTTGATTTTTCTCATACTTCAGACGATAGACGTAGCGATTATTTTGATCCGCTGCAGCTGTTTCCGCCGGGTTTGTTTCTCTAACTGGTTTTGAGGGATGGATATCCATTTCCAGTTCACCGGCCAGGCACACCCCGCAACCGGTACATCCTCTCCGGCAGTCAACCGTTATTTCCCCGGACATGGCCTTTTGTTTTTCCCGGCGCAGGTACTCACGGGAGAGACGCGCGTCAATAATCTCCCAGGGCAGCTGTTCATGGGGGTGGCGGGCGCGCGTGTAGAAGGCAGGCTTTATACCGGTTGATGCAAAGGCTTGCTCCCAGCGCCTGGCATCAAAATGTTCCTGCCAGGCATCAAATTTAGCCCCGGCCTGCCAGGCACTGTAAATAACATCCCCCAGGCGCCGATCGCCCCGGGAAATAATGCCCTCCAGCCAGGAATAATGGGGGTCACGGCCCATAACCTTGATTCGTTTTAACCCTCTAAGCTGTGGTTTTACAAAATCCAGCTTGGCCTGGATTTGCTCCCTGGAGTCCTGGACTTCCCATTGAAAGGGGGTGAAGGGCTTGGGCACAAAAGGGGAGAGGGTAACCTTCAGGGATAAACGGTTCTCTCCCGCCTGTAAAACCTGTCCACATAGCGTGGCAATGGCTTCCAGGTCGGTCTGGGTTTCTGCGGGTAGTCCCAGCATGAAATACAGTTTGATAGAGCGCCATTTATAACGGACTGCGATCCGGGCAGCGTCAATCAGTTCCTTTGTGGTGACATGCTTGTTGATGATCCGGCGTAAGCGTGCGGAACCCGCTTCCGGGGCAAAAGTCAGCCCTGATTTGCGCCTCTGGGCCGCGATAACGGCTATTTCCTCAGTGAAACTATCCAACCGCATGGATGGCAGTGACAGGGAGGTAGGCAACTGGCGAAAAACAGTTTGCATGCGGGATATGCTATCCGCCAAACCGACATAATCTGAAGTAGAGAGTGAAAGCAAGGTCAGATCAGCATGTCCGGTCTGGTAAAGCGCCTTTTCAGCCTGTTGCTTGACTTCCTTGGGGGGGCGTTCGCGCACGGGGCGGTAGATCATCCCGGCTTGACAAAAACGGCAGCCCTGGGTACAACCACGCATGATCTCCATGGCCAGCCGATTCTGAGCAATGTCGACCAGAGGTACCAGGGGTTTGTCAGGATAATCCCGGGGCTTCAGCTGTTTGATACGATTGGCTTTAATGGACGACGGAAACTCCGGAGAACCGGGATAAGCTATCTGATAACCTTGGGGGCTGCGCCTGGTTTTGTATAATGCAGGGGCATAGAGCCCACTGAATTTTTTGACTACGGTTTTGAGGATAGCCTGACGGGAGTTGTTTTGTTTTTTTTGCCAGGAAATGAATTTCAGAATGTCCGGAAGCACATGTTCGGCATCCCCAATTACGAACAGATCGATAAAGGCAGCCATGGGCTCGGGATTATAGGCACAGCTACCTCCGGCCAGAATCAGGGGGTCCCCCGCACTGCGATCCTTTGCACGGACGGGAATATGACTCAGTGAGAGCATATTCAGTACGTTGGTGTAATTGAGCTCATAGTTCAGAGAAAATCCGATCATATCAAATTGAGCCAAAGGCAGATAGTTTTCCAGGCTATAGAGAGGAATCTTATTTTTACGCAGCTGCTGTTCAAAGTCGGGCCAGGGGGCATAGACGCGCTCGGCTGCGATGTGAGGATCCCGGTTAAGGATATGATATAGAATCTGGAAGCCATAGTAGGACATGCCCACATCATAGAGATCCGGAAAGGCCAGCGCGATTTTAGTCGTTACCTGTCCCGGGTCTTTGCGCCGGATATTTAGTTCGTTGCCAACATAGCGGCCGGGTTTCTCAACCTGAGGTAGGATGTGATTAAATAGTTGTTGCGCGTTTTTAATAGCTGTCAAAATCTATGGGATTGATTGTTAGTTTACAGGGCTGTCAAACGGAGGCACTTAAAAATAAGTGCATATCAGGTGCCATGCAAAGGATTAAATAGGTGCTAAGGCCTAAAATTGAAAGCGACCTGGGGTGTCCAAAGGGTATTTTGTCCTGGAAAAGCAGGATATTATTTTTCCGAAACATGCCCCGGATTTACGGGAATGAAAATACCCAGCAGAAAATATATAATCAATCCCGGGACAATTCCGGTCCAGAGAATAATTAAGGCCACAATAACCCGTACCAGGTTGGCATCGGTATTAAAGTATTCCCCCAGACCGCCGCAGAGCCCCAGGATTTTGGAATCATGATCCGAGCGATAAAATTTTTTAACATGCTGGGCGTGTCCGCATTGCGGGCAGTAATTCATACCCTCTGCTAGGCTGACTCCACAGTAAGAACATGCTTTACTCATAGGTGATCTCTCCTTCTAAACCAAGTTCTTTGGCAATGGATTTCAGGGCGTCAACCACCCGTTGAACATGTTCGGTTTCGTCAACACCCAGGGCTTGGATCCCCGCTTTAATCTCATCACGATCCACCTTGGCGGCAAAGGCTTTTTGCTTGAATTTTTTCTTAACTGATTTGGGTTTGACATCATAAATGCTCTTGGACGGTCTTACCAGAGCAACAGCAATAATAAATCCGGCCAGCTCATCCACGGCAAACAGGGTTTTGGCCATTAAGCTATCCCGGGGAACACCGGTATAGCTGGCATGTCCCATGATAGCCTTGCGCAGCTTTTCCGGGTATCCCTCGGCTTTCAGGATTTCATTCCCGCGATAGGGGTGGTTTTGCGCATCGGGATACTTTTCATAATCAAAATCATGTAGTAGGCCGGTAATACCCCACAGCTCTTCATCCTGGTTAAAGTGTCGCGCATAGTGTCGCATGGCAGCCTCCACGGCCAAGCCATGTTTACGCAGATTTTTTGATTGGGTATATTGGCATAAAAGATTCCAGGCTGTGTCCCGGTTTTGCATGCCGACTCCTTTTTGGTTAATGAGCTCCTTTTGATTTAATTGTCACCTGTCGGGCAGATGAGTAACATATCAGCATAAAAAGAATACTAAATATAGCCACCAATTTCAATGATATTTTATGTACTTAGCAGGGTGTTGCGCTTTGTTTTATCTGTAAAGTCCCGTTTAGGTCGTGAGCCGGAGCAATAGCTAATTTGTTTTATGCTGCAGGCCCTTGTCGTGAGGGGTTCTCAATCTGATAATAGGCTTTGACCCGCCGGGATCTGGCAAAATAAGTGCGCCAGATGGCACACCACAGCATGGTCTGGATCGCCGCACCCAGTGCCTGGGTGTTTTCCAGTGACCAGGACCAGTCATTTTTAAGCATGGTAATCAATGTATCCAGGAGGAAATAGCCTACCGCCACTAGGAACATTTTGTACAGATAATCGGATATCAAGGTAACGGTTTCCGGGTTCCGCAAGCTCACAACACGGACAATCCGGATAAGAAATAAGGTTATCAGAACGAGTTGGGCTAGGGCCAACAGGTTATTAATAATGTGGATGCCCTCCAGCAGAGTTCCCAGTGACATGAAAATTACCGTTATAGAGAACACTATGTTCAGATAGCAAATGATCTGAAAAAACCGGAGCCAGCCACCGAATTCATTTAGGGGTTTTGCCATTGTTATTGGAGCCCTATCAATAGATATGAAACATCTTATTACTCAAGTTTTAAATCCCTGTTAACTTAAGGGTTTTATAATCCCGGTGCAAGACGTCCGAAGTACAGACCTTGAGTTAGAAAGATGTGCCTCTCGGGGATGAGCGGTCAACTGCCGGGCTAGCTGGGGGATGCCGCCGGCATGTTCAGCGGCAGCAGCACTCCCTTGCGCAGCAGAATGCGTTTAAAGCGCCGCCCGTAGATCAGTTCATATTCTCGTTCACAGTCCGGAAAACGGGCTAAGATTTTTTGTTTCACCTTTTCCAGAAAGATAATAGCCCGGGATTCATTAAATTCTTCCGTACGCAGCTTAACCACAATCAGATCGGTATAGCTGCGTAACCATTGCATATCAAGGGCTTCTTTTGCCCGGGCCTCCTGGTCTTTTTTGGAAATCATATCAATGGTAATATAAGCTTGGTCACCAGAATATGTTCGTAAGCAAAATCTTGTTAATTACTATATCAGTTTTGATACCTATAATAAGTCTTCTAAATCTATTTCAATTAAAATTATAATAACCGATGGAGATTTTCAACCGAAACACAATTAAATTAGTTGCCACTTTTTTTTGATATCATATCAACTCTCCATCTCATATAGGGTGGGCCGGCGGTCTTTGAAAATGTGGTTCTGCGGGGTGATCTGTTTGTCCAGGGCTTCATCCGGATCAATATTCACGGCCAACACCTCTTCCCCTTCCGCCGATTGGGCCAGCCGGACACCTTGTGGTGCGGTTACCTGACTTTGGCCGGTAAAGGTAAGGGCCGGAGAGCTGCGCTGTTCCCGGCCAATGCGATTGGCCGTAGCGGTAAACACCCGGTTTTCAATACTACGGGTAAGCATGGCATCCTGACAATAGGGTAGCACTAAATTGGCCGGATGAGCAATCATTTGGGCACCCTGCAAGGCCAGCCGGCGGCATATTTCCGGGAATAGCCAGTCAAAGCAGATCATCAGACCGATTTTCACGCCCTGCACCTCAAAGAGAGGCGGCGGATCCTGACCGGCTGCAAACCAGCGTTTTTCGTCGGCAAACAGATGGATTTTACGGTAGCTCCCCCGGTAATGACCCTGATCGAATAACACTGCGCTGTTATAGGGGCGGGAAGACCCTTTTTCAGCCACACCTGTGATGATGGCGGTTTGCTGAGTGGCGCTCAGCTCCCGGAGCAGCGCTGCGGTTGTGCCTCCCGGAAAGGGCTCGGCCAGTTTGTTAGCTTCCGCCAGGGAGATAAATTGATATCCGGTAGTACAGAGTTCAGGCAATATCCACAGCTCGATATCCTGATGGCCGCGGATAACCTCCCGGATGCGATTTAAATTAGCAGCTTTAGCACCAAATTGGGGGTTAAATTGATAAAGGGCCAGTTTCATGATTCTCCTGGGTATAAAAAAGTTTATATCGGTTTTATGCTGGGGTCAGATAAACCGGAATCGCAGGTTTAAAATAAATAGAATATATAAAATAAGAAACAGAGAGCTTTCCCAGCGGGTTAATTTTTTTCCAATGTATAGACAGATAGATAACAAGAGGGTGATCGCCAGCATAAAAATGTTGTCAACACGGATCACTTTCGGGTCAATGCTCAAGGGATGAATAATAGGGACAATACCCAGAACAAAAGCCGTGTTGAACAGGTTGCTGCCGATGATGTTGCCGATGGAGAGTTCATGCTCCTTTTTGACGGCGGCCACTACACTGGTAAACAGCTCCGGTAGAGAAGTGCCCAGGGCAATTACAGACAGGCCGATGGTCAGCTCGGAAATACCCAATACCCGCGCCAGTTCCACACCGCCGCGCACCGTTAAATTGCCACCCACCACCAGCCCGGCAATACCGATTAAGGAGAACACCACATTTTTCAACACATGTCCGGATTCAACGTTTTCCAGGGTACTACGGTCAAAATCTGCGATACGCCGGTTTTTGATAATAAAGGTCATGTACATGATAAAAAACACCAGCATGCTTCCTGCCTCCAGTCCGGAGAGGAGTCCGTTCCGGCAGAATAAAAGGAACAGCATAGTAATGATTAGCAGCACCGGCAAGTCTAATTGGAAAATACGTTTTTCAGCTCGGAAGGGGCGGAAAATGCCGGACAGACCCAGCACCAGTAAAATGTTTGCCACATTACTTCCCACGATATTACCCACACTGACGTTGTCCACTTTTTTCAGAGCACCAAACAGACTCACTACAAATTCCGGCATGGAAGTGCCCAGCGCCACCACGGTCAGCCCCACCACCATTTTTTTTACCCCAAAGGTTAGCGCGATGGTTGAACTACCTTTGACTAAAAAATTGGCGCCGTAGCATAAGAGGATCAGACCGGTCAGTAAAAAGAAAATATACATACTTTAATCAGGGGATTTTGGTTATCACGTCGAACTTTTCATACAGTCTTTGTAGTTTGTGGCGGATAAAGGCCAGATCGGGATCTTTTTTGGATAATTGTTTTTTTAAAATTTTAAGGGCACGCAAATAAAAATATTCAGCCTTGGAATAGGCCGCTTGTTTTAGATACAAGTCAGCAATTTTGGCCAGCACCCGGCCGGTATTGGCATGGCGGGCCCCATAATTGGTCTTTAAAAAACTCAGGGCTTCAAACAGCAGGTGTTCGGCATATTTATCGTTTCGGCTTTGTATTTCAATCTCAGCCAGTTGACACAGATAATTGGCCTTGCGCAGGCGCAGAAAATCGGCTTGGGTGTTTACCAATCTACTGAGACGATAAAGTATTTTACGGGCGGCTTGATATTGTTTTTGAGCGATATAGAGGGTTTTTAAATTTTCCAGGGTCGGGACCAGCTCGCGGGATTTTTTACCAAAGACATGTTCCTTGATCGACAGGGCCTGCCGATAGTAATTTTCCGCTTTTTGGTCGTCACCTTCCAGGTTGTATAACCACCCCAGGTTGTTTAACACCGCTGCGGTTTCGGCATGCTGCTCTCCGTAGATGGATTTCGACAAATAAAGCTGCTCTTTGGCTACCCAGAGCGCTTCCTGGGTTCTCCCCCCGGACAGAAAACGCTCAATGCGTTGATCATATTCTCGGAGGGGATTGGGTTTATTTGCTAGCCATTTGTTCAATGGGACTGGTTTAACCCTTGTAACACTGTTTTCAATACCCTTGCAAAATATTATTTTTTACACTATTAAGCAATAGAAATAAAGTAAAAGATGCCGTTGGGCCCTCTTTTAGGTCAGACACGCTGAAGCGGATATCTAGGTCTTAAGAAAAGGCTGTGTTGAAGATAATCAGCGTCATCCTGGCAATTGTTCGATCCTAATATTTTTAAGGGAACAGAGGCAGCTGTCTGGCTAATCTATTATTACCTGGTCAAGCTGAGGGCCGGGAAAGGGTAAAATTTCATTTGAGTTTAGCCCCTAATCCCTTAGCTTTAAAAGAGTTTCCGGATAATAACACGTCCAACAATTTATGAGGTAAGATTAGGATGAAGATTGATTTGATTGTGGGAGCCCGCCCTAATTATATGAAAGCCGCTCCCATTTATCGACTGTTAAAAGAACTTGAAAAGGATTTTATCCCCCGACTGGTGCATACCGGTCAACATTATGACAAGAATATGTCGCAACTGTTTTTTCAGGAATTGGGACTGCCCGAACCGGATATTTATCTGGGCATCGGTTCTGGTCGGCATGGTGAGCAAACCGGAAAAATCATGATGGCTTACGAAAAGGTCCTGCTGGCGGAGCGACCGGATCTGGTCCTGGTCGTCGGCGATGTCAATTCGACCATGGCCTGCAGCTTGGTAGCGGTCAAACTACATGTCAAGACTGGTCATGTGGAAGCCGGACTACGCAGTCATGATTGGCATATGCCGGAAGAGATCAACCGGGTTGTAACGGACCGTATTTGTGACTACCTGTTCACAACCTGTCAGGAAGCAGATGAAAACTTAAAGGCGGAAGGCATCGACGGTTCCCGCATATTTTTTGTCGGCAATACCATGATTGATTCCCTGCATCACTATTTACCACGCCTGGATGAGCGGCAGATCCAGAGTGACCTGCATATCAAAGCGGGTAATTATATTTTAGTGACCTTACACCGGCCTTCCAACGTAGATGAGGTTGAAGTCCTGAAGGGAATATTTAGTACTCTGGGAGCGCTATCGCGCCGTTTGCCGGTGATCTTTCCCATGCATCCGCGCACCCGCAAAATGTTAGGCCAATTCGGGGTTGAGGAGCTGATCAATAAGCATGAAAAACTCCTGGTGACAGAGCCTTTGGGGTATCTGGATTTTATGAAATTGCAAAAAGATGCTCGCCTGGTATTGACCGATTCCGGGGGCATACAGGAAGAAACCACTGTGTTGGGCGTTCCCTGTTTAACATTGCGTAAAAACACAGAACGCGCCATTACTATCCGGGAGGGTACCAATGAGTTGATCGGTCCTGATCCGCAAAAAATTGAAACCAGAGCCAAGGCTATTCTGGAGGGTGAGGTTAAAAAAGGAGAGACGCCCAAATTCTGGGATGGTAAGGCGGCCGAACGGATTGTCGATATTTTAAAACAAGCAACCTGAAATAAAATTAAGTATGCCTAGAGCTATCTTCCTTGACCGGGATGGTACCCTGAATTATGACCGTAAGGATTATGTAAAAAGTTTAGCTGAATTTCAGCTGTTCAGTTTTACCGGTGAAGCCCTGCGGCGTTTACAGGACAGCGGGTTTAAGCTGATCATTATCAGTAACCAGTCCGCTCTGGCCCGGGGCTTAATTACCCGTCAGGAATTGCAACGTATCCATGGGGCCATGCAGCAGGATCTGACGGCCCGGAGCGTGACCCTGGATGGGATCTATTGGTGCCCCCACCATCCCGATGAAAATTGTCTGTGCCGTAAACCCGGAACTGCCAATATTGAGCAAGCCGCGGCTGAGCATGATATTGATTTGGCAAGATCCTATTTTATCGGTGATTCCTGGCGCGATATTGAAACCGGGGCCCGCGCCGGTTGTAAAACCGTTCTGGTACTCAGTGGCATCCGCAATGTTCCGCCTGAAGCAGCACAACAGTGGCGGTCGGCACCGGATTATATTGTTGATAATTTACTTACAGCGGCTAAATTAATTGATGAGATAGAAAGGGAGTCGCAGGTGCAATGAAAATTGTGGTTTTAAAAGGAGGCACTTCATCAGAACGGGAAGTCTCACTGCACAGCGGGGATAAGATCTCGCAGGCCCTGCAGGAAGAGGGACACGAGCTCATCACCCTGGATACGGTCCTGCCCCTTGAGCAACTGGAGCACTCTGTGGCAGTTACCCCGGGCCATCTGCAAGCCGGGGCTACAAATGTGTTGCAGCTCTTAACTACACCACAGGTTCGGTCGGCTGATTTTATTTTCAATGCTCTGCACGGAGGCAGTGGTGAAAACGGACATTTACAGGCTGTACTGCAGCTCATGGGCTATGCTTTCAATGGCTCTGCCACGGAAGGCTGTGCGATTGCCATGGATAAAGTGGTCTCAAAATTGTTGTTTGAACGCTACAATATCCCCACTCCTGACTGGCAGCATTTTAACCGCGCCAATGCCTATACAGTGCCCAAGATCGAGAACGATGTGCTGACCACTCTTGATTTTCCTTTGGTGGTAAAACCCAGCAATGAGGGCTCAACCGTGGGCTTGACAGTCGTCTCAGCCAAAGAGCAGCTGGGGCCAGCGATTGAAAACGCCCTGCAATATAACAATGAGATTATTGCGGAAAAATTCATTCCGGGCCGGGAAATCACTGTGGCCTTGCTGGGGGATCAAGCGCTGCCGATCGTTGAGATTATTCCCCGCCATGGCATCTATGATTATGATTGTAAATATACCCAAGGAATGAGCCGCTATATTGTGCCGGCCACCCTGGAACTCGCCTTAGCCCGGCGTATTCAGCAGTGCGCTGTTTTAGGCTTCAAAGCGCTTAAATGCGCGGGTTACGGACGAATGGATATCCGTCTGGGAGAGGATGGTACCCCCTATTTTCTGGAGCTGAACACTTTGCCGGGCATGACCGATACCAGTCTGGTGCCCAAAGCGGCCCAGGCAGCCGGATACAGCTTTACCGAGCTGTTGGAACAGATCATCGCATTGGGTATGCAGCGCCAGACGAAATACAAAGAGGTCACTGATGTCAGCTAATTACCCGATTTATCCCGATGATGATCCGCGGCATTCACCCCGTTGGTATGCTGTTTATACTCGCCCGAAGCACGAGAAAAAGGTTTACGAAAAACTGACAGAACAAAATATTGAAGCCTATGTGCCACTCCAGAAAAGCTGTCGCCAGTGGAGTGACCGTAAAAAATGGATCAAAGAGCCCTTGATCAAAGGCTATGTTTTTGTGCGCATACCCCTGACCCAATCATTACCTGTATTGCAAATTTATGGTACGGTGCGTTTTGTGACTTTTAACCGGCAATATGCCCCTATTCCGGATTTTCAGATTGATGCCCTTAAGAAAACCCTTAACAAACAAGCCGAAATGCAGCCCAGTCATTATTTTCGTAAAGGTGAGCTGGTGGAGGTCACCAGGGGGAGTCTGCGGGGAGTTGTCGGCAAAGTCCAAGATGTTGAAAATGAGCGCCGCTTTGTCATCTCTCTGGACGCCATCCAAACCTCCTATCGGGTACAGGTGGATTTCAGGCATTTGAAGCCTCTCTCAGACCGCAAAAAGAAAAAGATCAGTTTACCTCTGGGGATAGACAAATGACCCTGCGTTTTTACAACACCCTGACCCGTAAAAAAGAGTATTTTCAGCCTATCAAGCAAGGCCGGGTGCGGCTATATACCTGTGGGCCCACAGTCTATAATTACGCCCATATCGGCAACTTCCGGGCCTATATGTTTGAGGATCTGCTGCGGCGCTACCTGAAGTTTAAAGGCTACCAGGTTAAACAGGTGATGAACCTGACCGATATTGATGACAAGATCATCCGCGATTCCCGCCAGGCGCAGGTTTCTTTCCGGGAGTATACGCAACCCTTTAAAAAGGCCTTTTTTGAGGACCTGGATACGCTGCGGATTGAACGGGCCGAACACTATCCGGCGGCTACCGATCATATTGATGAGATGGTGGCCATGGTCAAGCAACTGCTGGGTAAGGGACTGGCCTATAGAGCAGAAGACGGATCGGTTTATTTTCAAGTCGGCAAGTTTCCTGCATATGGCCAGCTGGCCAATTTAAATCTTGCGGAGATGCGGCAGGGCAGCCGGGTGGCTAGTGATGAGTATGCACAAAAAGAGGAACTGCGTGATTTTGCCCTCTGGAAAGCCTGGAAACCAGAGGATAAGGATGTTTTTTGGGAAACCGAGCTGGGCAAAGGGCGGCCCGGCTGGCATATTGAGTGTTCCGCCATGAGTACACACTATCTGGGCAATCATTTTGATATTCATTGCGGTGGGGTGGATAATATTTTTCCCCATCATGAAAACGAAATCGCCCAAAGTGAAGGGGCTACCGGACAAAAGTTTGTGAATTACTGGCTGCATTGTGAACACCTGATCGTGGAAGGCCATAAGATGAGCAAATCCTTGGGCAATCAGTATACCCTGCGGCAGTTGCTGGATATGGGCCGGGATGCGGTGGCGGTTCGGTTGACCCTGCTGAGTACACATTACCGTCAAAAGTTGAACTTCACCTTTAAACAAGTCGCCGATGCAGCCAAAAATATCCAACGCCTGCGGGAATTCCAGCAGTCCCTGAACCGGGAGACAGATTCTGCCAAAAAAGCGGATTTAGCAGACCTGATCACCAAGGCAGCCGATGATTTTGCCGCCGCTCTGGATGATGATCTCAATATTTCCGGGGCCCTTGGCGCTTTATTTGCATTGGTGCGGGAAGTTAACACCTACCGAGAAACACAGAAACTGTCAGCTCAGGATGCCGGACAGCTCAAAGTCTTTCTGCAGGACACTGATCAGATTCTGGACGTGTTACAACCGACGGAGGAAAAGGGCTTGACAGCTGAGGAAAAAACGCTGATTCGGGAACGGGAGCAGGCCCGTCAAGCAAAGGATTTTGCCAAAGCTGACCGGATTCGCGAAAAGCTGCAGAACAAGGGCATTCTCCTTAAAGATACTCCCGGAGGAACCGAGTGGAAGCGGCAGTAATAACCCCTGGTATGTATAATTTGTTTCACCGGGGCCGCCGGCTAAACTTTTTTCGCTGTATATAATTCTGTAATAAAATTCCCCCGACAATAAAGAACAATCCGATCACAGAGCTGGGTAGGACTATTTCACCCACCAGCAACCGGATGAAGATCAGTGAAAGAAAAGGAAAAAGATAGATGTAATTTGAGACCTGGGCTGTGTTTTCCGAAAGTTGTAACGCTTTGAGCCAGACAAAAAAGGTGAGGCCCATTTCAAACAAGCCGACATAAATACCACCGGGCAGACCTCTGAGATCTACCTCGGACAGTGCCCCGGTCGCCAGTACCACCAGCGTGATATACACACTCCCAAACAGGAAATTAAGAAATAGTTTGCTGACCTCCTCGCGTTTGTCCCGTATATTAAAGATCCAGTACAATGCCCAGAAAACAGAACTGATCAGTGCCAGGCAGACTCCGTAGGAATCGGCCAGTTTGAAAAGGCTGAGATTGCCACGGGTTGTTACCACAAAGACCCCCATAAAGCTGATGCATATCGCTCCTATGCTGGGCCAGCCGATCTTTTGCTTTAGCAGTGGAATGGAAAATAAGACCAGGAGCACCGCCCAGGTACAGTTGACCGGCTGCGCAATTTGAGCCGGCAGCAGTTCATAGGCCCGGAAGAGAATCAGATAATAGGCTAGGGGATTAATTATCCCCAGCCCGGCGGAACGGAGATAATCCCGGGGCCTGGTCTGGGTCAGCAGGTGTAGCTTGCCCTGGACGATCAATATCAGGAACAAAGCCAGAGTAGCGGTCAAGCTGGCAAAAAACAGTAGCAAAAGGGGCGTTAAATAGCGCAGGGAGAGCTTAAACGCCGTGGCTACGGTTGACCAGAACAGGATGGCCAGGGCAGTGTACAGATAGGCCTGGGTCTGTTTTTGCATAACAATAATCCGATCAGACGTGGTTTAAAATAGCGAATTCAGTTCAGCTTGTCGATTGGAATACTGGTATTTAAGGAGCGTTGCGTCGTAGCCGGGGCATCCAGCGGGGCACCGTCTGCATATAGGCCGCATATTCTTCGCCGAACTTTTTTAAAAGTAACTTCTCTTCATAGATGGCTAAAAAGTGATAGAAATAGATGATCACAATCCAGACCAGGGCAGCCAAGAGAGACAGGGAGAACATTAACAGCCCCAGATAGACCAAAATAGCGCCCAGGTAGATCGGATGCCGCAGAAAGCGGAAAACTGTTTCCTGTATGACCCGGGCAGTGGTATCGTGCTTGCCAAAAACAGTGTATAAACCGGTAAAAGATAACCAGCCCGCCAAGCCGCAAAAAACAATGCCCAGCGGAATGCGAATGTAGGGTGAGATAAGCTCATTCAGGAAGGTTGAATATTCCAGCCAGAAAGAATCGATCGTATAAACCAGGAGAAAAACGAATAACAGGAGCAGCTGTCCGGCATCTCCCCAATGGTGCTCACCGGCCAGGTTGGGCTGGTGCTTCCGGGGTTGCGGTGCCGCTTTTGTTTCTTTTGCCATAGATTGTTATCCCTCGCTTTGAAGGTAAGATTTGGAAGTAGGGCCTACTGCAGGCGGGCAAGTCGTTTTTTGATCGGCGGATGGCTGTAGAAAAATAATTCCACCAGCGGATGAGGGTCTTCATCGGCCAGATTCTGTTGGGAGAGCTGTTGCAAACCCGTAATGAGCGGTTCACTTGCCCCGATCAATTGTCTGGCAAAGTCATCAGCCTGACGCTCGTTGTATCGTGAATAGGCATTGACGACCGGAGTGGTGACGAACTGGTATAGGGTCAGGATGATGGCCATCAGGGGCAGGGCCGCAACAGACCAGGGGTGCTCCCCGTAGCTTGGGTAGAGTTGCTTATAGATCAAGGCCACTAAATATAAACCCAGATAGGTGGTCAGCATACTTACAAGTATATTTTTCCACATGTGTTTTAATTTGTAATGGCCCAGCTCGTGGGCTAAGACGCTCAATATTTCCGGTTTTTTCAGGTTGTCAAGCAGGGTGTCGCCCAAGAGGACCCGCTTGGTTTTGCCCAGTCCGGTAAAGGCGGCGTTGCCCTTTTTGGTGCTCTTGCTGAGATTGAATTGATAAACGCCTTCTAATTGCATACCGACTTGATGACATAATTTTCGGACATCATCCGCCAGATCCTGATCATCAAGTGGCTTGAATTTATAAAACAAGGGAAAGATCAATACCGGCGCCAGCTCAGCCAGCACCACGGAAAACAGCAACATGACCGTGCCCATGATCAGCCACCAGGTTTGTGGAAAATGGCGTAGGACCCAGTAGAAAATCAACAGCAGGATCAGACCCAGCGGTGCGGCTACCAGTACCCCTTTGAGCTTCTCCCATAACCAGCTGCCCAGGGTCTGATTGCTCAGTTCGTAGCGGTGTTCCAGCACATATCCGGAGATAAAAGAGAGGGGAAACAAGAGCAGCGACTCTAATGTGCCCAGGATGATAACGAACAGAATCAGCACCAGATAATCATGCTGTAGAGATTGTCGTAGCCAGCCCTCCAATTTGAGACTGTATCCCAGAGTGACAAACAGGCTTAAAAAAAGCAGTCCCAAGATAAATTCAACCACCGAGATAGTGATCTTATTGCGGTTATATTGCTTTTCTTTTGACAGGAGAGCGGATTGTATCACATCTGACTCCGTTGCTACAACTGCCATAATTTAAGCGATTTCGCTAAAAAATGGGCAGTCTTATATGAAATTATTTTGTAAGAAAGCGTGTTTGTAGACACTTATCATATAATGTTACGATTGTAGTATACAATTACACATATCGTAATATATTACTTGACACGTAAGGCGGGGAGGCTTAGATTAGAGGGAAATCGACATTAGAAATTATAAAGGGCAAAGATGTCGCCTTTAAAAAAAACCAAAAAATTTTATCAGATCGTCAACGCGGGCGAGGCGTTGTTTCAGCGCTTTGGCATCAAACGGGTCACGGTGACGGAAATCTGTCAGCAAGCCGGAGCCAGCAAGATGACCTTTTACCGCTATTTTAACAACAAAAATGATTTGGTTAAACATGTGCTGAATAGATGGCTGGAAGAGGGCTATGCCCGGGTAGCGGAAATCGAAGCCATGCCGATCTCCTTTGCCGAGAAGATCAGAAAGATTATCGAATTCAAGAATGATTTTCTAAGTCAGTTGAGTGATCAGATGATTGCCGAATATTTAGCGAGAAATCCCGATTTAAAGGAATTTTTAAAGGATTATGAAGCCCGCAGTTATCAGCGTTTCAAACAATTTATAGAAAGAGCTAAAGAGCGTGGAGAAGTCCGTCCGGATGTAAGACCGGAATTACTGATCGCTTTGGCTGACAAGATGACTGAAGTCTTGCGGAATAAGCAACTGGCTGCTCTGTACCCTGATTATAAAGCCTTTATCCGGGAAGTTAATGCCTTTTTTGCCTATGGTTTTGTGGCCGATGATGTCCGAGCAAGAAATCAGGAATAGTGGGGGTAATTATTAAGAAACGCATGATCATATTATGGGCTTGCCTATTATCACTGGGTTTAAATGCCAGGGAATATAAATTTCGCGGACAGCTGTCAGCCTACGGGACCGGTTTTTATGAGCAGGACCAATATGATGGTCAATTAGGGATGCGCTATATTCCCAGGATATACCTGTATACCCCGCAGCAAAATCGCTACCAATGGGAGCTGGAAGCCGCGCTGGACAATTACGCCGATACCCAAGCCGACCCGGCTGTTAAGGCAGATCTTTATCGTCTGAAGCTACGGTTGGCCACCCGCCGCTGGGAGCTCCGGGGCGGATTACAGAAAATCAATTTTGGTCCTGCCCGGCTCTTACGGGCTTTAATGTGGTTTGACCGGTTGGATCCGCGCGATCCGTTGGGGGTAACCGATGGGGTTTGGGGGCTCTTGACCCGCTATTATACCCTGAATAATGCCAATGTATGGTTATGGGGTCTGTATGGCAACGAAGACCCCAAAGGACTGGAGGTCTATC
The DNA here is from genome assembly GCA_964640055.1 of uncultured bacterium. GTDB lineage: Bacteria > Fidelibacterota > UBA2242 > UBA2242 > JAFGTP01 > CAZXFH01. The sequence goes on along the minus strand of CAZXFH010000004.1, from coordinate 68,411 downwards.
CTACTCAGGGAAAAAAACCAGAGTTTGGCGGGCGCCTGCAGCTGCCGTTTCCCCGCGGAGAAATGGCCTGCACATTTCACCGGCGTATGGTTGATAATGGGATTCGGGAATCACGGGAATCCCGATTAGCACTTGACGGCCGCTGGGACATTGTGGTCGGGTTTTGGTTTGAAGCCGTGCAGTTCAACCGTTTTAGGGAATTCTCTGAGTTGTGGGATCAGACAATGACCGTCGGTTGCGATTATACTTTTGGGATCGGTAATGGTCTCTACGTCGTTGGTGAACATATGTTTAATCGTTACTATGAGGACCTTCTGCACACTAGTGACATGATCCATGTATCGGCCTTGATGGCAAATTATCCGGTGGGAATCTTTGATAATCTCTCTGCAATCGGGTTCTATACCTGGGAGACGGGGGACTTTTATAAATATTTCAGTTGGCAGCGCACTTATGATAATATAATCTTAAATCTGGCTCTTTTCCATTATCCCCGCAGCCAAGCAACCGTTCCGACTGGTCAGACCGGAGCTGGCTACGGGGGGCAGGTTATGTTTATATATAATCATTAAATAAGGTAGGTGAACCATGAAGAATGCAGCCCTGATCGAGATCCGGTCGTTAGTCAAGGATTATACCAAAGGCTGGCGCACCTTTCGCGCTTTGGAGGATATCAATCTCACCTTTGACAAAGGGGAATTTACCGGTGTTGTCGGGCCCAGCGGATCGGGCAAGACGACCCTGTTGAACATTATCGGGTCTCTGGATTCGCCCACAGAAGGAGAAACCCTGGTGCTGGACAAGCCGATTAGCCAGCTCTCCCATAAGGAGGCGGCAGCCCTGCGCAACCATCACATGGGATTTATTTTCCAGACCTATAATTTGCTGCCGGTCTACACGGTCTATGAAAATGTAAAGTTGCCGCTGCTGCTCTTGAAAAAGCTGACCGCCAAGGAGATGGATACCATGATCCGCGATGCCCTGGAATGGGTGGGACTCATGGATAAGATTAAATCCAAGCCGGCGCAGCTCTCCGGTGGTGAGTGCCAGCGGGTTGCCGTGGCCCGGGCCATGGTCAAAAAGCCGGCCCTTGTCCTGGCTGATGAACCCACGGCCAATCTGGACGCAGCCAATTCCCACAATATTCTAAAGATGATGGAAAAGTTGAACCGGGAGCTGCAGACCACCTTTATCTTTGCCACCCATGATGAAAAGGTTATCCAATATTTGCGCCGCAAGATATCGCTGGCAGATGGCAAGGTTGCGGCCGATGAAATCGTAAAGGCATAGGATATTTTTTATGGTCACTTTGCGTCTGGCTTTTAAAAATATCATGGGTGCCGGAGGGCGCACCTGGCTGAATGTGATCGTGCTCTCCGTGGCTTTTGTCACGATCATTGGCATGCAGGGGTTGTACCGGGGCATGCTCGACCGCGCCAGGGATGCCATGATTCGCATGGCGCTGGGCGCCGGTCAGTTCTGGCATCCGGAATACGACCCCTATGATCCCTTCGCGCTGAATGAAAGCCACGAACAGATTCCGGCAAATTTGCAGAACGCAGTTGCCGAAGGAGATGCTGTTCCGGTTTTGATTACTCAGGGGACGATCTTTCCGGAGGGGCGGATCAAGCCTATTCTGCTGAAAGGTATTCCCCCTGAACAGAGCATCCTTGAAATGCCAACCCGTTCTCTGGCTGTCGGTGAAGCGGATATTCCAGCCTTAATCGGGAGCAATATGGCGGAGCATTCCAACCTGAGTGTGGGTGACTATATCACGGTCCGCTGGCGGGATGTCCATGGCACCTATGATGCGGCTGATGTGCGCATTGTGCAGATCATGGAAACCATTGTGCAGTCAATAGATAACGGCCAGATCTGGTTGCCATTGGCGCAATTGCAGAAGATGCTGGGCATGCCGCGTGAAGCGACCCTGATTGTGCGTGGGGATGCCATCCGGGACATGACTTCCGCAGGGGATTGGGTTTTCCGGGATGTCAAATATCTAACCAAAGAAATCGATGAGATCCAGCAGATGTCGGATGTCTCCCTATCCTTCCTGTACTTCTTTCTGCTCGGCATGGGACTCCTGGCGGTTTTCGATACCCAAGTGCTTTCCATCTGGCGGCGCCGCAAGGAGATGGGCACCCTGATGGCCCTGGGCATGCCGCGCGGCATGCTGATCCGGTTGTTTACCCTAGAAGGAGCGCTGCATGCAATCTTGGCGATTCTGTTGGGGGCGGTTTACGGGATTCCGTTGCTCACTTGGTTTGCACGAACCGGCTTTACCATGCCGGAGTACGTGGAATCCTATGGAATGGCGCTAGGTAGAACCATGTATCCGGCATACGGCGCCGGATTGGTCATCGGTACGATTATCCTGGTCTTTATCGCAGTAACCATCGTGAGTTACCTACCGACTAAGAAAATCGCCAAACTGGAGCCGACCGATGCACTCAGGGGGAAATTCTCATGACTTGGTTTTTGTTGATCGGATTATTGCGTGATCGGTCGCGGAGCCTTTTTCCGTTAGTGGTGACCTCCCTGGGGGTGATGCTGACCGTCTTTGTATATAGTTTTATCCAGGGTGAAATCACGGGTATCATCACCAGCAATGCGGACTTTCAGACTGGCCATGTGAAAGTCGTCACTCGGGCTTATGCTGACCATATTGAACAGGCGCCCAACGATTTGGCGCTGCTTGAAGTCCCGGAATTACAGGAAAAACTGGTTCGCCAGTTTCCGCAGATTCAATGGGTACCGCGCATCCATTTCAGCGGATTGCTGGACATTCCGGATGAGCAGGGGGAGACCCGGGCCCAGGGACCAGCCGCTGGTATGGCTGTGGATCTGTTGAATCCCGCCAGTGATGAGCTGGAACGCCTGGACATCCGGGACGGACTGGTCAGCGGGCGTTTGTCACAGACGCCTTTTGAAATTCTGATTAGTGCGGAATTTGCCCATGATCTGGAAATTGAGAATGGTAAACAAGCGACCCTGATCAGCTCCGGCATGTATGGCGGCATGGCCATGCAGAATTTCAAAGTGGTCGGAACAGTCCATTTTGGCATCCAGGCCATGGATCGCGGCGGACTTATCGCCGATATTAGCGGGATCCGCCAAGCACTTAATATGGATGACGGTGCCAGTGAGTTGTTGGGTTATTTCAAAGATGGTCAATATACCCGTGAGCGGGCCCAGGCTGTGGTCCAAAAATTTGCCGATCTGTATGGCTCAGAGAAGGGTGAATTCGCGCCCACAATCCTCAAACTGACCGACCAGAATGATCTGGATTCCATGTTGGCCTATGTAGATGTGGTATCCAGTATTATGGTGGTGATCTTTATTCTGGTCATGTCAATTGTGCTCTGGAATTCCCGTTTGATGGGCATGTTGCGTCGCTACGGTGAATATGGTATCCGGCTGGCGATTGGCGAAGACAAGGGACATATCTATCGGTTCATGATCGCTGAATCTCTGATAATCGGGTTTGTCGGGTCAGTGCTCGGCACGCTGCTGGGGCTGGCAGCTGCCTATTATATGCAGTCCCACGGAATTGATATCGGGGATTTAATGGGCAATGCCACCCTGCTCATCCCGGATGTTATTACGGCGCGGATAACCACGGGCTGCTATTATGTGGGATTTATCCCTGGATTTGGGGCCACCACCCTTGGGTCCATGATTGCCGGGATCGGCATCTACAGACGCGAAACCGCCGCACTCTTCAAAGAATTGGAAGTTCAATGAAACACATATACTTGTTTTCTATTCTATTAATAATTATTCCGCAGGGGACACTTATACCAACACCTGGACAACAGGATATCTCTAGGAGCATCCTTTCAGCTATCATAGGAAGGTCATTATGTTAACGTTTCATTTAGCTTTAAAAAATATAATCGGGGCGGGGGTACGCACCTGGCTGAATGTGATCGTACTTTCGCTGGCTTTCGTTCTGATTATCGGTTTGCAGGGCTTGTACAAAGGAATGGCTGACCGGGCCAAAGATGCCCTGATCCAGATGGAAATGGGCACGGGCCAGTTCTGGCATCCGGAATACGATCCCTATGATCCGCTGACCCTGGAGGACAGCCACGGAAAAATCCCGGAAAATTTGCAGGCGGCTGCCGTCCGGGGCGAAGTGGCTCCGATCCTGATCACCCAGGGCACCATTTATCCGGAAGGCCGGATCAAAACCATTGCCCTGAAAGGCATCCCTCCGGAACAGGACATCCTGGGTATTCCCACCCAGGCCATGAAGACCGCGGAAGCAGAGCTCCCGGGCGTCATTGGTACGCGCATGGCCCAGAATTCGAAACTTGAGCGGGGCGATTACATCACTGTTCGCTGGCGTGACGCCCAGGGGACCTTTGATGCCAAAGAGGTGAAAATTGTGGAGATCATGCATACCACAGTTTCCTCAGTAGATAAGGGCCAGATCTGGCTGCCCCTGGAAACGCTGCAATCCATGCTGGGCATGCCCGGCGAAGCCACGCTGGTCGTCCGCGGCGAGGAGGCTCAAAATATCACCCAGGCCGATGGCTGGGTTTTCCGGGATTTACAGTATCTGACCAAGGAGATCGATGAGATCGTCCAGACAAAAACAGTCGCCGGTTCGATTGTCTATATTCTGCTGCTCGCGATGGCGCTGCTGGCGATATTCGATACCCAGGTATTGTCCCTCTGGCGGCGCCGCAAGGAGATGGGCACGCTGATTTCCCTGGGCATGACCCGCGGCATGTTGATCCGGCTGTTCACCCTGGAAGGCGCCATGCATGCCATTTTGGCGATCCTGTTGGGGGCTGTCTACGGCGTTCCGCTGTTAACCTGGTTTGCGAATACCGGCTTTGCCATGCCGGAGTATGCCAGCGATTTTGGCATTCCGCTGGGCGAGGCACTCTATCCAACCTACGGTGCCAGCCTCGTTATTGGCACAACCATTCTGATTTTCGTAAGCGTCACCATTGTGAGTTACCTGCCGACCCGTAAAATCGCAAACCTGAAACCAACCGATGCATTGAGGGGGAAAATGTCATGATCTGGTTTCTTTTTACCGGCTTGATCCGGGATCGTTCCCGCTCGCTTTTTCCGCTGATTGTTACTGCCATGGGTGTCTTTATCACGGTTTTTCTCTACAGCTTCATGAAAGGTGAAATGACCGATATCATTAGTACAAATGCCAATTTTTATACCGGGCATGTCAAGGTCGTCACTAAAGCCTATCAAGCCCAGATGGAACAGGTACCCAATGATTTGGCTCTGCTTAATGTCGGGGAATTGCGCCGGAAACTCGCGCAGCAATTCCCGGAACTGCAGTGGACTCCCCGTATGATGTTTGGTGGCTTGATTGATATTCCGAATGAACAGGGCGAGACCCGCTCCCAGGGTCCGGCCACCGGTATAGCCGTTGATCTGCTGCATCCGTCCAGTAGAGAAGTGGAGCGACTGGATATCCGGGGTGCTCTGGTGCAGGGGCGATTGCCCCAAGAGTCCTTTGAAATCCTGGTCAGCGAGAATTTCGCCCAGCAGCTGGAAATAGAGCTGGGCAACCAAGCCACGCTGATCAGCTCCGGCATGTACGGCGGGATGGCCATGCAGAATTTCAAGATAGTGGGCACAGTCCATTTCGGTGTGCAGGCCATGGATCGCGGCGGTGTCATCGCTGATATCAGTGGGATTCAGGCAGCACTGAATATGGAAGACGCCGCTGGCGAATTGCTGGGGTTTTTCAAGGATGGGCGATATGAGGAAAAGCGGGCCAGCGCCGTTGTTCAGGAATTTGCATCCCTTTCCCAATCCGATGATAGCGAATTCACCCCGACTATATTAAAGCTCAGCGAGCAGAATGATCTGGGCAGTATGCTCCAGTATGTGGATTACCTCTCCGGGATCATTGTGGCTATCTTTGTGGTTGTCATGTCAATTGTTCTGTGGAATACCGGTTTGATGGGCACCCTGCGCCGCTATGGTGAATACGGGGTGCGGCTCGCCATCGGCGAGGACAAGGGACACATCTACCGCACCATGATCGGCGAAGCGGTGATGATCGGCTTTATCGGCTCGGTAATCGGCACGGCCCTGGGACTGGCCGCCTCTTATTATATGCAGGCCCACGGCGTCAACATGGAGGATATGATGAGCGGTTCCACCATGCTGATGCCCAATGTCATCCGGGCCCGGGTGACTGTTACCAGCTATTACATCGGGTTTTTCCCGGGGTTCCTGGCGACCACCCTGGGGTCCATGATCGCCGGCCTGGGGATTTATAAACGCGAAACCGCGCAACTCTTTAAAGAATTGGAAGTGCAATGAAACAGTTAATGTTAGCTCTTATCATTTTTATTCCCCTGCTTGGAATCGCGCAGGCTCCATCCGGGAGCGAGATCTTGCAGCAAATCGACCAGAATCTTTCGGCGGAGAACATGGTGGCAACCACCACCATGATCATCCACGGACGGCGTGCCAGCCGGTCCATCACCGCCAAATCCTGGATCCAGGGTACGGAAAAATCCTTTACCGAATACCTGTCACCACCGCGGGAAGCCGGCACCAAAATGCTGAAGCTGGCAGACCAGCTCTGGATGTATTCGCCCCAAACCGACCGTACCATCCGGATTGCCGGCCATATGTTGCGCCAGTCGGTGATGGGCTCCGACCTCTCCTATGAAGACCTGATGGAAGATCCCAAACTGGAGCATATGTATAGCGCGGAAGTGGCGGGTGAGGACACTCTGAACGGCCGCCTCTGCTGGGTGCTGGCGCTGACCGCCAAAAAAGAGGATATTGCTTATCATTCCCGCAAGATGTGGGTCGACCAGGAGCGGATGATCGCTTTGCAGGAAAACCGGTATGCCAAGAGCGGAAAGCTCCTGAAAAGCACGCTGGTTAAGGAAGTCATGCGCCAGCAAAACCGCTGGTATCCGAAAAAGATGGTCTTCAAGGATATGTTGTCTCGGGGCGAAGGTACGGAATATATCATTGAATCTATTGCATTCAATGTGGATATCCCGGCTTACCGGTTCACCAAAGCCGCCCTGCGGGAGTAGCGGGAAGATGGAACTCATCCCCTAGCCCCTTCTCTTGTGAAGAGAAGGGGAATAAACAGGACATTCCGCTTGCGCCAATCGACAAAAAGGGATGACATATAAAAAAGATTAGGATTAGCCCCCGGTTTCAACCGGGGGTATATAATAGCAACTAACTCTCGGAGCCCTTTTAAGGGCTTTATTGCCGGAAACGGTTGAAACCGTTCTCGTTCTTGCGTTGTCTTGCTGATTCCTGGGGGTTAATCCGCTCTAATACAGGATCATTATCCTGTCAGGATTTTAAAAACAGGCTAAAATTCTATTTAGATATAAAGAAAATATGGCTAAATTGAATTTAAAGATGGAAATTTTCACTGATGACCATATTTGTATTAGCTCTAAATTGTAACAATTAGGTAGTTATGCAGAATTTCAGCAACAAAGTCAATTTTATCTGGTCGATTGCCGACTTAATCCGCGATAGCTTCAAACGCGGTAAATACCAGGATGTCATCTTACCTTTTACCGTACTCCGGCGGGTCGATAGTGTTTTAAAACCGACCAAAGCAAATGTTCTGAAAACCTATCATCAGTATAAAGACAAACTAGATGATCTGGACGATTTATTGCGTCAGGCAGCGGGCTATGCATTTTATAATACTTCCCGGTATGATTTCGAAAAATTGCTCAATGATCCTGACCATATCGCCAATAATTTGATGCGCTATATCAATGCTTTTTCCGAGAATATGCGGGAAGTGCTCTATAACTTTGATTTTGAAAACACGATCCGCAAGCTGGAAGATCATAAGTTGGTATATCTGGTACTCAAGCGATTCAACGAAATCGACCTCCACCCTGATGCGGTTAGTAATACGGAAATGGGTTATATTTTTGAGGAATTGATCCGCAAATTCAATGAAGCCACCAATGAAAATCCCGGTGAACACTTTACACCGCGGGAAGTGATTCATCTGATGGCGGAAATCCTGCTGTCACCTGATATCGAAGGCTTACACGAAGCCGGTAAGGTCATCAAGGTTTACGATCCAGCCTGCGGGACAGGCGGCATGCTCAGCATCACCAAGCAAAAGATTCATGATTATAACCCCCAGGCAGATGTGCGCGTCTATGGCCAGGAGCTGAACCCTGAAACCTATGCTGTCTGTAAGAGCGATTTCTTTCTGAAAACCGGTGGTGGCGGCGATGCCGAGAATATCTTCCAGGGCAGTACGCTTGCGGATCCAGCGCACACCGGTGACACCTTCAATTATATCCTGGCCAACCCACCCTATGGCAAGGATTGGAAACGCGATAAACAGGCTGTTGAGGATGAATATCAGAGGGGCTATGCCGGACGCTTTGGAGCGGGATTACCCCGCAGCAGTGACGGGCAACTGCTGTTTACCCTGGATATGCTGGCCCATCGGGCACCCCTGCAAGAGGCTGGCGGCGGCAGTCGAATCGCTGTGATTCATAACGGGTCGCCTCTCTTCACCGGTGATGCCGGCAGCGGTGAAAGTGAGATCCGGCGCTGGATTCTGGAAAATGATTGGCTGGAAGCTATTATCGCCCTGCCGGAGCAACTGTTTTATAATACCGGAATCGCCACCTATATATGGTTTTTGACCAATCGGAAATCAGCCCCACGGAAAGGCAAAGTGCAATTGATCGACGCTACGGATATCTGGGTGCCCATGCGCAAAAGCTTAGGGGATAAGCGCCGTGAGATCTCGGATGAACAGATTCAGGAAATCGCCGTGCTCTATTCCGGGTTTACCGAGGGTGAAAAAGTCAAGATTTTTGATAATGAAGAACTCGGCTTCCGCAAGCTCAGAGTAGAGCAGCCGCTGCGGTTAAACTTCCATGCTGTTCCGGAACGGATCGAGCGCTTGCAAGCGGAAAGTGTATTCCAGAATCTGGCTAAAAGTCGGAAGAAGAACCCCGAAGCCAAGGAACAGGAGATTAGCACAGGGAAACAGGAGCAGGAACTCATTCTCAATATCCTGCACGCCATGCAGGATGAACTGTTTACCAACCGGAAAGATTTCCTGGAACACTTCAAGGAGCGCTGTCGGGAACAGGATTACAAACCCAAGCAGAGTCTGATCAATGCTGTTGTCCGCGCCATTGGTGAGCAGGATGAGGAAGCCGATATCGTGCGGGATAAAGAGGGCCAGCCCGAACCGGACACGGATTTACGTGATTATGAGAATGTGCCCCTGAATGAAGATGTCTATGTCTATTTTGAACGGGAAGTCAAGCCCCATGTACCCGATGCCTGGATTGATCCCGAATATTGCGACCACAAGGATGGTAAAGTGGGGCGTGTGGGCTACGAGATTCCCTTTACCCGCCATTTCTATACCTATGAGCCGCCGCGTCCCATCGAGGAGATTGAAGGTGAAATAAAATCCCTGGAATCGGAGATTCAGGAACTGCTCAGTGAGGTTATTTCCGACTAATACCATGGCACTTCCCATAAATATCGAAGAATTGATAACCGGCTCCATTGTGGAAGACGAGCGCAAAGAGTTTAAAAGAGGATGGAATCCGCAGCCTGTAATGCACACCATGTGCGCTTTTGGAAATGACATTAATAACCTTGGCGGTGGGTACATTATCATAGGGATAGAAGAGGATAAAGATGGGCAACCTGTTTTGCCCCCAGAAGGCTTAAATGTCAATCAATTCGATTCTATCCAGAAAGATCTCATTCAACTTAGCAAAAAGATTCTGCCAAATTATTATGCCCTAACTCATTTCACTGAATACCAAGGAGAACATATCCTTGTTCTTTGGTGTCCCGGTGGTGATAACCGTCCCTATGATGCACCGGTGTCGTTAGGTGATAAATCGACAGGACGAAGACAATGGATTAGAAGATATAGTTCAACGGTGCAGGCGGATAGAGAGGAAAAACAACAATTACATGAGCTTGCTGCCAATGTACCCTATGATGACAGGGTCAACCACCAAGCCTCACTGGATGATATAGACAAAAGTCTTGTGAAGAGCTTTCTGTCGGAAGTGGATAGCCAACTTTATGAGGAAGTGGATTCCATTGCATTCAAAGATCTGTGTCAGCGGATGAAGATTGCAAAGGGCGCAGAGGAGAATCTGCAGCCGGTTAATGTGGGATTGCTTATGTTCAATGAACATCCGGAACAGTTTTTCCCTGGGGCACAAATCGATGTTGTTGTATATCGTGATGACGTTGGCGACGAGTTCTCGGAAAAATCTTTCACGGGGCCGATACACCATCAATTAAGAGATGCACTGCATTATATCGAGACTAACGTTATCGCCGAGCAGGTGCGCAAAGTTCCCAATCAAGCGGAGGTAGAAAGATTCTACAATTATCCCTACGCTGCAATCGAAGAAGTGATCGCCAATGCGGTTTATCACCGGAGTTATGATCATCATGATCCCATAGAAGTGAATATCCGTCAAGATCAGATTGAAGTGTTGAGTTTTCCGGGCCCCCTTCCCCCTGTGGATAATAAGAAGCTCCAGGAGAGACGCATAGTAGCAAGAACGTACAGAAATCGTCGTATTGGCGAATTTCTGAAGGAACTGCGTCTCACAGAGGGACGGGCAACCGGCTTTCCGAAAATTTACGCTGCAATGGAGAACAACGGATCTCCGGAACCGCATTTTGAAACGGATGATAAGGCAAGTTACTTCCTTGCACACATCCCAATCCATGAGGAAGCTCGAGTGGGGGTCCAAGCTGGGGGCCAAGCTAGGGACCAAGCTGGGGACCAAGCTCTCCCGGACTCCTTGAATCCTACCGAAACGGGAATTCTTCAAACACTGGACAGCGGTCCAAGTTCGCTCAATGAATTGCTGCGTGAGATGGGTTTGACAAAACGAACAGGCCATTTTCGCCGAATGGTGAATAATCTTATGGATTACGGTCTGATTGAGTATCTGTATCCCGACGCGCCGAGACATCCGGAGCAGAAATACACCATTACGGAGATCGGCAAAAAGTATTTGGAAAAATTGTGAATTAAACCGGGGACAACATCGTCCCAAGTCTGTCCCAAGTCAAGAATCAGGAGTTTTTTTATGTATAAAATCCAAGGCAAAGAGAAAACGGTTAGTGAATTGTTGACCAAAACGAAGTATACTATCGATTATTACCAACGAGAGTATCGGTGGGAAGAAAAGCATATTCAGGAACTGTTAGATGATTTTTCGGGCAAATTTTTTGAGTCATATCAAAAAGGAGATGGGAGAAGCGCAGTCGAGAAATATACTCGTTACTATCTCGGGGCAATAATTGTATGTGAACGAGGAGGTCAAAAATATATTGTTGATGGACAGCAACGATTGACTTCTCTAACTCTACTGCTGATATATTTAAACCATTTACAGAAATCTCATGACATGAAAGTTGATATAAATGATTTAATCTTCTCTGAAAAATATGGAACTAAAACATTCAATATCGACATCGAGGACCGGACAAAAGTAATCAAAGCAATATATGAAGGAAATGATTTTGATGTTTCTGATGAATCTGAGTCCAATCAAAATATTTGGAACCGATATCAGGATATTGAACGAGAATTTCCGGAAGATATTAAGAATGGAGCACTACCATATTTTATTGATTGGTTGAAGGATAACGTCGATCTCGTGCAGATAACCGCATATTCTGATGAAGATGCATATCTGATATTTGAAACGATGAATGATCGTGGGCAGCAACTTACTTCAACTGATATGCTTAAGGGATATCTGTTGGCGAATATTTCGCAAGAAAGTGTTCGTGATCGATTAAATGAGGCTTGGAAAATAAGTATTCATGACTTGCGAAAATTTTCAAAAGAAGAGGATTCGGATTTTTTCCGTGCCTGGTTTCGTGCAAAATATGCGGAATCGATAAGAGAAAGGAAACGCGGAGCGGAGAATAAAGATTTTGAGGAAATTGCTCGATACCACAAATGGATCAGAGATAATAATAACAAAATTGGGTTGAATAGTTCAGCAGATTTCGAACGATTTCTTGAACAGGATTATGAGTTTTATCTACGCTGGTACAAAAATTTGAGACAATGGTCAATTGAATTGACTGATAAATATGATAAAGTCTTTTTCAATGCGAACAATAATTTTACCCTTCAATATCAACTAGTCCTTTCTTCCTTAGACCCGAGTGATCCTCAGTCCACAACTGAAACCAAGATCAGATTAATTACATATTTTATGGACTATTATTTTATGCAGAGAGTCGTGAATTACAAAAGTGTTTCCTATTCAGATATGTATTATAGCATGTTTCAATTAGGGAGAAGATTACGAGATAAAAGTATTTCAAATTTAGCTGATATATTGTTAGAATGGATAAAAACCAATCCCTATCAAATTGATGGAATTCTAACAGTTAGGATGAATAATTTTACGAAAAAGTATTTGTTCTATATTTTAGCACGCATGACCCATTTTATTGAGACGGAATCGGATATGCCCTCTGATATTTCAGGATATTTAAATGTAAAGAAAAATATATACCAAATTGAGCATATATGGGCGGATAAGTACCAACGACACACTGATGAGTTTGATAACGAGTATGAGTTCCGTGAATTCCGGAATAACTTCGGAGGCCTACTCCTGTTACCGCGTAAGTTTAACCAAAGTTACAGCGATAGAGAATATAGAATTAAAAGGGAACACTATTTTGGCCAAAATCTATTAGCGAAATCGCTAAATCCATTATGCTATGAAAAGAATCCAGGATTTTTAAAGATGAAAGAATACTATGGCCTTCCATTTGAACCGTATGAAACATTTAAATCAGATGAAATGAAAAAACGGCAACAATTGTATTATGAAATTTGTAAGAAGATTTGGAACCATGAAAAATTTGAAGAAATAGTAGGATGATTGTTAATATGCTACCACTCACCCGCAAATCGTCTGCACTATGATTTAGGATATTACATGATTTTAACAACTAGAGCAAAATCACCCAAAAACCAGGTAATCATGCCAATCGGGAAAATCATGGTGCAGACAAAAAAAGCAACCCAATATTAACATGCGCTACCGTAAACAAAATGAACTGAAAGAGTCGGGAATTGAGTGGATTGGATTAGTACCGGAAAAATGGAGTATAAAAAAGTTAAAATTTGTTTCGAATACAAATCCGTCGAATGTGAATAAAAAAACGGATGAAAACGAAATAGAAGTCGATTTATGCAATTATACAGATGTCTATTATAATGAGTTCATTACTAATGATATTGAATTTATGAAAGCGACTGCTACCAATAGTCAGATAGAAAAGTTTAAGTTAGAACTTGATGACATTATCATCACAAAGGATTCGGAAATAGCGGATGATATTGCAGTTCCTGCATTGGTAAAAGAGATCAAAGATAATCTAGTATGTGGTTATCATTTATCACTAATTAAATGCAAGGGAAGAGAAATACTCGGAGGCTATCTTTTTAGACTGCTTCAATCTAAAAAATACCGAGAAGAATTTGGTTTGAGAGCCAATGGTATTACCCGATATGGTTTAAGTACTTATGACGTACGAAGCATCGATATTTCTCTCCCTCCCCTCCCCGAACAACGCGCCATCGCTGCCTTCCTCGACCGCAAGACCGCCGCCATTGACCAGCTGATTGAGAAGAAAGAGCAGCTCATCGCGCGGCTCAAGGAAAAGCGCCAGGCGCTGATCACCAAAGCGGTGACCAAAGGCCTGGACCCGGATGCGCCCATGAAATCCTCGGGAATTGAGTGGATTGGGGAAATACCAAGCTATTGGAAACGCTCAAGACTTAGATATTATACAAAGTGTCTAGATAGTAAGCGTATCCCACTTAATTCAGAGGAGCGATCACAGATTAAAGGCAACATCCCATACTGGGGTGCGAATGGAATTGTAGATTATATCAATGACTATTTATTCGATAATGAATTAATACTGCTCGGTGAAGATGGAGCCCCTTTTTTCGAGAAATTTAAAGACGTTGCTTTTAAGGTGATTGGAAAAGTATGGGTAAATAACCATGTTCATGTGCTTCTACCTAATAAAAATATCGATACTGATTATCTTAAATCGTATTTAAATGTGGTTAATTATAAAGATTATATCTGGGGTTCAACTCGTGACAAATTAAATCAAAGCGTTATGGGAGGTATTCCAGTAATTTTACCTCCCCTCCCCGAACAACGCGCCATCGCCACCTTCCTCGACCGGAAGACTGCGGTGATTGATCACACAATTATTCAAATAGAAAACAGCATACAGCATTTAAAAGAATACCGCCAGGCCTTGATTTCGGCCACCGTTACCGGTAAAATAGATGTGCGGGATGAAGTACCTGTTGAGGAGGTTAGTGCATGAGCCAGCAAATCCGTGAAAAGTATTTTGAAACTGATCTGGAAGCCACCCTGTTGCAGGAGCGGGACTTGGCTCCGGAGCGCAGTACTGAGCCGTTCCGGGCCTATGAGGTTGCGGGTCAGCCGGGTGGTTTTCAGCGCCGCACCACTCAGGACTATGACCGGGCGCTCTGTTTACTGCCGGCAGAGCTCCTGAATTTCATCCGTGCCACCCAACCCGCTGAGTGGCGTAAGTTTCAGAAAGTGACGGCCGGCGATGCCCGTTCGCAGCTCTTGCAGCGGCTCAGGCGCCAGATAGAGCGGCGCGGCACCCTGCATTGTCTGCGCCATCCTTTAAAAATATCGGGTTGCCGTTTTCACCTGGCCTATTTCCGGCCCAATACCGGTTTCAATGTTGCCTTGCGGAAGAAGTACCGCGCCAATTCTTTTGCCGTGATCCGGCAGTTAAAATACAGCGAGGAGACCGAACAGAGTCTGGATCTGGTAATTTTTTTGAATGGCTTGCCGCTTTTCACAGCCGAATTGAAAAATCCGCTGAACGGTCAGAATGTGGAAGATGCGATGGCGCAGTACCGGAGCGACCGGGATCCCCGGGAGCCCCTGTTCCGGTTCAAGCGCTGCCTGGCCCATTTTGCGGTTGATCCCAATGAGGTTTACTATACCACCCATTTAGAGAAAGGCCAGACCTATTTTTTACCCTTTAATAAAGGCCGGGAAGGCGGTGCCGGCAATCCCACACCTCTGGGTGATGAGCAATATGCCACCAGCTACCTGTGGGAAAAGATCTGGACCCGGGACAGTATTTTGAATTTGATCCAGCACTTTATCCACACCTTGGAAGTGACTGAGAATGATGCCCGCACCGGCCAGGATAAAAAGACCGAGCAGCTGATCTTCCCGCGTTATCATCAGCTGCAAGCAGTGCGCAGCATGGTCAATCATGCCCGGGAAAATGGCGTGGGTCAGACCTATCTGATTCAGCACAGTGCCGGCAGCGGCAAGAGCAATACCATTGCCTGGCTGGCCCATCAGCTGTCCGGCTTACATACCTACGCGGATGAGCCGGTTTTTGACACGATTATTGTTATCACTGATCGCAGAATTCTGGATAAGCAGCTCCGGAATGTGGTCTTGCAATTTCAGAATACGCCCGGCGTGGTCCAGCCGATTGGCGATGACGATACCAGTCAGGATCTGAAGGATGCGCTCGAAAAGCGCAAGAAGATCATCACCACCACCCTGCAGAAATTCCCGGTGATCTCGGAGGCCATGCGGGATTTCAAAGGAACGAAATTTGCCGTGCTGATCGATGAGGCCCACTCCTCTATGGCCGGTGAAAGCACCCGCCAGATGAATGAGGTCTTGGCCCCGGTTTCGCTGGAAGAAGCGGCGCAGCAGGATGATGTGACCGAAGAAGACCTGGTTGACCGGATTGAAAAGATGATCAAAAGCCGCGGGCAACTCCCGAATGTGAGCTATTTTGCTTTTACCGCGACGCCCAAGAAAAAGACGTTGGAGCTGTTTGGAACGGTCACTGATTCCGGCAAACAGGAACCTTTCAGCCTGTACACCATGCGGCAGGCCATTGAAGAGCACTTTATTCTGGATGTGCTGGAAAATTACACCACTTATAAAAGTTATTTCAAACTGTTGAAAGCCATTGCGGATGATCCCCAGTATGACCGCCAGAAGGCGTCGGCCCTGTTAAGATCTTTTGTGGATCTGCATGAGCATGCAATTGGCAACAAGACGGATATTATCGTTCAACATTTTCATAAATTTGTGGCGCCGGCCATTCAGCACCAGGCCAAAGCCATGGTGGTGACCCGTTCCCGGCTGCATGCGGTGCGCTTTTTTCTGGCCTTGAAAAAATACCTGAAAGAACGGCAATACCCTTACCAGGCCCTGGTGGCTTTTTCCGGAACCGTCAAGGACCCGGATACCGGTCAATCCTTTACCGAGAGCGGATTGAACGCAATACCCCAGGCCCAAACCCGGGAACAATTTAAACACCAGGCCTACCGATTTCTGGTGGTGGCGAACAAATTCCAGACCGGTTTTGACGAGCCCCTGTTGCATACCATGTATGTGGATAAAAAATTAGGCGGTATAAATGCGGTACAAACCCTGAGCCGGCTGAATCGTATCCATCCCCATAAAAAAGATACCATGGTCCTTGATTTTGTCAATGAAGCCGCGGCCATTAAAGCGGCGTTTGATCCCTATTATGAAAAAACCTTTCTCAGTGAGAGCACAGATCCGAATGTCCTTTATAATTTGATGGAGGACCTGCAAGCCTTTCATCTCTATTCTGATCTGGATATTGATCAGTTTGCCAGCCATTATTTCGGCAAAAAAGTCCGGCAAGCCCGTTTATATGCTATTTTAAATCCGGTAAAGGACCGCTATGCGGAACTGTCCGAAGACGAAAGACGGGATTTCTATCGCAAATTATCCAAATATGTGCGCACCTATGCCTTTCTGGCTCAGATCCTGCCCTTTGCCGATGTTGATCTGGAAAAATTGTATGTGTTTGGCAAGTATTTGCTGCGGTTGATCTCCTTGCGGCCTTCCAAATTGCCCCGGGAGGTAACGCAGCAAGTGGATATGGATTCCTATCGCCTGCAACGCATGCACAAGGGCAAGATTTCTCTCGACCGGGGAGAAGGCGAGATTGAACCGGATAGTCTGGATGGTGAAACCGGCAGCCGGACAGCTGAATTGGAATCCCTTTCAGAGATTATCAGAGTCCTTAATGAACGCTTCGGGACAGACTTTGAGGAAAGCGATAAAGTGTTTCAATCCTTTCGCGAGCGCCTTTATCAGGATGAAGCGGTGCAGAAAAGTGCGGTGGTCAATCCTCCGGAAAACGCCAAACTCACCTTTGATGACAAAGCCAAAGAACATGCCCGTCAGATGATTGATGAGAACTTTGATTTTTATAAAAAATTCAATGATGATAAGGATTTTCAGCAAGCGCTTTTACATATGTTGTTTACCGATTTTCAGCGCTGGCGCACCAGTCAGAAATCTTACTGAAAGAATGACCTTCTGAGGCGTGTTGAGGGGAATAAACAGGACATTCCGCTTGCGCCAATCGACAAATAGGGATGACATATAAAAAAGATTAGGATTAGCCCCCGGTTTCAACCGGGGGTATATAATAGCAACTAACTCTCGGAGCCCTTTTAAGGGCTTTATTGCTGGAAACGGTTGAAACCGTTCTCGGGTATTCGGTTTTGTTGCTGCCCCCAACTGAAGTTGGGGGTTAATGCCCTGCGGTACTGGTTGGTTTTGAACTTATCCCCCGGCCCCTTCTCTTGGCAAGAGAAGGGGAGTTTGCATTATCTCCCGCTTGCGAAAATCTTTTAAAAGGGGATGAGTTATACGCTTTAGCTCTGCTCCGGCGGGTTTTCCTCGTTATAGGCGCGGATGATCTGTTTGACCAGGGGATGGCGCACCACATCCCGTTCATCAAAATAGATAAAATCAATACCCTCGATACCGCTGAGGATATCGCGGGCCTGGATCAGCCCGGAATTATTCCGGCTGGGCAGATCGATCTGGGTGATATCACCGGTCACAATGGCTTTGGAATTAGCGCCCAGGCGGGTAAGGAACATCTTCATCTGCATGTTGGTGGTGTTCTGGGCTTCGTCCAGGATTACAAAGGCGTTGTTCAGGGTGCGGCCGCGCATATAGGCCAGGGGCAGGATCTCAACCACCTTCTGGTCGGTCAGGTTTTTCAGTTTATCGGCCGGCATCATTTCATAGAGCGCGTCATAAAGGGGCGCCAGGTAGGGTTCGATTTTTTCCCTTAGGTCACCGGGCAGAAAGCCGAGACTCTCGCCAGCCTCCACAGCCGG
The DNA here is from genome assembly GCA_964640055.1 of uncultured bacterium. Taxonomy (GTDB): domain Bacteria; phylum Fidelibacterota; class UBA2242; order UBA2242; family JAFGTP01; genus CAZXFH01. The sequence goes on along the minus strand of CAZXFH010000004.1, from coordinate 50,155 downwards.
CCGGGTCAGGACAATCCGGCGCACATCATGGTTGCGGAAAGCAGCGACGGCAATGGCTACGGCCAGATAGGTTTTACCGGTTCCGGCCGGGCCAATGGAGAAGACAATATCATTCTTTTGGGTGGAGCGATAATATTTTTCCTGATTGGGCGAACGCGGTTTGATCGCCCCGTCTTTTTTGAACAGGATTACGGTTTCCGGCGTGATCGTCTCTTTCCGTTCCGCGCCGCCGGTTTCCACCTTGATCAGGGTTTTAATATCAGCTTCGTCGATATAGCCTTTCTGGTTGATGGTCAGAAACATTTCGCCCAGAATGCGCTCCATTTGCTGGATTTGCGCTTGCGGACCTTGCAGGGTGATTTTATTGCCACGGGCATGGATTTTCAGAGGGAAATTTTCCCGCAACAGTTTCAGGTTTTTATCATTGACACCCAGAACCGAAAGCGGATCAACGCCGTTGATCTCGACGGTTTTTTTTGCCATTGTACCTCATAAATTGGATTATAAACCAGGAACTTCCCTGGAATTTTAAGCAGGGAAGTCCTGATATTGATTTAAGATATTTATAACAATTTACTTTTTCAACAATTGAATCAGTTGCTCAGCCGTTTCCGCCACCTGTTCATTTTCAGCTTGCAGGCCGGTCACAAAACTATTCTGATCATAGGCCCCGCGCACGGCTGCAAAATCACGGGCTTTGACATCTTCATCACCGTCGAGACCATATCCGAAGCGGCTGTTGGGATCAAATTCCTTGCGGGCATCTTTCAGGATCATGTTGTTCAGTTTAATGACATTATCTTTCCAGATTTCGATCACTTCCATAATGTCCTGGTTGGTGATGTTGGTCAGGGGTTTTTTCAATTGTCCTTGCAGCAGATCCAGGCACCAGTACCAATTATCTTCCGCATAGGCATCATGGATCTCCTGCAGCGCCTGACGCATGCCCTGAATATCGGTAATCTTTAGATCGGTAACATCCGCCACCAGTCGGTTGAGCTTGTCCATGGGTGCGATCATACCGGAGAGATCGGTCCAGGTCTGACTGATATCGCCTGCATGGGCAAAAAGCTTCGGTTTCAGGGCTTTGAAGCTGGTTTTGGAATCCAGCTGGCCCTTTAATCTTTTCACGATCTCGTTACCCAGGTAAATATTGATCGCGATCTGATAGTATTTACGGGTTGTGCGCAGTAATAAGCGCTTGATGTGAACGCCCTTATATTTAACATATTCCTGTTTTCTGGAAGCCGTTTCATAAAGGGATTTTAACAAGTCGATGGCTATCAGCACCCGGCCGATGGTATAGGGGCTGAAGAGTTCGAAATTGATCAGGTCCAATTTGTCCTGACTCTGGCGTTTATCCCGGTTGGGCCATTTGCGGCTGTCGCGCAGGGTGCCCACGGTCAGCAGGTTCATGGCCGGCGTCAGTACACTTTTACCTTCATCTTCTTCCAGATAGGAAAAGGGGAACGTAGTCGTGTCAAAATTGCTATAGTGTTTACCGATCACCGCGGTAAAAGCCCCGATCCGGGCCGGCCAGAGCAGGTAGGAAAAGGACCCGGTTTTTGAGCCCCGTTCCAGAATACCCTGATGCAAAGGGCCGAGTTTGTACATATGGTTACTCTGATTTGTGCCGCTGCCCGCATTATAAAAAGAGAAGAGTCCGGCAATCAATAGGGAGGATTTGTGATGGGAGACGGTGTAGGGACCGGCAAAGATACTGAGCCCTTCGCCGTGAAAGAACTCTGAATTGGCGAAGATGGCGGAATGCTCAGCGGAAAACTGTTTGCCGATGGTTACGGCTTGTCCGATAAAACAATTTTCTACCACGGCCCCGTCTTCGATTTTGGAGCCCTCCTGGGCAATAAAATCGCGGGCAATAACATCGCTGCCAATGGTAGCCGGTGCCTCGGCCGAGCTGACCAGAGTACCGTTTTCCAGGGTCAAGGCCCCGTTAATTACGGCATGCGAACCGATATTCAGATCGCGGACCGTGCTGCTGTTCAGGATGCGGGCTCCTGTTTCAACGGTACCGTGGGAAGCTTTCTGTTGATGCACATAATCCCAGATCAGTTTCTGCAGTTGTTTAATAAAATCCTGATTATGACGGTAATTAACCAGCAGGTAGGCGATCTGGGCGGTCAGCTGGTTGTAGAGCGGTAGCTCCCGGCCGCCGCCTTCGTTCAGGACCTCGATCTCAGTGCCATTACCGAATGTGGACTCTCCGGTGACGGTCAGACTGCCGACATTTTCAATAGCCGCTTCCGGATAGAGATGGTAGCCCACCAGATTTTTGACCCCATTTACGTAAACATTATCCGCCAGGGTGCAATCCTGGATAAAGCAATCCTGCAGGCCGCTCTGTTTGGTGATGCCCGCCTGGATTTCAATCTCTTTTTCAAAACGGCCCAGATGGACCTTTCCTTGAAAGTGAACGTTGACCAGTGGATCCGGACGAAATTCTTCGCTTACCTGAACATTTTGCCAGTCTGTGGCCCGGCAGCCTTGTTTTTCTAATTGTTCAATTTCAGCAGCAGTAAGTGCTCGATATTTCATGATTTTCCTTCATTATTTCCAATGGTTCAAAATATATACCGGGAAAGTTGGCTGCAATAGCTTCTCCCCCTTACTTATATTATTAAAGTTGCGGCAGATTTTCCAGGGCCTCTTTTTCAATATCTTTGAAATATTTAACAGTACCCACTTTCAGTTCCATGGTGGAATCGTCATCACATATGATGATGCCGTGCTTGTGCAACTGCAGGGCAGATACGGTCCACATGTGATTCACGCCCCCTTCTACGGCCATACGCACGGCCCGGGCTTTCTTATAGCCATTGATAATGATCAGAACTTCGTCAGCGTCCATTACAGTTCCCACGCCCACGGTTAAAGCCAGCTTGGGCACCTTGTTGATATCATTATCAAAGAAGCGGGAATTGGCCACACGTGTATCGTAGGTCAGGGTTTTCAGCCGGGTACGGGAAGAGAGTGAAGAGCCTGGTTCGTTAAAGGCAATATGGCCGTCGGGACCGATACCGCCCAGAAAGATGTGAATTCCGCCTGCTTTTTTGATTTTGGCTTCGTATTCTTCGCATTCCTTATCGAGGTCATCGGCATTGCCGTCCAGTATATTGATGTTTTCATCCGGGATATCAATATGGCTGAAGAAGTTGCTGTGCATAAAATAATGGTAGCTCTGGGGATGATCTTCAGCCAGCCCCACATATTCATCCATATTAAAGGTGACCACATTTTCAAAGGAAATTTTTCCCTCTTTGTAAAGCTCGATCAGTTCCTGATAGGTCCCCAGTGGGGAAGAACCGGTCGGCAGCCCCAAAACAAAAGGGCTGTCCTTCGTAGGCTTAAAGTCCTTTATTTTCTTGACCACATAATAGGCCACCCATTTGCTGAGACATTGATAGTTATCTTGGATCAAAATTCTCATCTTAAACTCCTTTCGTTAAATAATGATGATTCACTTAAATCTATAGCATGATCCGGGCGTCTGCCACATAGCAGCCCTGATCCTTTTCAAGTACGATCAGAGGATTGATATCTAATTCCTTGATCTGGGGGCAATCCATGGCCAGTTGTCCCAGGCGAATGATCGCATCCTGCAGGGCATTCATATCACGCGCCGAGAGTCCCCGGGCCCCTTTCAGCAGGGTTGCGGCCCGAGTATCATTGATCATTTCCTGGGCGGTTTCTTTATCCAGGGGCGCTACGCGGAAGCTGACATCCTTGAAGATTTCCACATAGATGCCGCCTAGACCGAACATAATCACCGGGCCGAAAGAGGGATCCCGTTTGACGCCCAGAATAACCTCCTGACCTTCCGGGATCATTTGCTCGACCAGAATGCCGTCGATTTTGGCCCCGGGATGCTTTTTTTGCACATTCTTATGGATACGGTCATAGGCTTGTTCGGCTTCCTGGTTGGAATTAATGTTGAGGATCACGCCTTTGGCGTCGAATTTATGCACCACATCCTTGGACATAACTTTCATTACCACCGGAAAGCCGATATCTTTGGCGAACCGGACAGCCTTTTCTTTAGAGGTGGCCAGTTTTTCTTCCGGCAGGGTGAGCCGGTAGGTTTGCAGTACTTTGACGGCTTCATGTTCGGGCAGGTATTTCTTGCCTTCCTTAACAGCTTTGTTCAGGATGGTGCGGGCTTTTTGCTTGTCCACGTCTTCGTAGACTTGTGAGGTGTCCAACTCTGATTGGCGGTGGGTATGGAAGCGGTAAGCCGTGGCAAAGGCTTTACACATGGTCTCGGGTAATTGATAATGGGGGATTTTATTACGTTGTAGAATATCCACCCCCGAAGCCACATCCGCCTTGCCCATAAAAGAGGTATAGACCGGCTTGTCGTATTGTTCGACCACGTTGGCGACCTCCCGGGCGATGGTATCGATGTCGGTCATGGATTGGGGGGTCAGGATGACAAAAGCACCGTCAACATTAACATCTTTCAGGATCTGTGAAAGGGCGATCTTATAACGCTCAGCCCGGGCATCTCCGATCACGTCCACCGGATTTTTGATATTGGCAGTCTTGGGTAGACTTTTTTTCAAAACAGAAGTGGTCTGGTCTGAAAATTTAGCCAAAGACAATCCTTCTTTGATGGCGGCATCGGTGGTCAGCACGCCCGGACCGCCGGCATTGGTGATAATAGCGATATTGTCGTTATCCGGCAGGTTTTGGTAGGCCATGGCAATGGCCTTGTTGAACATCTCCTCAATGTCCCGGCAGCGAATGATACCGGCTTGGCGTAAGGCCGCTTCGGTGATCTCATCACTCCCGGCCAGAGAACCGGTGTGGGAGGCAGCGGCTGAGGCTCCGGCTTCGGTGCGGCCGGATTTCAACGCCAGGATCGGTTTGCCGGTTTCCCGGATAATATGATCGGCGGCTTTCATCAGTGCGCGGCCGTCACGAATCTCCTCCAGGTAGAGTAAAATGACATCGGTCTTGGGGTCTTCCCCCAGATAATAGAGTAGATCGATCTCATTGATATCGGCTTTATTGCCGAAGCTGACAAATTTGGAAAAGCCGATATGATTGGCCCGGGCATAGTCCAGTACCGCCGTACACAGAGCGCCACTTTGCGACAGGAAACCAATATTGCCTTCCTCAGGCATTTGACGGGCAAAAGAGGCGTTTAGCGATGTTTTCCGGTCGGTATTGATCACCCCCAGACAATTTGGCCCGATAAAAGAGATGCCATATTTCTTGGCAATTTTTAACAGGTTCTCTTCCCGTTTGCGCCCCTCACCACTAACTTCCTTGAAGCCTGCGGAAATGATGATCGCGGCCTTGACGCCCTTTTTCCCGCACTGCTCCAGGGCCAGATGTACCACTGAGCTGGGAAAGACAATAATGGCCAGATCGACGGGATCTTCAATATCAACCACATATTTGTAGGCTTTGGACCCGGAAATGAATTTTTCACGGGGACTGACCGGATAGACAATGCCTTGAAAATCGGCTTTGAGAATATTGTGAATGATATCATGGGGGACCGTACCCGGCACTTTATTGGCCCCTACCACTGCAACAGATTCCGGATAGAAGATCTTTTCTAAAGAATTCTGTTTGGTATTATCGTTATCCTTGGGCATGGGTTAGGTTCTCCTTTATTTAATCCAGATACTCGTTGATAAATTCCACTGCATCGGAAACATTCTGTATCTCCAGTGCCTTATCTTCATCCATTTCAATGTCAAACTCTTCTTCAAAAGCCGCGACCAACTCTAAGCTTTGAGCCGAATCAGCACCCAGATCGAAAATAAAGTTGGCATCATTGGTTATTTCAGAATCATCGATCTTTAATACTTCTGAGATCACCTTCTTGACTTTGGCTTCAACCTCTTTGGTTTCCATACAATCCTCCTGTTTTTAGCTTTATTCCAATTTTAGCGTGAGTCTTATTATAAATACTCAGGTGGGAATTAGCAAGAAAAATATTTAAAGGCTAGCGCCCAAAACAGCCGGCTGTTTGCCGACCTCCGCGCCTTATTTCAACAGTGGACCTCTGAACCGTTTCAGCGTAATAAAACAACCTTGCGATGGGTGATGTAATCCTTGGCCCTCATCTGACACAGGTACATTCCTCCTGGCACACGGTTGCCATACATATCTGTACCGTCCCAGTAGGTTTCGTGGGTGCCGGCGCTATGGGGGGCCGAGGTCAGGGTTTTGATCTTCTTTCCCAATACATTATAGATAGTCATTGATATATTACTGTATTCGGCCACTTCATAGCGGATACGGGTGATTTCATTGAAGGGGTTGGGGGAGTTCTGGTAGAGGTAAAAGCGGTTCGCCCCGGCCGGCTTACCCAATGCCCGTTGAAAGCCCTGAGTGCGGAAGACAAAGGGGTGTTGATCTGAATTCGATCCCCAGCGGATCAAGCCGGTGTTGTCTTTGGCTGCCACTTTCCAGAAATATTTTCTGGCTGGCTGCAGAGGGTGCATCGGCTGAAAGACCACCGTATCTCCACGGGGAGCCTCCAGATCGATTTTCTCGACAGCAGAATGAAATAAGCTATCAGCACTGTAATAGAGTGTATAGTTGATATAATTGCCCGGATCCGCATCCCGGGTGTTTTGCCAGCTAAAGGCTGTGCTCACCGCCACTGAGTCGCTTTGATAGGTGGGATAGAGCAGGCTGAAGGAGCGCGGCGCCTCGTCAATACTATTGACCCCGAAAATGTGCCAGTCCGACCAAGGAGCCCGTTCGCCGTCCGGATCCTGAGCAGCGATCTGATAAGCGTAATATATATTTTCTGCGAGCGGCGGTAACCGTAGACTGTTCACGTGATGTTTGCTTTTTACAACCTTGCTTTTTTTATGCTCCTTACTGGTTCCCAGGTATTCAGCGGGCACATAGCGGATCAGATAATGAATGTCATGCTCATCCTGTGCCGGATCGGGATCGGAAACCGTATGCCAGCTGAGCACTGGCGTCAGCACATCCACCAGCATTGAATCCTTGGGTAAAAACCCTTCGCTGACTGTATAAGGGGGCTCGTTGAACGCATTGATGATCAAGTGCTGGGGGAGGGACCAGTCGGATGCAGCGCCGTGTTCATCCATTGCCCGCACCCGGTAATACCAGGATTTATTTTCCGTCAGAGGCTCCGGGATTTTCAGTCTGCTTTCTCCGGGTGACGTTTGATAGGACCTGAGTGAATCCGACTCGAAATTTGCTGATAAGGACAATTGCAGATCATAGGTCAGGCGATAAGTAAAGTCCCGGAAATCCGGATCGTTGACTGCCGTCCATTGGATCGTGGGTTGTTGGCTGTTGATGATGGCACCGTTGGCGGGATGGAATCCACGGGTTACCGGTAGAGGAGGGTCATTTTGGGAGTTATAGGCGATGCGTGGTGGCCGGCGGGGGCCCGGACTTTGCAGACCGTTATTGTCCCGGGCCAGAATGCGCCAGTAATAGAGCTGATTGTCCTGTAAGCGGTCCAGCTGCGGGATGTTTTTCAGGATGAGGCCCACCGAATGGGCTGGCAGTGATTTATCCGCTTGCTCTGTGGCGGCGCGGAACAGTGTGTCAAGTGTATGTTGAATGAGCGGATCTTTGAAATGGGGCCGGGTCGCGATTTCCAGATGATACCGAACCTGATCGCCGGGATCGGGATCTGTGACCGGCAGCCACCAGAAATAATCGTCGGGTGCGACTTCAGTTAAACTTGGCGGACGCAGGGGCTCGACCGGCCCGTTGGGGGCTTCATTAATCGTATTGATCCAGAAATAATTGACCCGCGACCAGGGGGAGGCCTTATCATAGAGGTCCAGGGAACGGACTTTCCAAAAGTAGCGTGAGTTTTCCAGCAAGGGGGTTTGCATGGTGATTCCGTTCTGTCCGTATTTGGTTTCCATGCGGATGTGCGTGCGGCTTTGGAAATTTTTATCCCGGCTGAGTATAATCTCATAGCGCAAGCGATCACCCACATCCGCATCAAACCCGGGGTGCCAGCTGAAGCAGGGTTGATAAGTATTCACGATGATTCCGTCTGGTGCAAAGCCCTTGGTGGGGGCTTGGGGTGGCTGATTAATATTGTCGTCATATTGAAATGTGGCGTTCTGCCAGTCGGAAAAAGTGGTATCCCCCCAGTTGTCAAAAACGGCTACCTGGAATTGATAGAACTGAGCATCAGAAAGTTGGCTCAGAGCATCCAGCTGTTCCAGCCGCAGGCGAAACCGGTTATCATAGGTAATCATAAATCCCGGCATGGGGATCTTTTGGGCTGCTGCTACCAAGGTGTCAGACAGGTAATGGCTAACCAGCGTATCAATGCCTTGGGAGTCGGTGATCAAGACCCGGAATCCGAGCCGGTCGCACGGTTGCTCATCCGATGGTTGTTGCCAGCTGAGAAAATCCCGGGGTTGCAGAATATGTTGGTCTTTAGGAGCAATCAGAATTGGGGCCGGTGGCGGGATGTTCCCGGTGTTGAGCACGAAATGACCCGTGTGGGAGCTGACGGTTTCACGCCCAGCTTTATCACGTGCAATTACCCGCCAGAAGTATTTACAATGGTTGCGGATATTATGGGGCTGATAAGTCAGAGTCTGAGGCGATAGTTGGATCGTTTCCCGGATATGGTGGAACTGACTGTCCGCGGCTATATAAACCCGGTATTCAACGATCCCTCCGCCAATTGGGGCTTCCGGGTCCCGGGCCGCCGACCAGCGCAGGAGGGGATAATCCCCAACAACACCCAGCTCGCCTTTGGCATGTAACCGTAAGCCTTCCGGGGGTTCTTCCCGGCGATTGACTCTGAAAGCCAGGGCTTCCGACCATGGGGAATATTCGACCTGATCATAGGCCCGGACAAAGGCGAAATAGCGCTTATTATCGGATAAATCATTAGGAAAAGATAATGAAAGCGTATCCGGAGCCCGCAGCTGCCCCGAACACAAATCTGATTTGATGATTTCAGCGCCCATGGAATCAGAGCTTATTTTGAATTCGTAAATAATGTCTGTGGTGGCGATCTGGGCATCTCCGGCAGGTATTAACCGGAAGTCAATTTGATCCCCGCTGAAAATTGTGTCCGGCGATGAGTAAAAAGCAACCTCACGTGGTGGACTGTTCATGGTAAATTGCAGGTGACGCCATGGCGACCAGTCCAGTCGCGGATGGCGGGCGCGGATTGCCAGGCGATAAGTGTTTCCGTCCTGCAGTAAACCGAAATTGACGATCTGGAAAGTGGTCTCGGTCAGTTCGGTCAGTTCTTTTTGCCAGATCAGGGTATCCTGGTCAGCATCGGTTTCCTGGTAGATTTTTATTTCCACATTATAGGTAGCTGCCCTGTGGGAATAATGCCAGCGTATATTTAAGCGGTGATCAACAACTTGGTTAAGCATGGATTCGCCAACCAATTTCAGGCGGTCAATTTTAAACAGGTCCTGTGCTTTGCCGTCCCTGCTGAGTAGCAGGCCGCTTAGTATTAATCCCAATACAAGTTTAGTTACCCTACCCCGGTTTGGTCGCATTTAACCTGTTAATTTGTTGGCTGCTCTGTGCTGTTTAACAATCCCTGTGTCAGCTAACGAGCTCATCGTAGAGCTGCTGCATTTTTTGTTTCAGGGCAGCCATTGATTTGTTGTTTTCGATGACATAATTCGCCAACTGGCGTTTCTCTTTCTCGGGCATTTGTAATGCCATGCGCTTTAGGATCTGTTCCCGTGACAAGGTACCGCGCTGGATCGCCCGGCTCAGTCTGATCTTGTATTTGGTGTAGATCAGAGCAGTATAATCCAGATGACTGTCGAAACCGGATTCAAAGATTAAGGGGGCATCTACCACAAAGAGGGGATAATCCCCCTTTTCTTTGTCCACTTGCGTTAAATAATTTTCAATCACCAGCGGATGCAGAATATTATTCAGCGTGGTCTGGTCTTCTTCACTGGCAAAGGCAATGCGGGCCAGTTTTTGGGTGTCTACCTGTCCGCTTTTTTTAATACGGGTGCCAAATTCATCTTCGATCTCTTCCTGAACTGTTTCGTTTTCCAGCAGGATTTTTTTAGCCACCTGATCAGCATTGAAAATATAAGCGCCCCGGTCGGCTAAGAATTGACAGGCGGTGGTTTTACCGGAGCCAAGACCGCCGGTCACTCCCAAGGTTACCATCATGATATTTTACCCAGAATTTTTTTCAGCTTGGTATAGACTTCATCCGGTGAGCCGCTGGCGTCAACCGGGTCCAATTTACCTTTATCCCGGTAATAATCAATCAATGGAGCTGTTTGCTCGGCATAGACTTTAAGCCGTTTCAAGATCGTTTCCTTTTGATCATCTTTGCGCTGAACCAGCCTGCCCCCGCACTGATCGCAGATCCCGTCCTGTTGGGGCGGATTGGTATGCAGATTATAGACCGCCTGGCAGTTTGCACATACCCTTCGGGCGGAGAGCCGGGAAACAATTTCATCCTGATCCGCTTCTAACAGAATAACCCGGTCAATTTCAGTATTGTGTTTCCTGAACAGCGCTGTCAACCCCTCGGCCTGAGGCAGAGTGCGGGGAAATCCATCCAGGATATAGTTAGCCTTGGGATGTCCGCCGAACAGTGTTTCTTCAATCAACCCCAGCATGATTTCGTCGGGGACTAATTCGCCCTTATCCATATACTCTTTGGCTTTCCGGCCCAGCTGGGTTTCCTTTTTTATGGCGTCTCGCAGGATGTCGCCGGTCGAAATGTGCTTAGCTGTGTAGTCCCGGGCAATTTGTTGGGCTTGGGTCCCCTTGCCTACTCCCGGTGGGCCTAAAAGAATTATTTTCATTACCATGCTCCTGTTAACTTGCTTTCCAACTTCTGCGGATACCTCTTTTCCGCTAAATTATAATACTTATCGGTGAATTTGAACACAAATTTTATGCACCGCGACAACAGGCTGATCATAGGGTCTGCCAACCATTTGCCTTTCTATAACAAGATACCGGCAATGGTAGCCGTAAGCCAGGAGGCGATCGCTCCGCCGAACATGGCTTTTAGCGCAACTTTGGAAAGATCTGAGCGCCGGTGTGGCGCCAGGGCGCTGATGCCGCCGATCTGAATGCCAATTGACGCAAAATTGGCAAATCCGCATAGGGCATAGGTAGTGATCACCGTAGCCTTTTCACTGAGCACATCTTTGGCGATCAGATCGGCCAGAGAACCATAGGCCACGAATTCGGTCAAGGCCAGTTTTACGCCCAACAGATTGCCCACTTCATCGGCATATTGCCAGGAAACGCCCATCACCCAGGCCAGGGGACGCAGTAGATTACCGAACAGGGTCTTGATACTGCCCGGGAAAATGCCGATGTATTCCCCATGTACCGGAGACATACTGCTTTGGGTGGCGTATTTCTGAAAGGTCCCGTGCAGTAGTTTCCCATCGATCAGCCGGTCCGCAAAAGAGAGCAGCAGATCGGCAAATCCGATCAGCGCGATGAAAGCGATCAACATGGCAGCCACATTGGCAGCCAGCTTGAGTCCGTCGGTCACGCCATGGGAGGCGGCATCCAGCAGATTACTGGATTTAATAATATCGGAGGGAATTTCCACTTCGCCAGCGGTTTGGGAGACCTTTGTCTCTGGAAAAATGATCTTGGCAACGACCAGGGCGGCCGGAGCTGACATCACACTGGCCGCGATCAGATGACCGGCATCGATCCCCATGGCAATATAGCCGGCCAGAACGCCGCCGGCAATGGTGGCAAATCCACCAACCATGATTGTCAGCAGCTCCGATGGGGTCATTTGATCCAGAAAGGGCCGGATCAGGAGCGGTGCTTCGGTCTGCCCCACAAAAATATTTGCTGTACAGGAGAGGGTTTCCGCTCCGCTGGTGCCCATGGTCCATTGCATGAAGCGCGCCATAGCCTTGATCACTTTTTGCATGATGCCCAGATGATAGAGAATGGCCATAAAGGAGGCAAAGAAAATGATGACGGGTAAAACTGTAAAGGCAAATTGGTAACCGAAGCCGGGCCAGCCCTCGGTATTGGTGAAGAAAAATTCCTTCAGGGCCAGGTTGCCGAACAAAAATTCCGCGCCCAGATCGGCCAGGCTCAGAAAGCGTTCCACCTTTTGACTGATCAGGGCAAATATTTTTTTGCCGGTCAGTTGCTGAGTTACAATCCAGACATAGCCACTCGTTAAGATCGCGGAAACAATGCTTTTCTGAAAAGGGCTAAAACGCAGTATGGCTTTGATCACCAGAGCCAGCACGAATAACCAGAAGAGCCAGCCTAACAGGTTTATCCGGGCGATCAACAGCAGAACCGCACTGCCGGCCAGAACAGCCAGCACCACCAGGCCAGCCCGCAGAATCTGGTTTTTACGCTGCACCGGAAAATTGATATAGTCTTTATGCAGGTAGAGCAGAATCAGGAGTATAAATATCAACATGGCGGCATAGGACAGGAATCCTTTGCCCAGAATAATGGTGGCAAACAGTATTTGCAGGCCCAGCCCCCACAATACCACCCGCGGCCGGATGCGGCGGCGGTTATTGGAAAGCAATACCGCTATGCCCAATAAGACCAGCATTCCCAAAATGCCTGTAAATCTCATGATTCCTCGCTTGTGTTTAGAATTAGTGATGGACGGGCCAGCGGTGACCGGGCCATATCAAGCAGACTCATCCTCTGGTTTTTGGTTGATCTCCCGCCCTTTGGCTTCAAAATATTGCAACAGCTTCCGGGCGTATTCATTGCCCAGCCTGGCCGCCTGCCTGAAATCCTGAATCGCCTTTTCATGCTGTTCCTGCTTCAGATAAACCGATCCGCGGTTGTAAAAAGCGTTGGCATATTCCGGATTTAAATGCACGGCCACGGTATAATCTTCAATTGCAGCCTCGTATTGCTGCAGATTAACATAAGCGGCGGCCCGGTTATAGTAATAGGCTTCCGAAATCGGATCCAGATCGATTGCTTTGCTCAGGTCTGCTACAGCCGCCTGATAGTCTTTCAAATGCAGGTGACAGTTGGCCCGGTGCAGGTAAGCCGACAGCGCCTCGGGATCGTGCTCGATCACCCGGCTGAAGTTCTCCCGCGCCTTCTTAAACTGTCGCTGTTTTACCTGCTCCGTTCCTTTTTGAAATATTTTTTGTATCATACTATCGTTCAACTATTGGCTTTAAATGATAAATTTTAAATAAACCGGCTGATCCTGCAGAAATTAAGGGATTAATACCTTTTTTACATAGCGCTAAATTGGCGCTTCATGGTTTTTGCTGTTGGCGGAATTTACTAAAATACAGCAGGTGATAGGCCACGGCATTGGTCCAGTAATCCCAGCCGTGACCACCGGGCCGCTCGTAATAGTCATGTGCCAGGCCCAGACTCATCATTTTTTGATGCAGCTGCCGGTTGCTGGTAATCAGAAAGTCATCGATGCCACAGTCCAGGATAATGCCACGGTGTTTGCCCACCAATTCTTCGATCAAGAAAAGCGCGGAATGGGCCTGCCAGCGCTGCGAATGGGATTCATAATCCCCGAGCAGCTGCACCAGGCCGAATTTTTTACTGGAATCTGTTAATTCCATCACGCCACTCATACTGCCAGCTGCGATATAAGTATCGGGATGTTTGCAGAGCAAGGTGAGCGCGCCGTGGCCGCCCATACTCAATCCGCAGATAAAACGGCCGCTGCTGTCTGCAATGGTGCGGTAGTGCGTATCCATATAGGCCACCACCTCTTTGGCGATGTAAGTATTATACTGGGAGTCGGCCTGTCGGGGACTGTCCAGATACCAGCCTGCATAGCCGCCGTCCGGGCAGAGGATAATGAATTGATAGCGGTCCGCCAGGGGCCGCAGGTTCATGTGCTGACTCCAGTCCCGATAACTTCCGGACCAGCCGTGCAACAGGTAGACCACCGGAAAGGGTTCGGAATGTTCGAAATAGCGCTCCGGGACTACCACTACAGCGGACAAATTCAGCTGCATGGCTGGACTGGGAATAGTGAGCGTGTCCAGCTGGGCGGCTTGGGGCAGACCACACCAGAGAGCCAGGATGATGGGGCCGATAAAACTCTTTTTTAAGGTGTGCATATGACCATCCTTATATGCTAATATTGAGGAGATTACTTTACGTAGCGTTCCCACATCTGATGACTGATCTGACGGGCCTCTTCCCGGATGAGCTGCTCGTCAACAGTCAGAAAAAGACCCTCTTTTAAGATCGGTTTGCCGGCTGCCAGGACAGTGGTCGCCCGGGCATTGTACATGCCATTGATCAGATGTTTGGACAGATTTTGACTGTGGAAGGGCGTCGCCGGAATGTAGTCGAAAATGGCCACATCGGCCCGCGCCCCTTTTTCCAGAATACCCGGCGCACCGGGCAGAAAGCGACCGGCAGCGCGGGCATTGTTTTGGAACAGGAAACCGGGTAGTTTCTGATACAACAGATCGCTGCTGATGCCAGCCTGTCGGTGACTGAGAAAGGCGGCTCGCAACACGTGCAGCAGGCTGGCTGCCAGTCCGTCGCTGCCCAGTCCGATCGTGAGTTTATCAGAGAGCGGAAGGTTTAATTGACCGACCCCGCTGTTGGCATTGGATTCGGGATTGTGAACCAGAATGGCCTGGCTTTTTTCCAGGCGCGCCAGATCTCCCTTGCTTTGATGTACCCCGTGAGCCAGGATGGTTTTGGGGGTTAACAAGCCAAAGTGCGCCAACCGGTCCAGACAACCCTGATAACCGAGTTCCTCACAATAGGCCTTATCCAGGGAGGCTTCACCCCAATGGATGTGCAGTCCGATGTCCGGCTCGAACAGATCGGCAATTAATGCCATGGATTCTTCGTCAAGGGTAAAGTTAGCATGCAAGCCCAGCAGGCCCCGGATGCGGGGATTATTTTGATATTTTTCGATGAACCGCTGGTTTTCCGTGATCGCCTGATGCCGGTATCTCTTTTCCTCCCGGTCGGAAATCTCATAGCCCAGAACACCACTGATGCCCATTTTTTCAATGACCGCGGCAATGACTTCCAGACTATTCTCGATATCACGCGGTGAGGAATGTTGATCAAAAACAGTGGTCACACCGTAACGCACGCTGTCCAGCAGGGAGAGCAAAGCAGCCATCTGGATCGATTCCTTGTTATGTGCCACATCATATTTCCAGATGAAATGGGTTAACCGGTCCTGAAAGTGCTTGACCGGGGCATGGGGTGCCAATCCGGTGGTAAAGGCATTGGCCAGATGATGGTGCAGGTTGATCAGGCCGGGAAAAATGACCCGTCCGCGGGCATCCAGCAGTTCGGCATCCACCTCCCGGGGGATATCCGGATAAACATCCTCTTCATTGCCGATTAAAGCGATTTTGCCGTCTTCAATGTAGAGACAGCCTTCCTGATAAACCGTGTCCTGGCCGTCGTACAGGGGACCGCCGTAGATCACGATCGGCTTTTCTGTCGGGTCAGGTGCCGGACGTCCGGCTGTGGGTTGTATATCGTCCATGGCTTTTCCTTTGCTTGGGTTAAAAGGATTCAATGATCTCTGGCAGGCCCAATTTAAAGAAAATGAATGGATTGTGGCAGGGATAAAACCGGCTGGCAGGCTGAAAATAGATGTAAATGGTATATTCTATGAATATAATATACTATGCAAAAAGTATTAAACGCCCCCTTGTAAAACAATTTTCCAAATTGTTTAGCCGTTTTTCCGGCCGGGAAAATGGCTATCTTCCAGGATAACAGCCCATCAAAAATCCCATTAACCCCTCTCCAAAGCAATCAAATTCTTCTACCGAAGGAATTTGATAAACAAGTTACAAACTTGTTCTACAACGCTTTCAAAATTTCTGCCAAGATCATTGCATAGTCTCCTGCAAATGTGATCTACAATAATTCCATTTCCAATCATCACGATTTTTCACCAGTCCGGCCTTGACCGGATTATTCAGTACATATACAATAATACGCTCCAATTCATGCTCGTTCCGGACAATATGGTCATAATTTTCATGCTGCCAGAAGGGTCCTCTCCTGACCAATGTTTTATTTGCTTTAGCTGCTGTATAACGTTTCAGGGATTGTATGATTTTTTCCAGTAGGCGGGAATTTTCCTTTAATTTAAAAACACAATGAACATGATTCGGCATGATACAGTAACAGATCAGATCATATTCTTTGCCGTCATAGAATTTTATTGAATTGGCAACGAGCGCTGCAATTCGGTGTTGCTGTAAATATCTCGGGCTGTCAGCATATTTGTGGAGCAGTTCATCAATTTCTGAGAAGTATTTTTTCCAGGTGTTATTGAGTTGGGTGTTTTGTTTTTGTCTGGTTATTTTTGAGGATTTTATACTGTTAAGTTTTGCCTGATATATGGGTTTCAATTTTTGGAATGTCTTCCGGGGTAGCGAATTAGCCAGCCGGAATGTCACAAAATAGCAGGCACCGGGAATGAAATAATGCGGTAAGTTGCGGTGGTAATATTTGGGTTTTTCAGTCATTGCCCCTTGTAAAACAATTTTCCAAATTGTTTAGCCGTTTTTCCGGCCGGGAAAATGGCTATCTTCCAGGATAACAGCCCATCAAAAATCCCATTAACCCCTCTCCAAAGCAATCAAATTCTTCTACCGAAGGAATTTGATAAACAAGTTACAAACTTGTTCTACAACGCTTTCAAAATCCCTGTTGGGAATAACGTGGAGTTTATGTGCTTTATTAACATGACTTTCCAGGGCTCGAATGATCTATTATGGTTAAAAATACAGACTATTTAAGCTAATGGCAACTGTCATCTTTCCCGAGAGCCGGCCATGTGATCAGATGGCATTTGCCGGACTGGCTTTCGACCAGACAGGTATTGCGGGAGCTGATTGTGAGAATTATCAGATCCCAACTTCAATTGAGGGGGCAGTTAATATGCAAAAATACAAGCACCAAAATAGACCTTTTTCAGCCAGAATTATCAGGATCTGGGTCTAATCAGGGTATAAATTCACTTCATTTATAGGCTGAAAACAGTAAATTTAGGCGTATTTTAGCGGCGGGAAAGCGCGCCGCTCTGACCAAACCATAAGGATACCTGATTTCACAAGTTACGCCTCAGGAAAATTCAGTTGTCTTTCTATACTTGCACGGCAGGCATCAGTTATTGCATACTGCGATGACTGCCATGGAGTTTTCCCGGCTGCAGGATACCTATCCGGTGATTCTGATCAGCTGTACCCGGCGCCACACCCAGTTGTTGCAGTCCATTGCTGCTCACTATCCCGATCACCGCTGTCAGCTGGTGACCCTGCCCTTGCCCTTCCGGTTTAAACACTTGAATTTTAAAAAGAAAGTCTACCCTGCTCTGCAGGAAACCCTGCCTAAAGCCCGGCCTTATCTCCGGAATGCCAAAGCGATTATTGCCACCTCGCATGCCCTGGGCAAGCGCAGCCGCAAACTGAAACTCGATCATCCGGCCCTGATCTATCAGTATCACGGTTGTGGTGACCGGCGCTACAGCTTTGATCCGGGCATGGACCGCTTTGATCTGCTGCTGATTCCCGGTCCTTATTACCGCCAGCGCCTGGTTAAGGAAGGGGTGGTTTCGGAAGCGAAGATCCGCATTGTGGGTTATCCCAAATTTGACTATCCGGTCCCGGCCCATAATTTAAAAAAGCCACTGTTCAAGGAGCGCCGGCCGATCGTGATCTATACGCCCCACTGGAAACCGAAGCTGAGTTCCTATCCACGCTGGGGTAAAGAGATCCTGGAATATTTTTATCATTCTGCGGATTACAATCTGATTTTCGCCCCCCACATCCAGCTGCAGCACTGGCAGTTCAGGCACGGCTATGATCTGGATCTGGAACCTTATAAAGCGGATCATATCCATATTGATCTGGGCAGTATTCACAGTATCGATACCACCTATCTGCGTATGGCGGATATTTATCTGGGGGATGTCAGCAGTATGGTCTATGAGTTTCTGGCCCTGCAGCCCCGCCCTGCAATCTTTTTAAATCCCCATCAGATCGACTGGCAGGGGAATGTCAACTTCCGGTTCTGGGAGCTGGGACCGGTGATTAATGAGTTTGCCAAACTTCCGGACGTGTTGTCGGAGATGAAAGGCCAAAATCCCTATCAGGCTTTACAGTACCAGCGGGTACCGGAATATATTGATCTGCAAGACACCCCGTCCTCCCTAAGAGCAGCAAAGGCCATTTATCAATTTATCAACGAGGGGAGATAGCGTGTTAAATCCCTTTAAACGGGCCATTAATCCGCTGATTAACTCTTTGGGCCGCCGGAAGATCGAGCGTCATTTCAGTGCACCGCAGATCGTTATCGGTGGTTGCGGTCGCTCCGGAACCACTCTGCTGGTCGCTATCCTGGACGCTCACCCCCATATTTATAGTCTGCCCGATGAGATCGGCAATTTTCTGCAATGGGATCAGCGGTTGGATCCCCGCGACGGAAAGGTTAAAAAAGTACCCCGGCGCATGGATCGTTTGTACCGTTATATTCTGCTCCGCCGGATTCCGTCCGCGGCAACCCGTTACTGCCTGAAAAAGCCCAAGAATGTGGTTCATTTTAAAAAGATCCTGAATTATTACCAGGAGGAGGTCCGGCTGATCCATATGATCCGTGATGGCCGGGATGTGCTGACCTCCCGTCATCCTGAAGATCCCCAGGCCTATTGGATACCCATTGAGCGCTGGGTAGAGGATGTTAAAGCCGGGCTGGCGGTCAAGGATCACCCCCGGGTTCTGACCCTGAAATACGAAGCATTGATCCTGGATTTCGAAGCTACCCTAACCCGGATCTGTGATTTTCTGGAGGAACCGCTGGTACCGCAGCTGCGGGCCTGGTATGACCATACCCGGGTGCGCCGCAACCGGGCCTGGTTTTCATCCCTGCAGCAGCTGCACAGCAACTCTATCGGCCGCTGGCGGAAAAAGGAACATGCGGCCCGGATTGAAAAGGTGATGCAAAACAATACAGTGGTGGCTTTGCTGCAAGAATTGGATTATATAAACAATTAACAACATTTGGAACGAAGACGATGAGTCATACCAAGTTTCGAAAACGCCAAGAGATCGCCATTATACTAGCAGCCGGTTCGGCCCGACGTTTGTCGCCCCTGACCGACAACCGCCATAAATGTTTATTGGAAATCGGTGACCAGTCCATCCTGGAATATCAGCTGGATGCCCTGGATCAGTATGGGGTTGGCCAGGTTGTGATCGTGGTCGGATTTTTAAAAGAGCAGATCATTGCTAAATTTGGTGATCAGTATAAAAACCTGCACATTACCTACGTTGAAAATAAGGATTATGCCACCACCAATACGGTCTATTCCCTGTGGCTGGCCCGAAACTATTTTCAGCACCGTGATTTTCTCTATTTCAATGCCGATGTGCTTTTTCATCCTGCTCTGTTGGGTCGGTTGTTAAATTCCAATCACGGGCAGGTTTTGGGTGTGGAAGTCAAACAATGCGGCGCGGAAGAGGTCAAGGTAATTGTTGATCAACAGGGCCGCGTATTACGGATCGGCAAGCAGCTGGATTTAGAGCAGAGTTTGGGTGAGTTTGTGGGCATTGCCCGTTTTGCCGCAGAAATGGCTCCTGATTTTGCCAAACGCCTGAAAGCCGTGGTTGACGAAGGTGATCAGAAGGCTTTTTTCGAAAAAGCCCTGGACCGACTTTTAGACAAATACAAGGTTTTTTATACCGATATCACCGATATTCCGGCTATTGAGATCGATTTTCCGGAAGACCTGCAAGCGGCAGAGAAAACCGTTTTACCGCGTATATGCAGTTTTAATCCTTGAAAGTTTACTGTAATAAGGGGAGAAAGTATTCAGAAAGTGAAGCCGATTCGCATCCTTTTTAATATTCATCACCTCTATTATTTACCCCAGTTTATACCGGTCATCCAGGCCATGAACCGGGACCAGGACTTTATGGTATATTATACGGCTCATCTGAATAACTCGCGGCAGGATTACAATTTGATCCGCCAGGCGGTGCAGGATCTGCCCGGAGAATTTTTAACGGCCCGGAATGAAAAGGAACGCCGCGCCAAAATTTTAGCCGCTAATTTTGATGTGACGGTCTTTGGGAAAAGCCGGCATGCCGGAGATTATTGCAGTGCTGACACCCTGGCGGTTTTACTCTATCACGGTATCGGGATTAAATCCTGTTATTATACGGATTATCATCCCCGCATTGATGTCCGCTATGTGGAGTCTGATTACCGTTATCAGGAGTTGCGCAGGCGGGATGGGGCGACAGCGCTGGTGGTGACCGGCTTTCCCAAACTGGATCTGCTGTTCGACGCTCAGGAGACGAAAGCGCTGGCTGACCAGCTGAACCTGGCTCCGGAGCGGCCCACGCTGCTCTATGCACCCACTTTCTATCCCAGCTCGATCGAGATTTTCGGTGAGCAGCTGGCGGAGTTAACCCGGGGCTACAACCTAATGGTCAAACTCCATCAATTTTCCTGGACAAAGCCCAAGTATCAGCATCAGCAGCGTTTGTTCCAGCGCCTGTCCGAAAAATATGCTCATGTCTATTTGCTCCCCCCGGAGATATTCAATATTATTCCCTTGTTCCCCCTGTCTGATCTGTTGATCAGTGAAGCCTCATCCGCTCTTTTTGAATATCTGGCCACTGAGAATCCGGCCCTGGTTTGCGATTTTTACCATTTACGTCGCCATCATAAGTGGTTTTATCGTCGCTTCAGAAAAAACCGCCTGGACCCGAAAATTTTGCCCCGGATGGATTTTGCCTATCACTTGCCGAAACCTGGTGCATTACCCCAAGTGCTGACTAAAGCGCTAAGGGATGCGGATCAGCGTCATACTATTATTAAAGAGCGCAAATCTTTCTTTTTGGGACCGGTGGATGGTCAGGCAGCCGCCCGGGTTGTGGCCGACTTAAAACAGCGTCTGGCTGCTCATCGAGGGGAGAGCCGTTCCTGATGCAGCGCTATTTACTCTTTATCACCAAACCCTATTCGTTCAGTGTGGCGCAGCCCCTGCTGGCGGCGATCCGGTGCAACCCGGACAACCGCGCCCTGGTTTACCTGCTCCCTGAACTGGCGCAGCTGGCGCCGGCTGATTTTCCCGTGACCACGGATTTGGAAAAGGCCATGGCCTTTGATCCGCAGGCCGTCTTTGTGCCGGGCAATATCGTCCATGACAAACTACCGGGTCTCAAGGTGCAGATCTTTCATGGTCTTTGTGAAGAAAAAGGCGGTCATTACAAGATCACCGGATTTTTTGATCTCTACTGTACTTCCGGGCCTCTGATCACCCGGAAATTTCAGCAGCTCGCCTGGCACTATCAGCATTTTGCAGTCCGGGAAACCGGCTGGCCCAAAGTCGATTATCTGCTGGCACCCTTTGAACGGTCGGCCCTCTGCAATCGCTTGGGGGTTAATCCTCAAAATAAGCTGATTGCCTACTGCCCAACCTTCAGCCCTAAATTCAAATCTTCCTTAAAAATATATGCTCATTTACAAGCACTTCCCAAAGATGATGAAACCTGGCTGATAAAGTTTCATGATCTGATGCCAGCGGCGGAAGTGAAGCATTTTATGAACCTGACAAACAAGAAAATCAAAGTATATCAGCATCATGACAATGTCCCCTTGTTAAAAGTGGCGGATGTGATGATCTCGGATACCTCCTCGATCGTTTATGAATTTATGTTGCTGGATAAACCGGTAATTACCATTGATGCCCGGGTGCGCCTGGAAAAGGGAATTAATATAACCAGCCTCGATAAATTACGGGCGGCAGTTGATCATGCCCGGCAATACCCTTGGGAAGACCAGTGGAATCGCTACAAAGTGCTGGACCAGATTCACCCTTATCGTGACCGACACAACAGTCAGCGGGTCCTGGACGCAACCCAACAAGCCCTGGATGAGAATTTAAGCGCCCGGCTGAAATCCAAACCCCTCAATCTGCTCCGCAAGTACAAAGCGCGTAAAAAGTTCGGGTACTGGTGATATGTATATTTATCTGGGTCAACCCTTATCAACTGTTTGGCTGCAGCGCTTGGGTGATAAATCCTGGCTGCGGCAAAATGCGACTGAGATATATAAAGATGAGATCAATCTGGTGGCCCGGCTGACCCTGCCCCTCAATAAAAAGGATCAAACCGTGCTGGTCAAAAACTTTGGTTGGCGTAATATGCTCAGTCAGTTGCTTAGCCCGCTGATGCGCTCCCGGGCTCAGTTGGATTGGGATGCGAGTCATGACCTCTTAAAAATTGGTGTTAAAGTGCCAGCGCCACTGGGGGTGTTCACCCGTCGATCTTGGGGATTTGTGCGTCAAAATTTTACCATCACGGAACATGTACCTCAGGCTGTCAGAGTGCGCAAGTTATTGCGGGATGATCAGGTTTCCTGGGAAAAAAAGCAGGAGATCGTAGGTGAAATAGCCAAGATGGTGACGAAATTGCATGCCCGCGGATGGTTGCATAATGATCTGACACGGGGTAATTTTTTAGCCTCCCGGGCTGATGCCCGGCCGCTTTATTTGATTGATTTGAATCGGGCCAAACCGCAGCGTCGTCTGAGCGCTGTCCGGCGGATGCGGGATGTGGCCCGGATCAATCTGTGCCGCTGTGATTTGCAGGAATGTCATGCGGACTGCCTGTGGCAGACCTTTCTGGAACACTATGCCGTGGGGGAGCGTCAAAAAAACAGCCTGCGCCTGACCCGCGCCTTGTACCGCAATCGCTGGCGCTTGCGGCTTAAAAAGCAGAAAAGGCAGCTGCGGCAGGAAATTTTACAGCGGATACGCTGATACCATGAAAAATAAACACCCCATCATAGTTCTTTTTACCTTGGTATTACTTTCTTGTAGTAATGTCCGCGCTCAGCTGCACCCCTCAGCTCCTTTTCAGGTGGGTGAGCGTCTCAATTATACCGTCGCATTGAACTTTATCAAAGGGGGGAAGGCCAGCATGTTTGTGGCCGGTATCGATACCATTGAGGGCTTTCCCAGCTACCATATTATTTCCCGGACCCGTTCTACCGGATTGATCGGTAAGCTTTATCCGGTGAATGACCACATTGAAAGCTGGGTAGATATTGATGGCCTTTTTTCCCGGCAGTTAAAAAAGGATATTAACGAAGGCCGTTATCATAAGAGTTATGCTGTTTGTTTTGACTACCGGGATTCTTTGGCCCGCTCGGATAGCGATACAGTCCGTATCACTGAGCGGATACACGATGGGCTGTCGGTCTTCTATTATTTACGCACCCGAAAGCTGCATATTGGCCGTATAATTTCTGTTAATAATTTCGATAACGATGAATTTAAACCCTTTAAAATCCTAGTGTCGCACCGGGAGATGGTGAGCGTACCGGCCGGTACTTTTGATTGTTATGTTCTGGAACCGTTGAGTGGGAAAAGTGAATTATTTGAGAAATACAAAAATGAGATTACGGTCTATCTGAGCGCTGATCAGCACCGCCTGCCGGTTATGATCATCAATAAAGCCAATTTTGGCAATATGATCTTAAAGCTGGAATCCTATCTGCTAGATACCAGACCGTTATCTGAAAATAATATTATGGAATAAACGTGTCAGTCGATAATCAGACTCATCCGGATCCGATTATGGAATTTGATTATTATGCCCACGGGGTTGAGGCTGCAGCAGACCAGTTGGATACCCAAATAGAGGCCGGTCTTAACAAACAGCAGGTTTCCCGCCGGCGTCAGCAATATGGCCTCAATCGGCTGCGAACTAAAAAGCGGCGCAGTGCTGTGACTATCTTGATCGATCAGTTCAAAAGCCTGGTCTTGATTTTGCTGCTGGTCGCTGCCCTGATTGCTTTTTTGTTTGGCCAATTACCTGAAGCGATTGCCATTATCGCCGTGCTGATCGTTAATACGACTATTGGATTTATCAGTGAGCTCCGGGCGGTGCGCTCCATGCAGGCTTTGCGGGCGATGGGTAAGCAACGCACCCGGGTGCGGCGACAGGGTCAGGAATACAACCTTGTCGTGGACAAGCTGGTTCCCGGGGATATTGTGTTGCTGGAAGGTGGAGATATTGTGCCGGCGGATCTGCGGCTGGCGGAAGCCAATGCGCTGCGGGTGAAAGAAGCCCCTCTGACCGGGGAATCGGTTTCAGTAATCAAACAGACAGAGAAAGTGACTGCTGATACCCCCTTGGCAGAGCGCACCAACATGTTGTATCGCGGCACCACGGTTACCGAGGGGTCTGGAGTTGGCCTGGTAACCGCCACCGGCATGCAAACTGAGCTGGGGCGCATCGCCGCCCTGGTGCAAGAGCAAACCGATGAGCTTACTCCCCTGGAGGTCAAGCTGGAGCATCTGGGCAAGCATTTGGCCTGGATCACCCTGTGCGTCGCAGCTGTACTGGCTGTGATCGGGCTTTTGACCGGTAAACCTACCCTGCGCATGATTGAAACGGCGATCGCGCTGGGCGTTGCTGCCATTCCAGAGGGGTTGCCCATTGTGGCCACCCTGGCTCTGGCCCGGGGCATGTGGATCATGGCCCGACGTCAGGTGCTGATCAACCGACTGGCTGCGGTGGAAACGCTGGGCACAACCGAGGTGATCTTCACGGATAAAACCGGGACGCTGACCGAAAATTGCATGCGGGTTCGCCGGATCATTACCGCCCGCCAGAGTTTTGATTTCAATGATGATGAAACTGCTGAAGCTGATTCTGATGCGGCAGCAGAGCTGCTGGAAAAAGCGCTGGAAATCGGCGTGCTCTGTTCCAATGCCTCGCTGCGGGACGAGGACCGGGATAGAATTCCCGAAGCAACCATGGGTGATCCTACGGAGGTTGCCCTGTTGCGGGCCGGATTAGCCCATGATATGCGGCGGCCGGGCTTGCTCGAACAGTATCCTGAACAGCGGGAGGTGCCCTTTGATCAGGAAAAAATGATGATGGCCACCTATCATCAGAACGGAAACCAGTTGCGCGTGGCAGTCAAAGGGGCTCCGGATGCCGTGTTGCCGGTCTGTGAACAGGTTATGATTGGCGCGGATCAGGATCAAAAGCAACAACTGACCGCTGCAATGCGGCAGGAATGGTTAGCCAAAGCCGAGCAGCTGGCCAGCCAGGGCCTGCGTCTGATTGCAGTGGCCGAAAAATATGGGGATGATCCCCAGGAAAACCCCTATAAGCAGCTGAACTTTGTGGGCTTGATCGGTTTACTGGATCCGCCGCGCCAGGGAGTACAGGAAGCCCTGCAGGCCTGCCGCAGTGCGGGGATCACGGTGATCATGGTGACCGGTGATCGCCCGGAGACAGCCCTTTCGATTGCCCGGCAGGTTGAATTGGTTGCCGCACAAGAAGAGACCGTCATCACCGGTCAGGAGCTGGGGGAGAACGCAGATCTTTCCGAGGAGCTGATCGATAAGATCTTAAGTTGCCGGGTTTTTGCCCGGGTTACACCGCAGCAAAAGTTGAAGATTATGAAGGTCTATAAAGAATATGGCTACACTGTAGCCATGACCGGAGATGGCGTCAATGATGCACCGGCCCTGAAAACGGCTGATATCGGGGTGGCTATGGGTCAGCGTGGCACCGATGCCGCCCGTCAATCCTCAGATATGGTACTCCGGGATGATGCCTTTTCCAGTATTGTCGCCGCTGTCGAACAGGGACGGATTATATTTAAGAATATCCGTAAGTCTGTTATGTTCATGCTGTGTACCAATGTGGCCGAAGTGATGGCGGTGGGCGTCGCCGCTTTTGTTAATCTGCCTTTACCCTTGCGGGCTCTACAGATACTCTATCTGAATGTGATTACCGATGTATTCCCGGCCCTAGCCCTTAGTGTGGGCAGGGGCAGCACCAAGGTTATGCAGGAAAAAGCCCGTAAAGAAAATATTATGACCCGCAGCCATTGGAAGCGTGTTGTGATTTGGGGAATTATAATGGCCACGGGTGTGCTGAGTGGTTTAATTATCGGTCAGCATCTTTTGGGTTTCTCTAAACCTAAGGCTGTAACGATTTCCTTTCTGGTGCTGGCCTTTTCCAAACTGATGTTCACTTTTAATTTGCGCGACCTGGGGTCCCGTTTATGCCACAACGATATAGTGCGTAATAAATGGGTGTGGGTCGCTTTAGCCCTGTGTATCCTCTTGTTATTGGCCGCGGTTTATATCCCTGAATTGTCTCAAATATTAAAAACCGTGCCCCCCGGACAACAAGGCTGGCTGGTGATTCTGGCGCTGGCTTTAGTTCCTTTTATCCTGGGACAATTGTGGTTAGGACGCCGGGGTAAATTGCTGGTGCAAAAATCATCCGGATCAACCGCCCGCCGTTAGAGATAATGGGCTAATAGTCTGAAAATAAAGGGTTTACACTATTTTTTACTTGCAAATGTGTGCTAAAATGGTTTACTTGTTAAGGTTCTTTAAAATTAAATATATACTAAGAAAGGAGCAATATGAGTCGCTTTACCGTTGGAATAAGTAATATTATGGGCGAAGCGTATGAATTGCAGGAATTTGTCCGCTTGAGAGATGCGGTCAACTTTGTATGGGAATATACGCAAAAAGACGCTATGCGGGAGTTGAATTATGATGATAGCATGACCTTTCAGCAGGATGATAAAATTGATCTTTTACTTTATTGTGTCGAGGATATGTCTGGTCATCAACCTGCCACCCCGCTGTTAATCGATGTACGGTCCTTTTTAATGTTATAACGGGATATAAAAACCGGGCAGAAAGAAACCGCTGTTAAATGAAGGAGTGCAGAAGGTGAAAAAGGGATGGAAAATTTTACATGGTCTGATTATTGTTAATTTTTTAATTGAGATCTTATATGGCAGTTATATGGTTTTTTTTGTCATCGGCAACCACCGCTGGCCCCTCTTTGGTAAAGCCGTTGAAACCCCTCTGGAAGTCATCCTGAAACGGCGTTTATACTCTCTGGAAACCTGGGTGGCCCTGGGGGCTTTATGTATTTATTTGGCCATTACCGAAATCGGACCTCGCCTGAAAAGGGCGCGTGAACATGCGCTTTAAGCCAGCGTTTTAGAAAAAAAGGATATGGAAAACCGTTTCTATACTTTCCGTCTATCTATATATTCCATCGCAATCCTGGCAAGAGCGAGTTTTAGGATACCGAATAATTAATTGGCAAAGCATTGCAATGATCCTTTCACATCGGCATAAATTCATTTTTTTCAAAACCAATAAGACGGCTGGTACCAGCCTGGAAATTGCACTGTCCCGATTTTGTGGCCCCCGGGATGTGATTACCCCGCTGGCTCCTGCGGATGAAGTCCTGCGTAGACAACTGGGGTATCCCGGACCGCAGAATTATTATCTGCCCTGGAAACGCTATACCCGCGCGGATTGGCTCCGTTTTCTGAAAAAAGGCCGTCACTTCAAATTCTACAATCATATTGCCGCCTGTAAGGCCAAGCCTCGGATTGATCCACGGGTCTGGCAGGATTATTATAAATTTTGTTTCACCCGTAATCCCTGGGATCGCTTTGTCTCCTTTTATTACTGGCGTAGGCGTAAAGATCCCTTCGTCTCCATGGCCGATTTTCTGGATTCCGCTGAAATGAAATTATTGTACAAACGGGGCTATGGACTTTATACTCAGGACGACCAGCTACTCGTGGACAAGGTGTATCGTTTTGAGAATTTGGAACAGGCCCTGGTGGATATTCGTGAGCGGTGCAACTTGCCGCACTGCTTGGAATTGCCTCGCACTAAAACGGCTTACCGTAAAGATAAAAAGCCTTATCAGCAGTTACTTGCACCGGCCGAATGGGATAAAATTGCCCGCCTGTTTGCGCGGGAAATCGCCTTGTTTGGCTATCGGTTCAGTAAATAAAAGCCAGCATATGCTAACATCAGGAAAGGTAATGGAATGAAAAGATATCTGTCCCTCTCTGGAATATGTCTGTTACTGGCTGTCTGTTTTGTCTTTTTACAGTGCAAAGAAGAGTCCGCTTTGCCAGCGGTTGCTGATACCGTTCTTACCCAGGAAGACAGCTATTTTTATGTTGATGTTGCTGCCTACCCCACGCAACGCGCTACTCTGCCGATTGGCATGTTCGATTCGGGTACCGGCGGTCTAACTGTGCTGGATGCGGTTTTAAAATCCGATCAGTTTGATAATTTCACACATCAGGCAAGAATTGGTGGGGATGGCTTGCCCGATTTCAAACGGGAGTATTTTATCTATCTGGGCGATCAGGCCAATATGCCCTATGGTAATTATCCCCTTGAAAACAACACGGCTCTGCTCAGGGAACATATTATTAAGGATGTCCAGTTTTTGCTGGACCATAAATACTATCGCTATCCCACTGACACAGCCTATCAGACCGATAAGTCACCTGTGAAAGCCATCGTGATTGCCTGTAACACGGCGACCGCCTACGGCCAGCAGCTGATCACAACCTTTTTAAAACGGGCCGGTATTAATCTGAAAGTAATCGGAGTGATCGATGCCGGTGTGTGCGGTGCTCTTGATTATATTAATCCTCAGGAAAATGTCAGCATCGGGATTATGGCTACGGCCGGAACCATTGCGTCCGGCGGTTATGTCAGAGCAATGCGGCAGCAGCTGCAAGAACGGTCCTATTCCGGCCGGATCAAGGTGTTTCAGCAAGCCGGGATCGGTTTGGCAGGTGCCATCGATGACGCTCTGGAATATATAGCGCCGGGCAGCTATCAGGTGCGGGACAGCTATCAGGGACCGTCGCTGAACCATACCCAGGCGCCGATCGACACCACTATTTTAGACCGCTATGGCTTTGACTGGCAGGATAATCACATCCTGGTAAGCGGAGACCAGGAACACCCCGAACAAATACAACTCAATTCCGTGGAAAATTATATCCGCTATCATCTGGTCTCATTATTGGAACAAATTCGCCAGACTCCTTTGGCGCATCCCTTAAAAGCGATTATCCTGGGATGTACCCACTATCCTTTTTACAGCGAACAGTTCCAGCGCATTCTGCAGGAACTCTATCATTATCAGGAAGCAGGTCGTTATGTATATCGGTCTATCATGAAGCCGGAGATCATTCTGATAGATCCGGCGCATTATACCGCTGTGGAATTGTATCAATATCTGGCCATGACCAATTTGTTTGCCCGCGCTGATCCGGACCAAAGCGAGTTTTATATCAGCCGGCCCAATCTCCTGAATGCTGATCTGGAATTGGATGGCATGGGTAATTTTACCTATGCCTATAAATATGGTCGCCAGGCCGGAAATATTCAGCAGTATGTGAAGCGGGTTCCGTTCAGCCGTCTGAGCCTGTCTGAGGATAGCCGGACACGTCTGGCTGAAAAGATCCCCTTTGTCTATGAATTGATCTGTGATTTCAATGCCCGCAATCCCAAGACTGAAT
Source organism: uncultured bacterium (assembly GCA_964640055.1). GTDB lineage: Bacteria > Fidelibacterota > UBA2242 > UBA2242 > JAFGTP01 > CAZXFH01. The sequence continues at coordinate 20,812 of CAZXFH010000004.1, read as the reverse complement.
ATTTGCCCGCAGATCAATTGATCGAATAAAGCAAGCTATTTTAAGGAATATTTGGTATGAGTAAGGATCAACACCATATTTTTAAACCGCTGGCCTGGATCATGCTGCTGGTATTGTTCATGGCTTGGCCGGTGTTTGGCGCCAGTAACAAACCAGCGCCAGACACGACCACTCTGATTATCGTGCATCCGGATCGCGGTGCTCTGCATTCATTTCTGGAACTGCTGGACCGGGATATTATTACGATTCCGGATTTGCAGATCATGGCGCTCTATTATGCCAAAGCCGATTATGATTTGGCCCGGATAAAAGAATATATCGATCGCCGGTCGGATGTTCGTATTGAAATGCGGGTGCTGACCGGAGAGCTGCATGAACACAATTTGTTTCAGACCAATGATCTGAGCAAAGCGTTTGCAGAGGTGTTCAATCAGTCGGATGGGGTTCTGTTTCTGGGCGGCCACCAGAATGAGAACTTGGTGCCCTTTTTGACCGCAAAGCCGGATTATGTTATTAACGGATTCTGTCTGGGGATGCAGAGCATGAACGTAGCCAGCGGCGGGACTATGTACCAGGATATTCCCACTGAAATTTATGGATTGAACTATGTGGAAGATGTGCTGGCGTTAAGCAGGGATCAGCAGCATCGTAATTACTGGCGCAATTTTGGGCGGCGCGGTAATCTCTCCTGGGCTAATTTACACCGCCTCCGGTTTATGCACAATTCTCTGTTCACCCGGCAGATGGATCTGGACACCTCTGATCATCCCCGGGTCTGTAGCAGTCACCACCAGGCTGTCAACCGATTGGGGAAAGGTTTTCAGGTGGCGGCCACGAGCCTGGATGGTAAAGTGGTGGAAGCCATTACCCATGCTCGTTTTAGTAATGTCTATGGTGTCCAATTTCATCCTGAACCGAACAGCCTCTATGATCCCCACGGCCATGGTTATCGCTTTAGCTTAGAAGATACCAGTTGCTATAATTATTATGATTTCTTAAAACGGGACCGGAGCTATCAATTTCACCGGCAATATTGGAACTACTTCAACGGACTTTTTAGAGAATAACAGCACGATCACAAGGATGATTCAGAGGGTGTGCCCATGGAAATATATTTTTAGTTTTTCCTGAGGATGCTTAGCTTTGAGTCCTAAGCGAAGATCTTCGGGATCAAACCGTCAGACATATTTTATTAACATGAGATAGGAAAACAGATGAAAACAAGCAGCACAGAAATAAAATATTTACATATATCCCGTAAGGCGCGGGATAAATATCAAACAGACCAGACCCTGTTTTCAAAAACGGGCAATGCTATTTTTACCAATTTTCATGCGGTGCGTAATTTTGTACAGCAGATGAATAAAAAGCGTAATGTGGTTGAATTTCCGGAAAAAGCGGTTCAAGCCGGCGAGATCAATGGCATGGGACTGATCCACGAAATTTTACATTATGTGGTTGAGCGGTTTCAGCAGGAGAAAAAAAGTGATCTGTTCCGGGAAGCCTATGCGCATTTGTGCCATCGATTCAGCCGCGAGCAGATCGATCATATCCTTGAGATATTTGTGAATGAATTTCCACCGCCTGCGGTCTATCAGAACAAGCTGAGCGCTGCCGAGTTTTTAAAACAAACTACCCACCGTGAGAGCCACCGTCATTTAATGACTGAGGAACTGGTGCTGTTATGGTTGTCCAATGCCAATCCGGCTTTTGCCGATTACCTGGAATTATTTGATGATGAGAGTTTGGAAAAAAACACCGCCTATCCGGCCATCATCGTAGAGTTACGCCGCTTTTTAGAGCGTCAACCCCGCTTCGGGCCGGACAATGAGAATCTGCTCGATATGTTGCAGGCGCCGGCCAAAGCAGTGCCGCATTCCATTCCGGGACAGCTGGAATGGATCCGCGAACACTGGGGCCGTCTGCTGGACAAATATCTCTATCGCCTTCTGCATGGGCTCGATCTGATCAAGGAAGAAACCAAAATGCGCCCGCCCGGCCCCGGTCCGGCTGAGGAATATCGCTTTTTAGAGACAGAGCTTGAATATGAGCGGTTCAGTAAGGATCTGGACTGGATGCCCCGGGTTGTGCTGCTGGCCAAGAATGTCTATGTCTGGCTGGACCAGCTCTCCAAAAAGTATCAAAAGGAAATCCGGACCCTGGATCAGATACCGGATCAGGAATTGGATCAACTCGCCCAGCAGGGATTTACCGGGCTGTGGTTGATTGGCATCTGGGAACGCAGTCAGGCCTCCCGCAAGATCAAACAGATGATGGGCAATCCGGAAGCCGTGGCTTCTGCCTATTCCTTGTATGATTATATCGTTGCCGCGGATCTGGGTGGCGAGTCAGCCTACCAATCCCTGCGGCAGCGGGCCCGGCAACGAGGCGTGCGTATGTCAGGTGATATGGTGCCCAATCATGTCGGGATTGACGGCAAATGGGTCATCGAACATCCGGATTGGTTTATTGGTCTGGAATATTCGCCTTATCCGGCTTACACGTTTAACGGACCGGATGTTTGTGATGATGACCGGGTCGGGATTTATATAGAAGATCATTACTACGAGCGCAGCGATGCAGCTGTGGTTTTCAAACGCGTGGATCATCATACCGGCGATACAAAATATATCTATCACGGTAATGATGGCACCAGCATGCCTTGGAATGATACCGCCCAGTTGAATTACCTCAAAAAAGAGGTTCGGGAAGCCGTGATTAATACCATTCTGCATGTGGCCCGCCAGTTTGATATTATTCGTTTTGATGCGGCCATGACCCTGGCAAAGAAGCACTATCAGCGGCTCTGGTTTCCCCAACCCGGAAGTGGCGGTGATATTCCCTCCCGGGCCGAGCATAGTGTCAGCAAAGCAGATTTTGACCGGCTTTTTCCGCAGGAGTTCTGGCGGGAAGTGGTTGACCGGGTTGCGGATGAGGAACCCGATACCCTGCTGCTGGCAGAGGCCTTCTGGCTGATGGAAGGCTATTTTGTGCGCACCCTGGGCATGCACCGGGTGTATAACAGTGCTTTTATGAATATGCTCAAAAACGAAGATAATGCCAAATACCGCCAGACGATTAAGAATGTGCTCGAGTTCAATCCGGAAATACTGAAACGGTTTGTCAATTTTATGAACAACCCGGATGAGGAGACCGCCATTGCCCAGTTTGGACGGGATGATAAATATTTTGGTACCTGTGCCATGCTGGCCACTCTCCCGGGGCTTCCCATGTTCGGGCATGGCCAGATTGAAGGCTATCAGGAGAAATACGGGATGGAGTATAAGCGCGCCTACTGGGATGAAACCCCAGATCCGGATTTGATCCGGCGCCATGAGAAGGAGATCTTCCCGCTGTTACACAAACGCTACCTGTTTGCCGATGTGGTCAACTTCTGGCTCTATGATTTTTATGTCTCGGCAGGGCAGGTGAATGAAAATGTTTTTGCCTATTCCAACCGATATGGTGATGAACGAGCCCTGGTGATATATAACAATAAATTCCAGCAAACAACGGGTTGGATTAAATCGTCAGCTGCTTGCGCCCGCAAAACCGCTCCGGACGCAGAACCCCGGCTGGAGCGGCTGGAACTGGCACAGGCCCTCAACCTGCCGGATGCGACCGATCAGTATTGTATTTTCCGCGATCATGTTTCTGGATTAGAGTATATCCGTAATTGCCATGCGCTGCTTGCGGACGGTCTCTATGTGGCCCTGGGCGCTTTTAAATATCAGGTCTTCCTGGATTTTCGCGTGGTTCCGGATGAGGATCATCAGTATCAGGAATTGGCCGCCTTTCTGGATGGACGCGGGGTGCCCAGCGTTGTGGAGGCACAGCAGGAACTACTGCTGCAGCCCCTGCGGAACGCCTTGCGGCGTGTATTAAACCAAGATCGGTTTGAACAGCTGCTGCGGGTGTCAACGCCTGACACCAAAAAGAAAGAACAGGATACTTTGCTGCAAGCGCTTAAAGAAGACTACACCCGATTTCTGCATAAAATCAAGCAATTTACCGGTGCCCCCTATCCTGTCAAACCAATTACCGATGATGTTTATGAACTTTTAAAGCTGGAATGCAATTTGTCGCAAGTTCGGTCGTCATTGCCAGTCGAAGAGACTCAGCAGAGCGCATTCGTGAAAGCATTTTTGCAAGATAAACGCAAAGCAAGGGCGATCGGTTATATTTGGACCTTTATCCACCCCCTGGGTAAACTGATGGCGGAAACAGATTATGCTTCCCAGAGCCGTAGCTGGATCGATGGACTCTTTTTGGGCAAGCTGATCACAGAATTTTGTCGGGCAATTGGATTGGATGAAGACCAGAGCAATTATGTCCTCAACCTGGTGGAAGTGCTTGCGCTCTACCAGGATTGGTGGGAACAGCTGGTCAGGCAGGAAGTTTCCATCTATAATTTGGTCAGAAACCTATTACAGCGGGCCGATATCCGTCATTTTATCAGAGTCAATCGCTACCGGGAAGTACTCTGGTTCAATCGGGAACGCCTGGAAGAATTATTGCAGTGGTTACGGTTTATTGGCATTTTGAAAACCTTACAGGATCAATCCCTTTCCACAGCTGACCGGCATAGCCGCTTGAAAGTTATCAGCAACGTCCTGGCGCAGATCCAAAGCGCTAAGCAAAAATCCAATTATCAAGTGGATAAATTACTGTCAGCCCTGCAAAACAGTTAAAATAGACTTATTTCCATTTTAGCCTAAAATGGGTTACGATATCTATTTTTAGAATATCTAAGTGGCGACGGAGTCTCCGGCGAGAAGAGTATTTAGCGGCTGTGGCAGCTATTGGATCAGGAAAATAGTCCTGTTTGGACTTGTTATTAAGCAGCTCAAAATTAATCTCAAGGCCCGGATATACCGTTAGCTTTTGTTAATTTGGTTCTATTCTGCCCTGCAGAGATTAATTTGCAAAAAAGCTTGAAAAGCTGTACATTTTACGGATGTAACATAATATTTTTAAAGAGTTTAATATGATTTCAGCCATGGCCGGGAAAATAAATATTTATCAGCTAATCCTGTTGGGATTTATTATGTTTTTACCCCTTGGGCTGGAGGGTCAGTATTTTGGCCGCAATAAAGTTCAATATGAAGATTTTAATTTTGCGATTCTGGAATCAGATCATTTTAAAGTGTATTACTATCCCCGTGAAAAAGCAGCGGCCCAGGATGCGGCCCGTATGCTGGAGCGCTGGTATGTGCGTTATCTGGGTTTGTTTGAATATCAGCTGCGCAAAAAGCAGCCAGTGGTGATCTACGCCAATCACCCTGATTTCCAGCAGACCAATGTGATCAGCAGCTTGATCCCCCAGGGTACCGGCGGCGTTACTGAAGGCATCCGCAACCGGATCGTGATCCCCATAACCGGCGTTTATGCTGAGAATGATCATGTTCTGGGACATGAACTGGTACACGCGTTTCAGTATGATCTGATGAAGCGCATGCGCAAGGGCCTGCAGGCTGCCCGGCGCTTACCTTTGTGGCTGGTAGAGGGGATGTCAGAATATCTGACCAAAGGTCGCCAGAGCGAACTGACCAGTATGTGGATGCGGGATGCAGTTCTGCATGACAAGGTACCGACCATTCAGCAGATCACTCAGCAAGCCCGTTATTTTCCCTATCGCTACGGGCATGCCCTGTGGGTCTATATTGCCGGGAATTGGGGCGATGATGTTATCCTGCCCCTGTTCAATGCCGTGGCCAGTGAAGACTGGCAGACCGGAGCCCAAAAAATTCTAAAGGTTTCCAGTGATTCTTTGTCACAGCAGTGGAAAGAGGCCATCCGGAAGACCTATCGTTCGCAGATCGCGCACAGAACCGCACCGGCTGAGATCGGAGAAAGCATTATTAAGGAACAAGGAAAAACAAATCTGGCCCCGGCCATTAGTCCCGATGGCCGCCATATGATATTTATTTCCCGGCGCGACCTGTTCACTCTGGATCTTTTCTTAGCCAAAGTCCCTTCCGGCGAGGTAATAACTAAATTAAATCGCTTTCGCCGTGACGTTCACTTTGATAATTTGCGCTTTATGAACTCCTCCGGCAGCTGGTCGCCGGACAGTAAAACCGTTGCTTTTGTGGTGCTCAGAAAAGGAGATAACCAGATCGCACTCTTTGACCTGGAGACCAAGCGGGTCCGCCGCCTGATCAAAACACCGGGAGTGGATGCCATCATGCATTTGGCCTGGTCGCCGGATGGAAAAACCCTGGCATTTTCTGGCACGTCCGGAGGGATTGGTAATCTGTATTTGTTAGATCTGGCAAGTGAAAAGATTACCCAACTGACCCATGACCGCTATGCCCAAATACAGCCCGACTGGCATCCGGAGGGGAAGCAACTGGTCTATGCTACAGACCAGGGTGCCCATACTGATTTGGAAAGCCTGACTTTTGCGGACTTGAACATCGCCCTGCTGGATATTGCCAGTAAAGAAATACAGTTGCTCAGCATGGGACCGGAGATAAAACATATTAATCCCCAGTTTGATGCCGGTGGTGAGAACCTTTTCTTCATTGCCAGCCCGGATGGCTTCAGTAATGTCTACCGCTATAAATTTACTGAAGATCAATTTTACCGGATTACTAACGTGGCGACCGGTATCAGTGGCTTGACCGAAAATTCTCCCGCTCTTTCTCTATCCCGTGGATCCGGACAGCTGGTCATGACGGTCTTTGAAGATCATGACTATCATATTTATGGCTTGAAAGCAGAACGGACTCAGGGAGAGATGTTTCCGCGGTCCGGGCAATCATGGACCAGAAAATTGACTGGTCTGCCGCCGGTTGACCAGAGCAATCAAGGTCCTGTTCAGACCTATCTTCAGCAAACTGAGTCCGGCCTGCCAGCCCCTCAAAACTTTCAATATCACGCTTATAACCCCCGACTAAAATTGTATTATGTCGGACGCTCCGGCGTTGGTATAGCTGCGGATCAATATGGTGTCGAACTGGGAGGCAGTATTAATTTACTCTTCGGTGATATGCTCGGAAATCAGATCCTTTCCCTGACCACCCGGGCCAGTGGCAGCTTGAAAGATCTGGGCGGAGAACTGATGTACCGTAACCGGGATCACCGCCTTAACTGGGGGGCAGATCTGGGACATATACCCTATGGGACCGGCCAGACCACCTCCCGACTAGATACCATTACCGTCGAAGGTGCTGATGTTCTGGGCCGGGTATATTATCAGTACCGTCAATACACCTTTCTGGACCGGCTGCGGGGGCTGATTGAATTCCCCTTCACCCGCAACCGTCGTATGGAACTCTCGGCCGGAATGACCCGTATTGACTATCATCGCGAAGTTACGACTGTCAAAAGGACTTTAGACGGGCAAACCATTGCTAAAAACAAACAAGAACTACAGACGCCACCGGCAAAATATCTGATCCATCCGGCGGTTGCCTATGTCGGCGACTGGTCCTATACCGGCTTTACCTCACCGGTGCAGGGTAAGCGTTTCCGGTTTGAGCTGGAAGGGACCGCCGGCACGCTCCAATATATTTCCGCTCTGGGAGACTACCGCCATTATCTTTTTGTCAACTCAGTGACCCTAGCTTGCAGATTGCTGCATTACGGGCGCTATTTCCAGGATGCAGACAGTGACCAGCTAACCCCTTTGCAAGTGGGCTATCAAACCTGGGTGCGAGGCTACAGTCCGGAAAGTTTTGAACGCTCGGAATGTACCCATGAAACCCAAAGCGAAGCCTGTCCTGAGTTCGACCGGCTGACCGGCTCACGGATCGGAATCTTTAATGCGGAAGTGCGACTGCCCCTTTTCGGAACCCAGCAGTTCGGATTGATCAACTTCCGCTATCTGCCAACCGAATTGGTCGCCTTTTGCGATGGCGGCCTGGCCTGGACCGGTACCGACGCCCCTACCCTGAAATGGGCACCTCACAGCCAGAAAAGAGTACCCGTCTTCAGTGCCGGATTGGCCGCCCGGTTTAATCTGTTTGGCTATCTCATTGCCCAGGTCTATTATGCCTATCCCTTTCAGCGACCGGGTAAAGGCGCCCATTTGGGCTTTGTGCTGGCACCGGGATGGTAAAAGCATAAAGACTCTTTCTGAAAAAAGGCGGCTTTTGTTATTTTGTGGTAAAGTATTTAACTTTGAGCGTATTTGAGCGATGATTAATGAAAAAACAGGAGTATAAAATGGCAATTTCAAAAGTATGGATCGAAGAAGGTTGTACGCTTTGTGGAATGTGTGAAGAAATTTGTCCCGATGTCTTTGAAATGGGAGATGAGGAAGCTATTGTCAAAGAAGATGCTGAGTTCAATGACAATGAAGACGAGATCAAAGAAGCAGCCGAGAGTTGTCCGGTCGAGGTCATTCAGTACGAATAAGTCGCTCGCGCGCGCATAAGTGTTTAAACAGACCCGGTTTTATTAGGGATGATGCATGATCACTGGCAAAGCTTCTCCACCTCCACCAATAAAAGTGAATAACATTAAAAAAGGAGCAGACATGGACCTTCACATCGCCCGCTATCTGGTCTGGCTACTGCTTCTGACCGGTTTATGGCAGGGGTGTGCCCTGGATAGAGAGCAGCGGGTTGACCGGCTGTTTCAGCCCTACCAGGGTAGTGATGTGCCCGGTGCTGCTGTGATGATCATTCAGGACGGACAGCCGGTACTTCTGAAGAGTTATGGCATGGCTGACCTGGAAGAGGGAATCCCGGTGAGCAGTCAAACCAATTTTCGCCTGGCTTCCCTGACCAAACAGTTCACGGCCATGGCAATTATGATCTTGGCGGAAAGCGGAAAATTAAGCTATGACATGGCATTGACGGAAATTTTTGCAAATTTTCCGGAATATGGCCATCGGATCACGATCCGCCAGCTGTTACAGCACCGCTCCGGATTGATCGATTATGAAGACCTGATGCCCGATACCGTCACGCAACAAATGACGGATCGGGATATTCTGCACATGATGATGCAGCAGGACAGTACTTATTTCCCGCCCGGAACTCAGTATCGGTACAGTAATTCCGGATATGCGGTGTTGGCCATGGTCGTTGAAACCCGGTCTGGCCAGTCCTTTGCCGAATATTTAGAGCAGAATATTTTTATGCCCTTGGAAATGTACCGTACCGTAGCCTATCAAAAGGGTATTTCTGATGTGCCCAACCGGGCCTTCGGCTATCATGTGACCGCTGATTCGGTCAGTGCCAGCGATCAAAGCCCGACCAGTGCTGTCCTGGGAGACGGGGGTATATATTCCTCAGTGGACGACCTTTATAAATGGGATCAGGCCCTGTACAGTATGCCGCTGGTATCCGAAGAAACCCTGCAGCAGGCCTTTACCCCGGCTCTGGAAAACTATGGCTTTGGCTGGCGGATTGATACCTATCAAGGGCATCAGCGCCTGCATCATTCCGGCAGCACCTGTGGCTTCCGCAACGTGATCCAGCGCTATCCCGCAGCTCATTTTACCGTGATCATTCTGACCAACCGCCGGGAACCGGATGTGGCTCCCTTGGCAGAGCGTCTGGCCGATCTGTATCTTATCCGGAAATAGAGTTCTTCGCCCATCTGCTTACACCGCTCTGCGGTGTACCCATAAAAGTAGTTTATAATCTGACTGTGGGTTATTTTACAATAAAGTGACTTGCTGTCTTCATAAAACCAATTCCATTCGCATGCCACCCGCTAGGGCCGTGTCCTGCCCGACTATAAATCCGGGATTAATGATGTACTGCAGATCAGGCTGAATAGATAGCCACCGGTTGACCTGTATCCGGTAAGTCAGTTCCAGCACAGTTTCCCACTGATTATCATTACAATCACCACAGATCGATTTTTGGTAAGGGGCACCGGTCCGTGCAGCAGCAACGGCTAATCCTAACTGGTCAATGTAACGGGAACCGGTACATTCAGACCAGATCAGTCCGCCTCCGATATAGCGGTCAATCGGGTTGACCTTGGGATTCGCCAGGCCAATCCGGGCAAAAGCATTTAAATCGGCCATTGAATTCCGTGGACGCCTGAACAATGTCCTGCCGGCCAACAGATAGACCCCCCAGCTCCCTTTATGCTGTAAAGGAATAATGTTTTGATCGCATCGAAGGAGATCGTCAAAAGTACCGCTATGATACCAACCACCCAGTGCCAGCTTTGTGTAGTTGTTTTCCGGTATGTTTAACCACGAATAGGGTCGCTGGTGATGAGCTTGATGGTTAGAATGCGGACGGTCAGCTTTTAGACGCTGGCGTCCTGTTCGGCGCCGCTGTTGACGCCCCCGCCGGAAGGAAACAGGGACTTGCCTAATCTCCTTTTTTCCTTTTAAAAAAATAATTTCCGAAGCGATTAGGGTGCCCTGATCAAGCTCAATCCGCAGGGGGATATACTGCGGATTGTCCCGGTCTCCGGCATATCCATCAAATATAGCCGTTTGGATCGTCAGAGGCGCAAAGGGTGTTATTTTAATCCGCACCCCCAGATCAGTACAGGGATAGGCGGGCGCCCCATTGCCGCCACTCTGGGCAAAATCCGGCCCCATACCAAAAGATCCGTTCAGAAATATTCCCGCTGGCTCAATGACATCGAATTCGGAATTGATATCATAGATGCCGGCCAAGACAGATAAACGGTTCTGCCAGAGAGTTTGTTGTAGCCACAGTTCATATATTTTCCAGCCTTGATCCCCAGCAATGTTGCTGATTCCCTGCATATCACCCACACAGGCACTGGGATCCTCACCGTGGGTAACGATGACATCAGTATACAAACGGGCATTGTTCCACTTGATGAGCGTTCCCAGATCAAGGCCCACTATCAGGTCAATTACATCAAGATATTGCGTTCCGCTGTAACCGGTGTGAGTAAGCGACCGGTATAGGTCGCCGGTATACATGGCTTCTAATTCAATGCCGAGCCCTTTAAGCCTAGCGGTCCGGCCTGGTTTTTCAGTTACGGGTTCCGCCAGAATAATGGGAGTGATAAAACCCAGTGCCATGGTAAAAGTGACGCCAAACACCAGTCTTTTCCCGAAGCGCTGCAGATATTTGACAAGTAGTATAAAAGGAATCAAATTCATTGGTTAATCCGCTATTGTTTTATTATTGCATTCAAAGCCATCTAATACACGATAAGGGATTAGGATTTATTTATAGTTTATATGACCACTACACGATTGTACTTAATGTTTCCAATGGCCCCTATCTGGTCCCTTCTTTTTCTATTATCAAAAATATTAACCTAAAATTTAAAATTTCAAATGCTTTATATTAAGCTAAAAATAGGTCATGCTTATTATTTTTTGATAGAGAGTATCTCTGAGTAAGAATACTATTGTTAAATAATCATCAGGTTGTATCTACTTGCATATCAGGGATTGATGGACGTATATTTTATTTAGCATTGCAAACTATTTAAGGAGCGTAATATGCACCCCCATCAGACCCGCGTTATTGGCATTGGCTTACTTTTTCTCTTCATTTTTATTTCCGGTTTTTGGTTGAGCCGGCTGGGCAGACCCTATAGTGGTTTGATCTTAACCCTGCATAAATTGCTCTCTCTGGCCGCACTTATCTTGCTGGTGATCATCATTTACAAAGTGCATCAGACAACTCACTTAGAGGCCCTTGCAGTGATGATGAGCCTTATCTGTGGTCTCTTTTTTGTCGGAACCATTGTTACGGGGGGCTTATTGAGCACGGGTAGATCTGCAGCGCCCCTGACCCTGACCCTGCATCAAATAGCTCCCTTTCTGACCCTCTTGTTCGCTGGGGTGACCCTCTATCTGCTCCTGTTCCGCCGTTAGTGTCCACACAGCTGTGTAAAATCCCTTCACCCTAAAGACCGGATTTTATAAACCCGGAAAAGTATGTTATCTTATCGAAAAATAATACCTTATTAAAGGAGGAGCATCATGTCTGAAGAAAAAAAAGAGTGCACCGGTTCTATGGAAGGCGCCAGTATTGTGGGCCCTGTCTGGTATATCGGCTGGCTCTTTACACTGGCCTTTGCCAAACTTACCTTTTGGAAAGCCGTCCTGGCCCTGGTACTCTGGCCCTATTATTTAGGGTATACCTTAGCTCTCTGAATATTTAAATTGTCTCAATACTGGATTCACTCTAGCCGCTTAAAATTATCTGAGCTGGAACCGGAGAAAAATTTCATATTTATCTATTTTTCTAATTGCCTTATCTTTAATCAAGGTGAGCAGAAATGAAAAATCAAATGTTTTTTTATCATTTAAAGGCTATCATCCTGCTTGTAATCCTAGGTCTGAATATTTCCCAGATCCAAGGGGAAAGCAAAAAGAACCAACCAACAAAAAACCGTACAGACTCATTTGTACCTGAGGATTTACGTCTTACGGTATGTTACGATAATAATTCCTGCCAGCCGGAATTAACCACTGCTTGGGGATTTGCATGTGTAATACAAGGAGCCGAAAAAACCATCCTTTTTGATACCGGTGGAGATGGCTCAGTCCTTCTGGAGAACCTGGCAAAAGCAGATATTGATCCTGTAGATATTGATATAGTCATACTGTCACACATCCATGCAGATCATACCGGAGGACTGACCCCGCTGCTAAAGAAAAATCCCGCTGTGGTGGTCTATCTGCCCCAGTCCTTTCCAAAAGATTTTCAACAAAAAGTGGCCGGGTATGGTGCCACTATTGTCCCGGTTCAGGAATCAGTCCGGCTCTGCAGAGGGGTTTATTCTACCGGCGAAATGGGGCGTTGGATCAAAGAGCAGTCCCTGATCATCAGAACGTCGCAGGGTTTGATTATCCTGACCGGATGTGCCCATCCGGGGATTGTCAGGATCGTCAGGCAAGCCCAAAAGTTATTCCGGGATGAGGTGCTGCTGGTCGCCGGCGGTTTTCATCTGTCTCGAACTGCTCAACCAGAATTGGTAAGAATCGTCAATAGTTTTAAAAAATTAGGCGTGCGCTATGCCGGTCCTTGTCATTGTTCCGGTGAGAGCGCCAGACAGCTCTTTCAACAGGAATATAGAGATAATTATCTTGCCATCGGGGTCGGCAAAGTAATTGACCTGGATGATTTCGAATAAGATATCTTTCCGCCAATCTCGGCTGTGTAACTTTGATTTTTTGGATCAATCAAAAAGATAACCATTAGAATAAGGAGATATTGGTGATGAAGTTAAATCTGAAACCTGGTAATAAAGCAATGCAATGGATATATCCTGGCTTGATCGGAATGCTCATGCTGCGATTCCTTGAGCCGGTTGCGGCCGCCAGTGGGTGGGTCCCGGCGGCCCATGATGCCACGCCTACCCAGATACCCCAACAGATCGTGCTCAGCTGGACCGGTGATCCGGCCACCACGCAAACCGTGACCTGGCGCACCGACATCACTGTTCAGGAGGCCTATGGTGAGATTGCCATGGCTGATGCCTCGCCTAATTTTATTTATTACACCAAGCAGATTCCGGCGCAGACCGAAAAATTTCATTGGGAAGAGTTGGATGCCCATTATCATTCGGTCACTTTTAAAGGATTAGAACCCAATACTATCTATGCCTATCGGGTCGGTGGTGCTGACCAGGTCAGCGAATGGTTTCATTTCCGGACCGCTACGCCTGAGTTTGCCCCCTTTACTTTTCTCTATTTCGGGGACGCCCAGAATAATATTTTATCTTTATGGTCGCGGGTGTTGCGACGCGGTTTTCAATCCGCTCCCCAGGCGCGCCTGATGGTCCATGCCGGCGATCTGGTCAATCATGCCAACCGTGACCAGGAATGGAGCGAATGGTTTGCGGCCGGCGACTGGTTGCACGCTATGGTGCCTTCTTTAATGGTGCCGGGCAATCATGAATACTGGCCCGGAATGAATCTGCAGAAAGGGCTTTCCGATTTCTGGCAACCCCAGTTCACCCTGCCGGACAATGGTATTCCCGCCTTGCCGGAGAGCAATTATTTTGTCGATTTCCAGGGCGTACGCTTTATCGCCCTGGATTCCAATACCGATATCAAGGATCAGGCAGACTGGCTGGCCGGTGTACTGGATGATAATCCAAGTCTGTGGACGGTAGCTTTTTTCCATCACCCGGTTTATTCGGCGACCCGTAACCGGAACAATCAGCTCTTACGCAACCAGTGGAAGCCGCTCTTCGATAAATACCGGGTTGATCTGGTCCTGGCTGGCCATGATCATACCTATGCCCGCGGACACAATGTGGATGACGGTCTGAATATTTTCGATCCCCAGACCGGCACAGTCTATGTCGTCTCGGTCAGCGGCCCCAAAATGTATAATCTGACCGAAGACCGCTGGATGGACCGCGCCGCGGAAAACACTCAGTTGTACCAGGTTATCAGCGTGACCCGGGATACGCTTTTCTATGAGGCCCGGACCGCCACCGATGAACTTTATGATGCCTTTCGCCTGGTGAAGCAGGGGGACCAGCCCAATCTGCTGCTCGATGATCAGCCGGCTGATGTCCCGGAACGCATGTATCAGAATACGCTGCAGGTCCCGGAATCCCAATAGAAACCGAATCATGCTGCAGGAAGTCACCCGCACCCGCCAGATTCCCGGGGAGCCCCGGCGGCGCTGGTTTACCAGCCCGGCCCTGGATCTGATTGTCTGGTATCAGCCGGATAACCGCATTCTGGGCTTCCAGTTGTGTTATCAAAAAGATGATAATGAGCATGCCCTGACTTGGTTAAAAGGGCAGGGCTTCTCCCATAAAAAGGTGGACGACGGCGAAAACCCCGGCGACCGGTTTAAAAAGACACCGCTCCTGGTGCCGGACGGGACCGTGGATGTATGTAAGATCCTGACTATTTTTGAACGACAGAGTGAAAACCTGGATCCTGAAATTAGGGAGTTGGTCAGCACCCGGATCAGGGAGTATGACCCTGCATAACCCGTCTAACAGCTAACTATAAGTAATATTTTAACAGCTTGATTGGCTGGATTTACGAGCTGGCATTTGCAAATAAAATAAATATTGACTAAAATAGATCAGAAGTCTCCCATAAATAGCGCCAAAGAGGGGAGGGGCTGAAAATGAAACGTTTCATATTTTGCGGGTTTTTGATTTTCATCGCCTTACAGCCAGCCGGGGCCCAAACAGAGCCGCTGGCCACCATTGTGGGTCCGGTTGCCACCGACTTCGGCACCTATACTCCTTATACCGTCGATATTGAACCCAATGCCGCGCAGTACACAGTGGCTTCGGATTTCAGTAATGTGACCAATTTCAGTGCGTTCAGTTTTTCTGCAGCGGAACGGGATTACCTCCGGCAGAATTATTTCGTGGTTATTCCGGAAAGAGACGCTTATGCCACCGGGTATAAGGAGATCTATGATATTTACAATGAAGCCCGCGAACAGAGCCAGCCGCAATTCGTGACCACTGATGCGGTCCTGCATGTGTTCCACAAATTTTATGATAAACTCCTGATGACCGCTGAAGTAGAGCATTTTTTCCAGGATCTGACCCGCTTGGACAGTACTTTATTCAGAGCAGCTCGGGCACGCTATGATACCACCGGGGATGCTTTTCTGCAAGCGTGTCTGCAAAACATCATCTCCTATTTTTCAGTACCGCTGTCCATCCTAAAAGCCGATTTTACGATTCCGGCCATGGTCGCCGATACGGTCAATCTGGAGCTGGATTACATTACCGGCCAGCAGGGCTATCTCCTGTCACCGTTATTTACCGCCTATATGGAAGATTATAGTCAGTACAAGCCCCGCGGCCATTATACCCTGTCAGACAGTTTGCACCGTTATTTTAAAGCCATGATGTGGCATGGCCGTCAGACCTATACCTTGCATAACGACCTTTTTGTTCCCAATCCCGGGATACCCCGGCCCGATCTGACCGGGGCTGCCCTGGCTGTGTTGCACATCATGGAAAATTTACCGGCCGCAGATCATATCTGGGAACTGTGGAACCATATTTACGTGCCCACGGTATTTTTTGTGGGTAAAGCCGATGATATTTTACCCCAGGATTATCTGAACTTTGCCCGGGAATATTTCGGGGCGGACTTTGCGGAGCAGTCTCTGGAGACCATCATTAACGAAGATACCCTGCTCGATTTTATCACAGCGGCCCATGACCATTTCCCGGCGCCCCAGATCACCACCAATACGCCCAAAGGCATGCGCTTGATGGGCCAGCGCTTTATTCCCGATTCCTATATGCTGGATCAACTGGTATATCCCTTTGTGCCCGATCGATTAATGCCCAAATCCCTGGATGTGCTGGCGGCCATGCATTCTGCGGAAGCCTATGCCTTACTCGATGAAATGGGCGCAACAGACCACCTGAATTATATTACCCAGTTAACCTATCTGAAAAACCTTTGTCAGGAATATCCGGACGAACAATGGGCAGAAAATTTGTATTGGAACTGGCTTTATTGTCTGATGCCGCTACTGATTGAAAAGGGCGGCGGATTTCCACCCTTTATGCAGAATCTGGCCTGGCTGCGTAAAGATATCAATACTGCCTTGGGATCCTGGACCGAGTTGCGGCACGATACGATTTTATATGCCAAACAAAGTACGACTGAATATATCGGAATGGATCCGGCCAATAAAATCACCCAGGGCTATGTGGAACCCAATCCCTATCTGTTTGCCCGCCTGGCGGCCTTGTCCAAATTGATGCGGGAAGGGCTTCTGGGATTAGCACTGCTGAATCCGGAAATGGAGGCAAAATTAAACACGCTGGAAGAACTTCTTTTGGATCTGAAAGGTATTGCAGAAAAGGAATTGACCCGGCGCCAGGTGAGTATGGCGGAATATAAAACCATCCTGAATTTCGGTCAGACCATTACAGAATTATTAACCTTTGCGGATCACTTCAGCGGCAGTAACGGCCCTTCCCCCGATGGGGAGGACACCATGCCCGTGATTGCAGATGTGCATACGGATTCGAATACCGAAACCTGCCTGGAAGAGGCCGTTGGTTATCCGGCCAAGATCTATGTGATTACTCAGATCGAAAATGAGCTCAGAGTTACAGTTGGAGGTGTATTTACCTATTATGAATTTATTCAGCCGATTGCCGATCGCCTGACTGACGAGGAGTGGCGTACCCTGCTCCAATCAGGGAATGAACCGGATTTTCCCGGTTGGACCGCTGCGTTTATGGCTTTTGACAGCAGCTATGTGAATGATAATCCTGATTATTATTACACCCAAAACAGCGGTTTTTTCGCTTTTGAGTATGCCTTTTCCGACAGCACCCCGCAAATTGGGGACAGTGTCACTGTTACTTTTGAACTGCTCGGCAATTATTTATATCCCTACCCAATTTATCTGCGCGTCGAGAATCAAGCCATTGATCCCTTTGTGCTGGAGCTGGAGCGCAATGACGATCTGTATTACGGCACCTTTGCGACCGGAGCGATGAGTCCGGGAAAGATCTTTATTACCTTTGTCGATTCAGTGGGTACTTATTACCAGACCCATATTGGCTTGAGCAGCACAGGTATTCAGGATGATCAAAGTGAGCCGGTTGCCCACTATGCCTTATATCATAATTATCCCAATCCTTTTAATCCGACGACCACAATTCGCTATCATCTGGCTGCATCCGGTTTTGTTGAATTGTCGGTTTACAGTGTTACCGGACAGTTGATCGAAACCCTGGTCCAGGAATATAAAAATGCCGGTGATCATCAGGTTCGCTGGCATCCCCAAGATGTCAGTTCCGGGATTTATTTTTACAAACTTCAGGTCACTGATCCCGCTCAAAGCGGGGCCGGAGAATATCAGTGTGTACAGAAATGTGTACTAATCCGCTAAATAAGGTGTGTTTATGCAGCTGAAAAATTATCTGTTTGATTTTGTGCTTTTCTTTGTAGTTGTGCTGATGGTGGCCGCCGTGGTGACCTATCTGTGGGAACTGATCTTCCATGGCAGCGGTCAGGTGGATTGGGCAACCGCCTTCCGCCTGGCCATTATCCTGGGAGTGGTATTGCCCTGGGTCAAAGCCCGTACCTGGAAACAAGACCACCGCCAAAGCAGTAATTCCGCCCAGTAGTTCAGTCCTGTCACTTGGCGTCTATTCAATATGAAGAGTACACGCCAGGGCTGAGCCGGTCTGTATTGATCGGCATACAAATTAGCGGAATAAAGGTAAAATTTTATTCGGGCCTTTTATCGCCGGGAATCCGGATCAGCGGCATCCTGTTCCCTGTGGTAATATTTGGGTTCAATGGCTGCGAATAAATAAGTCCAGCACAACAGACATACCAGCGCACCCGCATATTTAATCATCTTTGGATTGCGCTGCATAACACCCCTCTGATGTAAGGCTGTTTTCAATGTTATTTTTGCGGGTAACCCACCGGCTGGGTCAGAATCACTTTTTGGGGCTCCCGCAAGCCCATCTTTTGGGCCAGGTCCGCTTTGTCAACCGCACCCAACACCACCGTGGCCAGACCGGCGGATGTGCAATACAGGTAGACATTCTGGCTGATAAAGCCGGTATCCACTGCCGAATAGAAGTCTTTTTGTTCCTGACTGCGGTTGCCCATGCGGGACTGATCCGAGACATAGATCAGATTGACCGGCGCGACCTGCGTAAAGTCCTGCCGTCCGGTCAATTCCCGGATGTCTTCCGCCAGAACCGGTTCTAAGATATGATCGCCGGTGTCATAGACATAAAGCCCCCTGGCCAGGGCTACATAGATGTCCACATCCTGCCAGTTCACCGCCGAAGGGGCGGTGCGCTTGCCTGATTCGGGCCGGTTGACCCCGAACGCCGCCCACAGCAGATTGGCCAGCTCCTGACCCGGCAATTTTTCCGTACTGAAGCTGCGGCGCGATTGCCGCTCCTTGAGCACCTGCATCAGGGGCTGACCGCCTGTCGTCTGGGGTGCGGGCAGCTGAATTGGTTTTAATCCCTGGGCACTGAGCAGGGCGCTCCCTAAGACAATCAGCGACAGAATGACAACTATGGGTGAAATAGATGGTTTTAACATAAAATGACTCCTCTGGAATACTTGTTCAGGTTTCTTATCATTAATGAGCATTACAAAAATACCCGATCGAAATCATAAATCCAATGGATTTCAAATTGAATGACTCCTCAGCCCGGCTTTCTATCAGCCTTTTCATACCTGATTGACCCGCTGTGATTATTCTGATGGAATGCATAATAAGGTCCCCCTTATTAAAGGGGGATAAAGGGGGTTGTAAGAACTGTAATCAAAAGAACTGCTGATTGTATGACACCCCCCTTCACTTCCCCCCTTCATAGGGGGGGCCTATTCTGGTCTGGTCACGCTGCGCTGTGGTGTGAGTGGAATCAATGTTTGAATATATTAACCACCCACTTCAGACGGTGGTGTGAAAAACCACCAACGATCCGGAACAGTTTTAACCGTTTTAATATTGCCCCGGAAAGGCCGGCGTACCGTATTCTTCAGGGCAGGTAGGTCCATTTTCGGATGATCTGCCTGTTTCCCCAGGTCGCCCGCAGGAAATACACTCCGGCCGGAAAGGAATCAGCCACTAAGGAGAGTCGGTAGCGACCCGCCCGGGAGACTTTCCGGTGTGTGCCGGCCATGTATCGTCCCCGGAGCGAGTAGATCCCGATCTTTAGATGACCGGCCGCAGGAGCAGTCCAGGTGATATTCAGATGATGGTTGCCTGGATTGGGATAGGCCCTTAGAGAAAAATCAGCGACCACAGCTTGGGATACCGATTCAGTGGCCCTATCCGACAACCGGTAGAACTGGGCGCTCCAGGGTGGTAGGGTTCCTTTCATAAATCCATCTTCAAAATCAAGGGTGTTGGGACGCTCGGCAAACAGCGGCTGGGTAAAACAATGCTGTTGATTGTGAATCGGAATGATGATTTGCATACTATCGGCTTTAGAAGTATTGATTGCGGTGACCAGCGAACCGGAGCTGGTTTCCCACAAACCATAATACAGGTTTGGCAAAGGATTATCGGTATAAAAAAAAGTGTGGTTCAGCAGAAATGGTTTCAGGGTATCCATCATAGTGGCAACCTGCCCGAGCGTCTCCCATAACTCTGGCCGGGAGGTGACCAGCAGCTGCTCGGGATCGGCCAGCTGATCATGCAGGGAATAATACAGAATCCCGTCTACCCCGGCTGTGACGGCCAGCCAGGTCATCAAATCCACCTCCCTGGGGGTTGGCCAGCGGCCCCAATCATGACCCGTAACTTGCCAGTTGAAGAGCTGCAGGTCAATCACCACCGGAGTCCGGGAGGGCTCTGCTGCCCGCAGGGTATGGCGCATATCGTGGTATACTTCATCAATGGGTTCTTTACCAATGGGATAGCTCTGCATTTGTAACACATCACAAAAGGCAATCCGGTCGCGGATAAAAGTCAAACTCCAATCATGCCAGGGCGACAAGGCCATGGAATGGGTGGTGATATGGGCTGAATCAATGGATTTGGCCTGTTCGTAGAGCAGGGCCAGGGTGTCCAGCTGATAACCATGGGAATCATCGGCAATATACCAGCCCAGCAAGGCTGGTTCATCCTTGTAAGTTTCCATTACCGATAAATGAAACCATTGCCATGCATTGAATAGAGCGCCGGAAAAGATCAGGTGAATCCCGGCCTTTTCAGCATATTCAAAGTGGGTGGCAATCTGCTCCAGCGGGGTGCTGGCCGAGGTCCGCACGGTATTCAATCCGCCGCTTTCCAGAGCACTGATGGTTTGCAGTCGTTCTCTCCAGCTGGCATAATAAGGATCCGAAAACACCCCCAAAATGAAATAGGGCTCTCCATCCACTCTAAGCTGACCGTGGACATCAACATAGCTGGCCCCCTCAAGCAGAGCGCATAATCCCCATAAAAAAAGT
>CAZXFH010000003.1:0-116631 GCA_964640055.1 uncultured bacterium | reverse complement strand
ATGATTATAAATGAATTAAGGTACAAATAATTGAAAAACTTTTGACACTACTAAAATTTCTTTTAGGAGATTTAAATAAAAACGGAAAAGTTGTGTTTCAGCATTTATTAGAATATTATAATAATAATCAGTTAAAATTAGAAAATTGGATGAATATCTAGAATTGAATTTTATATATAATTTCCTGGTCTTTTAGTTTATCTAAATTTAGCATGACTTTTGAACGTCTCAGAGAGCCATTGGCATTTCTAAAGTTTTTTTGAAAAGAGCCACATCTTTCTAAGGTGGATTTATTGATTTTTACAAAGATTATTTCCTGAGTATTAAAACTTACTTTCCTCAATCGTGACCAGCTCTTTCTTTTTTCTCTGTCAATCTCATATTTTGACTTACCCCCTTTTAGCTTTTGATGCCACTTATAAAAACTGCGATTTTCATCATTATATTTGACTTTTCCCAAAGCAATAATAGTAAACACACATCCATATTGCTCAATTGCTTTTTTAATAGCTTGAGTATCATTAATCACTATTTTGTGGTTTTCAGTGTTTATAGCATGAGCTTTAAAATCAAAAGGTATTTCAAGAAATCCATCAAAAGAGGTATTGCCATAGCTAATGACATGGAATTTCATTATTCCTTTTAAAAATTATTGACAGAGATACTCAAAATAAAAGCCAATCCATTCCATTTGCTTCCAGTGCTTGAAATTATTTTTCTTCATCTCTAGAATTGCTTTTTTTCCATCCCAGTTTTTCGGTATTTTGTTAAGAAATTCTGCAATTTTGACTACTGTCTCTCTTTTTAGCATAAAGATCTAAGAGAAACAGCATTTTTAAATCCTGTGTTAAATTGGATAAGTTAAGTCAATGATAAATTCAGATATATTAATGATTTACAATATGGTATTAATATTTATTTGAAAAAAAGTGTTGACAAATATATAAGAAAAATATAAAATAAATATAGATATTGGGTCATATAGACTCCACTTTTGATTCGCCTGAATAAGAGTGGAATTGAAAAAGTAAGAAGTAAAGTTGCACTTTTTGTGTAACTGAATATGCTATTTTTTATTGAGAAGTTATTTTCACAATCCAAAGAAGGGTTGAGAATGAGAATTTGCATAAAGCGCAGAGGCTTTTTGTTATTGATATTAAAAGTATGAAGAAAAGACGAAAGGAAAGAAGTTGAATTTAAAGTTAATAAATAAAGCCCCGCACTGAAGAGATGAGCTTCATGTGCGGGGCGCATCACTACTCCCAATCAATGGGAGACAGGACAGTTGAAATTACTAGAAATGTAATGTAATATCAACTGTAATGAGGAATAAAAAAAGGAAACACGATGCCCTCGAAAATACCAATAACAAGCCTTATCGTAATAATCACAGCTTCTACGCTACTCTGGCAGTGCCCTAATGATCTTGTAAAACCAACTGATCCCGATACCACCAGCCATGATTTCGTCTGGGAGATTGACACGCTGGGGGAATATCCAAGTATATTAATGGATGTCGCTGTCATTGACGAAAACACGATTCTTGCCGTCGGTGACATCAAAACCGACAGCGGAAGATTCAATGCCGCCAGGTGGGACGACAACAAATGGACAATTTTCAATATTGAAACGGAATACATGGGAAGTATGACTGATCCACCATTATATAGTATTTGTTATTTTTCCGAAAATGATATTTGGGCAAACTCATCATATCCACAGCATTGGGATGGCAATGAATGGACATTATACCACCTAGATGATATGGGATTGGACGCGGGAATTATCTATTCTGTTTTGGGAACTTCATCTTCAAATATATATTTTGTTGGAGGTAGAGGCACTATTATCCACTATGATGGTCAAGATTTTACCAAATTCAACACCGGAACTGAGTTAAGGTTGCTGGATGTTTACGGGAACAGCAGCCGGCAGGAGCCGGAAGTATGGGCTTGCGGGCACAGCAACGGCAGTCAGAGTATCGTTCTTGAATACACGGGTAACAGCTTTACAACCAAATTCCTATCGGAAGATTATCTACCAGAGGGATGCACCAATAATTTCGGACGCTTTTATTCGGTCTGGAGTTATGGCGATACATTGTATATATCCTGTGTCGGCGGATTGTGGAAGGAATCCCTGAAAACAGGTAAAGGCCGGCTAATATCGGCTGTTACGTTAGGAACTGACCATAATGACATCCGGAAGATGCGGGGAAACGCTTATAACGATATTATGATGATCAGTATTTACGGCGAATTCTTTCACTATAACGGTAAAAGCTGGTTCAAAGATAATACCCTGTATCTTCAATATCCCAAAGGTGAGATGATCACCAAATCAATGGACTATCAGGATGATATTTGCGTTGTTGTTGGTTATTACCAAGGTGGCAATCATGCATTGGTTATTCGGGGGCATCATATCGACAACTAAGGAGAAAGAACAATGAAAACTATAATAGCAATCACACTTTTTCTCGTTTTAGCAGTAAATCAACTATCAGCTACGATAGAAGATGAAACATTTAACCCAAACCATCAGAGATTTATTGTAAAAGCCTATGATACCCATCTTGAGCAGACTGTATATGATGAAAATCCTTACTTTATATATGCCGGACGGGATGATGGATTTCCCGAAGATGAATATGATAATACCAGGATGGTTGGTTATTCTTGTTGGTTTTTTAACAGTTCGGAACTTGCTGTGGATAGCATCAAGATTAAGATTACCTGGGAAGCAAACAAAAACATAGAAAGTAATTATTGGAATGAGGATTCCACAGGTTTCCGGGACGATTCCTTGTTTATCCGGGCAAAAGCTGTTCCAAGTGAATATTATGATTATCTTAGTAACGAAGCAAAGTATGATACCATTCGTTCCTGGGAGAAATATATCTGTATGCCTCTGAACGAAAATTACAATACCAGCGTATATAATCCCAGTGTTACGGATAGTATTATACTCGGTGGAGACCATGAACTAACCCAGTTGGTTCGTGATGCCATACGGGATGGCAAAGACCTGTACTTTGGGTATGATCTGGATCCCGATTCCATCAACAACAAATATCTTGGTGATGGGTCTGTAAAATTAACGGTTTATTACAACGAGGTGACGCTGGCAAACCGGTATTCCGGCACATCGGCGCTGCTGGGTGATTCCCTGTCGGTAAATCATCTGACGATGAACAAATATGATTTCACTGTACCATCCGGTGAAAAGGTATCTGCATTCGTGGATGATATTTATAATGTCGAAACCCACGAACAGGTATTTCAGAGTGGCAACGATACCTATCAACATCACGATTGGGATTATGTCGAAGCAGATTATAAACTGATCCGTGAAAATTACGAGATGAGTTCGGCGTCGGAAATTACGGCATTTTTCAAAGATATCTACCCGGTTAATCTGCAAAGTACCACGGGAACACTCTATATCAAAGATCCCTGGTATGTTAATCCCTCTACCGGTGAACAGGATAATCCCTATCAAACCACCACTGAGTATGACCTGTTTTTTGATCAAAATAATCAATTCGATCCGGACAAACCCAGCTACCTTATCAAAGCCTCTGCCTATACCGGTGGCTCTGGCAGTTACAGTGTGTTTCATCAATGGTCTACAATCGGCAATACCACGTTTCAGTCCTCTACGTCTCCCGAGACAAAGGTATGTTTCAAAGATACAAATACAGTTAGTGCTGAATACTATACAGGTATTTCGGTGACTGACGGGACTCTGGGGTATGATGCCGGTGGGTATTATGTCAGTTATACAGAAGACCGAATCTATGCGACTTCATCCGGTATCTATGAAGTAACCGGATGGCAGAGTTCCGATAACAACAAAGCCCAGATCGGTTCCGGCGATGAAGCAAAATGCTATGTCACGTTTAGCGGTTCAATAGTTACACTATCACCAGTATCTCAACAAGTTAACAATCAGACTGATCATTTTGCTACCATCCAATCCGGAGAAACCCTCTCAATACCCGCCGGGGCGAATATCAGTTTTGCTTCGGGATTTACAATAAACGTTGTTGGGGCTATTTCTGCTCTGGGAACTGCAGCAAATCCAATCAGTCTGACAGGTACCGGCAAGGCCGCCAGTTACGATTGGCTTCAGTTCAATCCGGCTGATACATTGATCATTGTTGGATCATCACAGGCTGAATTAGATTTGAAACATGTGAATATTGAAGATGTGAAATGTGGTGTTTATTTTGATGGTGATGATATTTCGGCGGAATTGAATAATGTCAACTTTGAAAATACGAATGTTGGTATTTTTATTGACCGCGTTGTTGATAATTCCATCGAAATTGACAGTGTGGTTTTTGCGGATAATGATGTCCATGTGTCATTCTCGGATGGTCTGGCTGAGGATGATCAGACATCTTCAATAATTATTTCCAATTGTATTTTCACTGGGGATTGTGACTACGCTATCTGGGGATTTCCACAAGACGATCTATCAAGTTACAATTCTAATTTGGATATATTTATCTGTAACAATGTATTTTATGATGATAATGATATTTATCTCCATATAGTTGGTGGCGGTGATTACGGAGATATTGATATAGAATTATATAATAATATATTTCATTCTTCATATTGTTCTATAAATGATTATTATGGTATTGATGTCGGTTGTAATATCGGATATAACACATCTACTTCAAATATGGGAAATGACGTTATAACAGATGATCCATTACTAATAGATCCTGATACCGGTGATTTTAGAATAGCTTTTAACAGTCCTTGTGTGGACACAGGAGCGGATTATTTTAGTTGCCAATATTTACCGGAATACGATCCAGATGGAACAATACCAGACATTGGTGCACATTATTTTCCCCAACTTGACAAATCAGGTACAATTAACTCTGACGAAACCTGGTATGGAGGAATGACAATTACTGGCGATGTGACTGTATCTTCAGGAGTTGAGTTGACTATTGATCCTGGCTCTAAAATAATGTTTAATCAGGGCAGGGGAATGAAGGTCTATGGTACTTTAACTGCAGATGGTTTATCCAGTGCTCATATAATTTTTACACGTTCTGATCCTTCAAATAATAATAAATCTTTTTGGGATGAGATTACAATTGAGAGTAGTGGCCATTATCTCTTAGATTATGTTGAAATGTATGGATCTTATCTTGGATTTCATCCGAGAAACAGTTCAAATCACTATATAAAGAATTCCCATTTTGAAAAGAATTTTGTGGGTGTATATCCATACAACTCAGATAATACTACTATTTATAATTGTGATTTCATAGATAACACCTATGGCACTTACAACTGGTCTAGTTCTGGATTAGATATTAATCATTGTCATTATAATAACAACAGCTCTTATGCTCTGTATTTTAATGGTTCATCTGGGGAAGTAAATAAGAATACCATAGAAAATACAAGTAATTATGATGGTATTATGGTATCAGGAGGTGGTGATCCAGATCTGTCTACAGTATATGACCCTTACCATGTTGAATTAAACAATTCAATTGAAGACAATGGCCGTCATGGAGTTAATATTTATCAAGGTTCATATGCAGATTTGGGGACTAAATTATTCACTGGAACAGAAATATTTGGTGGTTTTAATTATTTTGACCATGGCTCTGGTAATTACGATGTAAGGAATGATAATAGCTATGATATTTATGCACAGGTAAATTGGTGGGAAGACATGAATGTAACATCAGATGTTGAAACAGATCCAACTGCTGAAGATTTGGGTTATGGTCTTCCTAAAGCCAGCAATATTGATCAACCAGACTATATTGATGAATTATTTTTTCAAGCTTATAAGTTGGAAAAGGTAGATAGTAATTATACAGCTGCCATCAATGTACTGAATGAGATTGCAAGCGAAGTGCCGAATGATCCTCGTTGTAAAAAGGCAATAATTCGTCTGGCACGGTTATATCATAAATTAGATGACAGAGCAGGATTTATAGAAAATTTAGATGATATATATGATAAATATCCTGAGCAATGTGTAGGACTGGCTGCCTTAGATCGCAGTGTCAGTGTTTGGGCTAAAAATAGAGAATTTGAAGAAGCCTTAGCCAGAGCTGCCGAATTACTGGATAAATATAATTCTGTGGGTGATTATGATCAGGAAATATCTGCTCTTCTCTTTAAACAGGCTATGATTTATCAGGATATGGACAGTACAGCTAATTTAAGTAAACCAGCAAAAGTACTGGCAGAGGAAAATTTTGCCAAAATTTTAAGTGATTATCCTGAATCAGAGCAAGCTCATTTGATTCAAGAGCTCTTTAATGTGCAAGCCCCAGATAAAGAGATAATTGACATACCTATGGAA
The DNA here is from genome assembly GCA_964640055.1 of uncultured bacterium. Classification (GTDB taxonomy): domain Bacteria; phylum Fidelibacterota; class UBA2242; order UBA2242; family JAFGTP01; genus CAZXFH01. Next base: position 110,277 of record CAZXFH010000003.1, on the reverse strand, counting down.
TTTGCCCTGCATCCAGCTTATCCCAATCCATTTAATCCATCCACAACGATTCGTTTTAATTTGCCAGAAGCTGCTAAGGTAAAAATTGCTGTATATGACATGTTGGGAAGAGAAATATGGCAGCAGGAGACAATGTATAGGCCTGGCTATCATCAGATTGTTTGGAATGGTGTCAATCAAGCCAATGATCCAGTGGCAAGTGGTGTGTATTTAATTCAGTTAACCAGTAAAAAATATAATGCGACGATTAAGGTATTGTTATTCAAATGAAAGTATAAGTAAAGCTCTGCATTATACCCCCATTCAAAAGGAATCTCGACACTCATGCCCGCGGGTCTCTTTTAAGCGGGAATCATCGCGAAGATGATGGAAGAAATATACTCATGGTTGTTCGCCGGCCAATCACACAGATCACGCTCCCCATCCAATCTCTGCACATTCCATAGTCTCCACCCACTTTTGTTTACACTGCGCTGCAGTTTGCCTGGTCAAGGAGTTGGACGGCAAGATTTTCTTCTCCTGCTGGAAACCGTTGAAACCGTTTTGAGATATCTAGGCTTTCCTCTCTCCCCCAACTGAAGTTGGGGGTTAATCAAACATAGAATTGATTATGTCGGAATGAATCGCCCGCAACCGCAACCCCTGCGAAAACCTAAATTCAACCCCAATAGAACAATTAAATATTTCCCTGGTCTCCTGGTCTCATATTCCCAGAGTCTCCATCGGTTTCACACCCCTCTGCTCCATACCTTTTTGGCATGATATTTCACTGTCCCTAAGAATCCCCCCCCAAAAGATTGTATTCATAATAATTCTGCGTTCTTCTGTGTCTGATATCATTAATTCTGTGCTGGCTACCATGCTCTGCGGTTTATTCTTTACCCTATCCCTTATGACTCTTTAAAGTTCACCATATTTTTATTTGCATTATGTCATAATATATGTTAAATAATGCTAACATTAAGCATAGGGGGAAAAGCGATGAAATTCAAGCAGAACAAAAACTTCATTGTGGGCGTGACGTTAGTGGTAATTGGCGTGCTGTTTCTTTTGCTGCAACTGGCCAATCAGTATCAGGAAAGTTTTGTTTTACTGATCATCGGTGTGGTTTTTTTAGTCATCTACTTTATCCAGCGCAAATATGGCTGGCTGATCCCGGCCTGTCTCTTACTGGGTCTGGGGCTGGGCAATGTGGTGGAAGAATCCCTGACCTGGCTGGGTGACACCGATGCCGTGGGCCTGGGGCTGGGCTTCATCGCCATCTATATTCTGGGCCATTTCCTGGAGGAAAAATCCCACTGGTGGCCCCTGGTACCGGGAATTATTCTGCTCTTTGCCGGCCTGTCGGAAGGCAGCAAAGCTGTGACCTATATCTGGCCCCTGATTCTGATCATCATCGGTGTGCTGATTCTGGTACGCCACCTGCAGCAGAACCGGAACTCCGCATCCATTTCATCGCCACCGGAAAAAAAATAAGACCGCCAGATTAAAACCTAATCCACTATCTCCAGCCATTTAAACCAGATCGGGTGGTTCTGCTGATACCAAAGCAGAATCTGCTTTAATTGGGCCTGATTCTCCAGTCTGATGACCTCAGGCGGTATTTTATTAAAATGGACCCGGATCTGGTCGGTATTGACATACTCCAGGGCTTCCGAGCATAAGGTTTGCAATTCATTCCGAATGCGGCCGGAATCAGAGATCTTCACCGGTCGTTTGGTATAGTCCTCCCCCTGCATAAAACGGTCGAGCAAAGGATTGAAAACCCGCTGGCTTTCGCGAAAGGTTTCCATCAACCGCAGCGCCAGTTTGACCTGTTTCTGCCCCTGCTTGGTGGCCAGCCGGACGGTTACTTCATAGATATTGTCAGCTAATTTGCGAACGCCCTCCGCACCGCTATAAGGATCCGGCAGCATATAGCCGGACAGGGCCAGTATATGCCATTGCTTTTCCGGCAGAAAATCCCGGATGGTAACTGTGCGGGCTTGCAACGGTAAACCCGCGGCTTTGGCCTGGGTGATATTATGACGATAATAATCGATCTTTTCTTTGTCCAGGGACTCGTCAAACAGCTCCTCGAGCCGGTCTGCAAAATCATCGCGACCAGGATCTAATTTCATCAACTGGGCTTCGCGCTCATAGCTCAACTCGAACTTAGCGGAAAAGATGGCCAGGGAGACTTTCAGCCCCAGAATGGGAGCCAGGGAAGCAGCCTGCACGGCTTCAGCCGAGGCCGCATAACCATCCTCGATCAATAAGTGGTGCTGACCCTGTTTATCATACCAGTCACCCACCCGATAACAGGGCGCATAGGTGCCGGATTCGGTAAAGGCCTGACCGCCACCGGGTAAGGGCCAGCCGGCCTCAATCACATGTACGCCTAATTTTTGCCAGGTCTGCCACAGTTTGGCCAGTCGCTTGACGCGACTCTTGCCCTGCAGCGTCCAGACATGAATATTCTGCGGCTTAATATCCAGGTAGGTGCGCCGGATGGCATCCAAAACTTTGTCCCGGGGTGTGAAAAAATCAATCAGTAAAGAGTCCTGGGCCGCCCGGTCAACCACTGCTTGAGGGATGATCAGATTGCCCATGTAACCTTCATAGGGCTGGCTGAAGCAAAGCGGTTGATCAAAGATATGCAGTACTGTTAGGGGCCCGGAGTCTGCTCCTTTGGTAAAGCGGGTGGTGTTTTCCAGGGTGTCTACAGCCGCGCCCCAGATGGTATAATGCGCCTCGTTCACCTCCCGGTAGAAATCTTTCCAGCCATAGGAGGGTGAATTGATCAAACGGTGAATGCGTTCCCTGATGAAGCGAGCCACCTGGGGACGGGCATAAACCCGGCCAAAACCCAGCAAGGGATTGGAACCCATTTCCGGGGTCTCGCCGCCTTTAGGCATCAGGCCTTCCCCCAGGGAAACAACCACCGCATGATTCTCAGGTAACGACCGGCTCAGATACCACAAACTTTCGCTCATGGCATAGGCGGAAATGGCATCGGCTTCTTTCTTGACCTGATTCAAGCCCTGTTTATCCTGGCTGCGACCATCCCCGTAACGCCCGAACAGCCGGGTCCCCAAGGCGGTGACAGCCGCAGTCATGATAAACAACCGCTCCATCCCGGCCTTGACAAAGGAGATGCTGTCCAGCGGTCCGCCAGTTGTTGTCCCGCTGATGAATTCCTCGTCCACATCCTCCAGCCATAAATGAAAACGCCCCAGAATGGGACGGGTGTCAAAAGCCCACTGGGCAATTAAATTCCGCTTGTATTGCTCCTCAGCATTCATGAAAAATCCCTCTTCTTGATCGATTCATCCGCTGCCCCTAACTCTTTTCCAGCAGAGTGACGACTTCAATATGCGGGGTATGGGGAAACATATCCACGGGCTGAACCTGTTTTATTTGATACCTATTTTCCCGGGTAAGGAGAGTAATATCCCGCACCTGGGTAGCCGGATTGCAGGAAACATACACCAGGCGGGACGGATTGATCTGCAGCACATCCTGCACCAATTTGGGATGCATGCCAGCCCGGGGCGGATCAATGATCATTACTTCCGGTCGGGGCAGCTGTTTCAATAGCCGGGGCTGCTGACGAAATAGTTTATCCAAATTACCCACCATGAACCGGGTATTATCAATTTTATTCAATGCGGCGTTCTGGCGGGCGTCCCGGACTGCCGCAGGTACGACCTCAAAGCCCAGCACTTTTTTGGCCAGAGGCGCCAGGACCAGCGCGATGCTGCCGGTACCACAATACAGGTCCCAGACCGTTTCGCTCCGGTCCGGCGCAGCCAGCTGCCGGATCACGGCATACAGTTTTTCAGCCATGAAGCTGTTGGTCTGGAAAAAAGAGGCCGGCGAGATACGGAACCTGAAATCCAGCAGTCGCTCCTCAATATAATCCCTGCCCCACAACAGATTGCACTGATCACCCTGCGTGGTACCCCCTTTGTTGCGGGCAATGGTGTTCACCAGAGACCTTAGATTAGGAGCTCGTTTTCGCAGAATCGGCACCAAAGCTTTTAGTTGTTCTGGTCGGTCATGATAGGTGACAATATCGATCATGAGTTGATCCGTATGCTGGCCTTTGCGGAGCTTCAGATGCCGCAAAAATCCGCTGTGATCTTTCTGATTGTAAGGCGTCAATTGTTGAGCAAGGGCAAAGTCCCGCACAGCTGCAAGAACAGGCCCGGTTTCCCCGGGCGCGATCAGGCAGTCATCCAGATCAATGGATTTCCAGAAGTTACCCGGTGCTCTGAGTCCCAGGGCAAAATCGGTCGGCTTTTCAGTTTCAAATCCATCGATCAGCCAGCGTTGATGGGCAAAAGAAAATTCCATTTTATTGCGGTAGCGGTAAATCGCCTCCGCACCGATAATAGGCTGGATCTCACCGGGTGCCTTTTCTCCCAGGCGCAGATACAAATCTTTGACCTGTTTGGCTAAATAATGCAGTTGCTGAGCATATGCTAAATTCTGAAACCGGCACCCCCCGCAGTGTGCGAAATAGGGACAGGGTGGTTTGATCTGTTGGGGGCTCTCGCTCAATACCTCCAGAAGACGGGCTTCCGCATAACCGGGTTTGGTTTTCTGAACACGGACTGTGACCCTTTGGCCGGGCAGGGCATCCTTTACAAAAATGACATACTCCTGATAACGGGCGAGGCCTTTACCACCAAAAGCCAGGTCCGCGATGGTCAGCGTTATTTCCTGTTTTTTCTTGACCGGATATGACATGTATATTTGTAAGAACGGCGCTGAGCCGTTTTCCACTAATCTTAGGCTATCTTATCCAGATCGATTTCCACATCATCAATCTGGGAAGGATGGATGAACTGCTTGGCATACTTCAGATAGATCTTTTCCTTGACGAAAATCCGGAACAGCTCCGGGTCGATATGCTTGTCCTTGGCCATGAAGCCCATGATTTTCATGGCTTCTGACAGGGTCTTGCCCTTTTTATAGGGACGGTCCTTGGCGGTCAGGGCTTCAAAAATATCCGCCAGCGCCATCATTCTGGTTTGCAGGGGTAATTCCTGCTCAGTCAGACCGTCAGGATAACCCGATCCATCCAGTTTTTCATGATGGCCACCGGCGATTTCCGGTACCCGGCGCAATTTTTTGGGAAAGGGCAATTGCTTCAGCATCTTGATCGTAACCTTCACGTGATTGTTGATGATCTCCCGCTCCTTGTCTGTCAGGGTTCCTTTGGGGATACAGAGATTAGCGACTTCATCTTCCGAGAGAAGGGGCGATTCTGTGTCATTCATGCCGAACTTTTCCTGGGCGATTTTCCTGACCTGTTCTTTTTTTTCGTCCGCCATGAATTCGCCGCCGACATTGGAAACTTCCAGAAATACCAGGTGGTCGGTCAGTTGCTGCAGGCGCTGGATAAACTCGTTTTCCAGCCCCTGCACGTCCTGGGGAGTCATGCCTTTCTTCTCCAGCTGCTTTTCCAGAAAGGCAATCCGGGCATCCCGTTTTAAAATCTCGAAGCGGGCCTGGACCGTGTTGATGCGGTCATAAATGGTCTCCAGCTTGGTGGCCTTATCCACCACATATTCGGGTGTGGTGATCTTGCCGATATCATGCATCCAGGCGGCAATGCGCAGCTCTTCCAGCTCCTCATCGCTTATGCTGAAATTGGCATACTTGCCATAGTCAATCTGGTTGACCGTGCGGGCCATGGTCATGGTCAGCTCTGCCACCCGCTCGATATGGCCGCCGGTATATTTGGATTTCTCATCAATGGCTGAGGCAATCGATTCAATAAAAGCCTGAAATAAGCGTTCCAGATCATTGATCAGAGTGGCGTTGGTGATCGCCACTGCCGCTTGAGAAGCCAGCGAAATGATCAGCCGCTGATCGGCTTCGGAAAAAGCAATTGTTTCTCCGGTTTCCGGATGTTGGGCGTTGATTAACTGCAGTACCCCGATGATCTCTTCTTCATGATTGCGCATGGGCACCACTAACATGGACTCGGAGCGGTAGCCGGTTTTACTATCAAAGGCGCGTGTCCCGCTGAAATCAAAGCCCTCTACATCATATACATCGGGAATATTGACCACCTCACCGGTCAGAGCCACATGGGCTGATACCATGGCGTGATTGGGGTTTCCGTCTTTTAAATAAAGCCGTACCGGGTACCAATCAATAGGGTTGCCGGAAGTCCCCCCCATACGGATATTCAAAGAATCGGTCTGCACGATCTCAAAGTGCAGGGACTTTTCATCCTCATTCATCATATATAAGGTGCCGCCATCGGCATGGGTAAATTCGCGGGCTTCCTCCAGGATCATTTCCAGCAGTTTGGGCAAATCCCGTTCGGCAGTCAGGGCCGCACCCACTTTGGATAATTCATTGACCTTGGTATACAGATCAACAATATGCTCCTTCACAGCACGGGGTGATTGTATCAACTGTTTGACAACCGCCGGGCTGTCATCCAATTCCTTTAAAATCTTAGCTATCTCTTGGTCCGTATAATTAACTTTCATGCCAACTTTCTAGGCCGCATTAATTTGCGAATTTAAGCTGTATTTCACAAAATATTATCCCTGTGATCGCGTTTAAAATATTGTCTGATATTGAGATCCCTGTCACTGAGCAGCATACCAATCACCACTCCGGCCAGCAGCAGAATAAGTAAATAGGCGTTTATCCGGGCAGCTACCGCCTGGGAGCGAAATAAACGGAAGATCATCTCGACACTAAAATATCCAATACCGGCGTAAAAGTATGCTGGCAGATTATCCCGCAGAAAATATTGCGCCGCCAGGGCAACCCATAAAATCAGCATTCCCCAATAAACATAATTCCCCAATAGCTCAACAGGAGTGTCTGCCTGATTAGGTAAATATACCGCGATCAAAACCAACAACAGCAGCACCCGCCAGTGCATTTTAGTCATGCTCTCTCTCAGGAAATACATGCCAATAGCCACTCCGCTGGCAACCGTGATGCCCCGGACTAAGATTGGCCCGGCTACGTTGAACACCGGGAAATTACTGCTTAAAAATCGGGGGATTTGGAAATCCGGGCTGATCAGAATGCCTTGCCACTGGTTGTAAGCCCAGATCCAGCCCTGTTTTAAGGCCAACAGCCCCAGGATCAAGAGCGTTGCACTCAACAACCCATCTTTAATACTATATAGTGACCGCTCTCTTTTCATAATGGCATTGACATCAGGATAAAATATCATCACCGTGCTCAGCAACAGGAAAAGCAGACCGCTGACCAATATGGTTTTAATTAAGATTGCCAGCACCCACAACAGAAACCACAGATTCAAAGACCAGCTGGTTTCATAGACGAGTTTTGCTTGATTCCAAAACAACAGGTCCCTGAAAATTAATACCCCCCCGACCGCAATCACGATATATAAGGCTTGTCGCCAGGCCAGTTGACTGAGCTTGAATTGGCTTCTGATATAGATCACAGCCAGAATTACAATCAATAAAATAGCGCCGATCTTGATCATCAATCGGATCGAATCCAGGGTGGTCTTGCTATGTTGCGCGCGCCGCCACTCTTCCGGTAATTTATAGTAGGCCTGCAACTCTGCGATTTCATCTCCCTTGACCATTACCCGATAGCGCAGACGCCCCTGCGCCATGTTGGCCGCAAAACCGCTGTCACTTTCAAAAATAAAGGTGTGGTCTGTGCGGTTATCCAGTTTTTGGGAATAATCTTCCACAATTTCAAACTGGGACAGGTCGACCTGCTGCCCGGCCAGATACTCTTTGGCTCTGATCCTGGCCAGCTCTTTGCTCAAATCATACCCTTCAGCCTGCTCTGGCAACAAATGTTCAAAGGCCACCACCTCATTGTCCGCGGGGTGCACATAAACACGAAACTCTTCCTTATCCATCTCCTTGAAAAACCGGATATACCACACCGTTGAATTTCTTAAATAGCGGGCCAACAACCGGTTCAGTCTGTCGATGTCGCCATTTTGGAGAATATATTTGCCCCAGTCGGGTTGATAATTCTTTCTCAGCGCCAGCACTTGGCGGTATTGCTGGGAATCAAACCCCTTCTGCTTTAGAAATGCCCGGGCTGTTTGGGTTATTTCTGTTTTGGGCACCCTGTATTCATAAAAGCCGCCAATTCGATCGGCTTTCACAAAAAGGGTCAGGAAAAACAAACCGCATAAAAACAGTAACAGCTTTTGCCGTTGGGGAGCCAGCGGTTGATAGGTTATGATCCCCTGGGAAGGTTCGGCCGGTTTTGTCGGCGGCGGTGCCTTGAATTTTGTCACCTTGCCGGCCTCCCGATTCGCAAGCGGTTCCTTTGCGGCAAATTTCCCGCGCATCATATAGCTGCTCAGATTGTATAACAGTAACAGAACAACGATTCCGGCTGCGATCAGCCCACTGGTCAGCAAATAGGGGCTGCCCGACTTCATCAGAGTGGTGGCCGCATAAAGCGCATCAACCGTATAGTGCCACACCAAAACCGTCAAAAGACCGAATTTTAAAAACATTACCCCTACCAGGACGCCAAAGAGACTCACCTCAACCCCACGGATCCAAAAGGGTTGATTGGGATAATTGGCATGCGCAAAGCCCCAAATGACCGCCGGAATTAAGACCGCTAAAAATTTGGATTTTATGAGCCCCTTGAAGAATGGAATTGAAAACAATCGAAAGGTGAATTCCTCGGTAACCGCCGGAAGAAATCCGGTAAAGATGACAAAGATCCACGGAAAAGCAGTATTTAAAATATCCGAATAGGAAACTTCAGCCGGAATCCAGGCGCCATATTTTTCTGCTACCAAATAAAACAGCGTTTGAAAGGCGATGAAGCTCACGGCCAGAGTAATGCCGATCAATAACTGATAAAAAGCGCGTTTGCTGCGCAAACCCTGCAGGCTAAAACTTTTCGACAGGGATGTTTTTCCGGGAAAATGTTGGCGGTACAAGGCTTCGGCGGCCCCGGTCAAGAGCGTTACCAGCACGCCGAAAAGCAGGGCCTGTAATATGCCCTGGATGATGAGGGATAAATAAAAATTGCCAAAACTCTGGTGGGTATCAAAATAATAGATGCTCACCGGGATTTGATTCATGGAAGAAGATAACTGGATAATAAACGTGATCAATCCAAAAATCAGGGCTGTCTTGAGGTGTACATCCCGGTTTGCCAGGCGCCGAAAAAACACGACCAAGACGGCAATTCCCAATAATAACATGCAAAATTGGGCTGCCATTGCCGTGGTGGTATTGAGGGAGGTTAACCGATCATATTTCCGCTGCCATTGTTCGGGTACTTTGAGGTACTCTCGGTATTGGCCGATCTTATCCCCTTGTACCAGCACATCAAATCGGTAGGTGGCCCCATAGATCTCCATATCGCGTTTTTTATAGGTAAACCGATAATCAACCCGGTTGGGTTTTACCTCGGTTTTGTCCTCAATAAATTCCCAATTGTTTAGATTCAATTGCCGGTTATTCGCTAAGAACTCCCGGGTTAATTGCTGTGCCTGTTCAATGGATATACCGGGCAGAGCCCGTTCTTCGGGAATAATATGTTTGAAGTAGGTGATCAGACCGCCAGGGGTGACATGCACCCGGTATTCCTCTTTGGATAGGGACTTGAACCAGCGGTTCGACCAGTGCCAAATGTGAAATTCTTCGCTCAGTAAATATCCGGCCTTCTCCAGGCCCAGTTCCTTCTCGACAAACATCTTGGCGGTTCTGTCATAATCAAAAATCACGGCATGCCGGTAACCGCTAAAGCCGATCTGCAGACTATCTAAAAAGCCGGCTGCTACTTTGGCGGAAGCCTGGCGATCAACCTCGAAATCAATGGCATGCTCCGGAAAAGCCTGTTCGTGGTAGTTTAGAACATAAAGGATGCCTGCCGCCAACAAAAGCAGACACATGCCAATGTAGCCGATATCCCTTTTAACTAATTTTTGATTGTTCATGATCTTCTGCCATGCACTTTATTTCGCGATATAATATATCCCGCCTGTTCATACCCAATATTAGACAAAGTCTGTTAATTCTGCAATTGAATAACCCCCCTGCTGTCAAATTCACGGGCACCTCCAGGGGAAAAATAAAAGACCCCGTGTTCATACGGAGTCTTTTATAAAGTTCCCAACAAGCTAATATGAATCTATTACTATATTATATTAGCTCTTGCGGCCTCGCGCCATTTTCGCACGGGAAACATCACCCTGTTTGTCAATAAAATAGAGATAACCGGGCTCACGATTGACATTGGCCTCATAGACAACTTGGGCGCCGCCACCTTTCTCGCCACCACGCGCCATTTTCGAACGGGAGACATTACCATTCTTGTCCAGATAATACAGGTAGCCGGATTCTTTCTGAACACCACATACTTTTACTTTCTCTGCCATAATTGTTCCTCCTTTTCCTTTTAAGCGTAATTCTTCATATACTTTTGTTAATAATCTTAAAATCTTACGTGCTAAAAGTCAAGGATTTCTTTCGACGACAACCCAATAATTTCCGACCAGCGGAATAAACAACAAAAAAACAATCGATTAGCCCCTGTGACTTAATTTGTTTAATATATCTGCCAAATAAAATGAATAATTATATTAAATTTCAGTGTTGCCGCCGATATTCCCGCCATCAGTGCCATTTTTTCTTTAATACCTGAATCAGTTGATCCTTATTTACACGGATTTGTTCCAGTGAATCACGTTCACGTAAAGTAACAGTGTCGTCTTCCAGGGTTTGAGAATCAACAGTCACCCCATATGGCGTGCCCGCCTCATCCTGTCGCCGATAACGGCGGCCGATCGACCCGCCCCGGTCATAAAAAGCGGCCATGTGTTCGCGCACATCATTAAAGATGCCCTCGGCAATTTCCGGCATGGTATCACGATTTACCAGCGGATATATGGCCACTTTAACCGGCGCTAGTTTGGGATCCAGTCTTAACACCACACGGTTGTGTTCTTCATCCTCCCAATAGGCATCCGCCAAAAGGGTCAGCATGGTGCGGTCGACTCCGGCAGAGCTCTCTACCACGGCGGGTACAATATGTTCCTGTGCTTCCTGGTCAAAATAGGTCAGCTTCTTACCGCTGTATTTAATATGTTGGTCCAGATCATAGGTTTGCCGGTCCGCAACCCCCTCCAATTCAGACCAGCCGAAAGGAAATTTGTATTCAACGTCGGTGCAGGCCCGTGCATAGTGTGCCAATTCCTCATCACCATGGGGTCGCAGGCGTAAATTTTCTGTTCTGATCCCCAGTTTTTTATACCAGGCAAAGCGTTGTTCGATCCAATACTCCAGCCACTCCGGGCTCTCTTCTGTCTTTACAAAATATTCCAGTTCCATCTGTTCAAATTCTCTGGACCGAAAAATATAATTGCCGGTCGTGATCTCGTTGCGGAAGGCTTTACCGATCTGCCCGATTCCAAAGGGCAACTTGGCGCGGGCAGTGGTGGCCGCATTGGCAAAGTTCACAAAAATACCCTGAGCTGTTTCCGGGCGCAGGTAAATCAGATGAGCTGAATCCTCGGAAGGACCATAATGGGTTTTGAACATCAAGTTAAACTGTCGGGCTTCAGACAGCTCTGATGATCCGCATTTGGGACAGCCTAATTTTTTTAGGGTAATACGGCCTTTGGCACCACAATGGGGGCAATCGGAATGTTCATACTCATGGGGCTCGGCCGCATACAGGTCATCAAAATCAGTCTGAAATTTGTCCGCAGTGACAATCCGGCCGTCTTCCACCCGGAATTTTAGTTCGCAATCAGGGCAATTATAATAGTGTACGGCATTATCCTGCCGAAAGCGGGTCTTGCAGCTTTTACAATCGATAAGGGGATCATGAAAATGTTCCACATGCCCTGAGGCTTGCCACACCTTGGGATGCATTAAAATCCCGCTGTCCATTCCGACTACATCGGCCCGGCTGGTAACCACATCACGCCACCAAATATTTTTGATATTCCGTTTCAGTTCCACGCCCAGCGGGCCATAATCCCAGCAACTGTTCATACCACCGTAAATCTCGCTGGAGGGAAAGATAAATCCTCTGCGTTTACACAAGGATACCAGTTTGTCCATCTGAGTGTTATTCCTCGGTTTTGACATAAAAATTAATTCCTTTTCTATTCTTCTTCCGGAAAGGTCGCTTTACACTTAGAGCAGTAGAGTACTTTCCCGCGATTACGGGTCGCCTTACGCTCCAACAGCGCATAATTACAATTGGGGCATGATCGGTCGACCGGTTCATGCCAGGTAGCGAATTTACATTGCGGATAATTACTGCAGCCATAAAACTTTTTGCCGCGCTTGGTTTTACGTTCCACTAATTTACCATCACAATCCGACTCCGGACAGTTGATGGTCAGCGTAAAAGGTAGTGTGGTTTTACATTTTGGATAATTAGAGCAGGCCCAGAATTTTCCGTAACGTCCCTCTTTCAGGGTCATCTCGCCTCCGCACTTGGGGCAGGACTTTACCTCGGCAGCCGTCTGCTTGTCTGATTTTAAGGGACGGGTGCTTTTACATTTAGGGAAGGCCGAACAGGCCAGAAAGCGACCGTTTTTACTCCACTTGATCACCATCGGCGACCCACATTTTTCACAAGTCTCTTCTGTCTTTTCCTGCAGATCGGCTTTGATCTCCTTGCGTTGGGCATTCAGTTCACTAAAGGATTTTTCAAAAAACTGATAAAAGCGATGCAGTACGGCTAACCAATCTTTCTGATTGGATTCGATTTCATCCAGATTTTCTTCCATTCTGTTGGTAAAATCCACATTGAAAATATCCGGCATCCCTTTAGTCAGAATCCGGTTGACAATTCTTCCCAGCTCCGTAGGCCGCAAGCTGCCGGCTTTGCGTTCCACATATTTGCGGGTAAGAATGGTGGTGACGATGGTGGCATAGGTGCTGGGGCGTCCGATACCTTGCTGATCCAGTTCCTTGATTAACGTCCCCTCGGTAAACCGTGGCGGTGGCGCGGTAAATTTTTGTTCCGGTAACAGTTTTTCCAGGTGCAAGGGCTGACCGCTTTGCACATCTTCCGGCAGGGTGGTCGAACTGCTTTCTCTTTTTTTATCCTCTTTACCCGCCCGCAGATAGCCATCAAAAACCAGCTGACTGCCTTTGGCTTGAAACAGATACGGTCCCGCGCCTACATCAATGGTTTTCTGCTTGTAAAGGGCCGGCTTCATCTGACAGGCAGTGAAACGATTCCAGATTAGGGCATATAACCGTCTTTGGTCCGGAGTTAGATGCTTATTCGCCTTGGACGGTGGTAAATCAAACCGGGTCGGTCGGATACCTTCATGCGCATCCTGGACCGCCTTCTTCCTGGTTTTATAGCGGCGGGCATTTTGGGGAAGATATTCAGGTCCATAAACTTGATCAATATAACCACGTACCTTTTGCAGGGCCTCACCGGCAATGCGCACCGAATCGGTGCGCATATAAGTGATCAACCCCACCGGTTCACCGGCGATCTCCACGCCTTCATAGAGTTGTTGGGCAATTTGCATGGTCTTACGGGGCGGATATTTAAAGCGGCGGGTGGCGTCCTGCTGCAACGTGCTGGTTGTATAGGGGGGTGGCGGTGATTTTTTCTGATCCTTTATATCAACCGACGCTATCTGAAAGTCAGCCTGACGGAGGGCCTGCAAGTGTTCGTCGGCGCGTTCTTTATTGGCGATCTGGGGTTTCTTGCCTTTGTACTTAATACATTTGGCGCGGAACTGTTCAGCTGACAGGGTGCTCAAATCAACATATAATTCCCAGTATTCCCGGGGGACGAAATGTTCGATTTCCGCTTCCCGTTCACAAATGATACGCAGTGCGACCGATTGCACCCGACCGGCACTTAATCCGCGATACAAAGTACGCCATAAAAAGGGGCTGACTTTATACCCCACAATCCGGTCCAAAATACGACGGGCTTGTTGGGCATCCACCAAATTTTGGTCGATTGCCCGGGTGCGCTTCAACCCACTCTGGATACCCTGTTTGGTAATTTCATTGAAGAGGACGCGGTGTACTTTCTCCTGGGAAATGTTGAGGCTGTTGGCAATATGCCAAGCAATGGCTTCACCTTCACGATCCGGGTCCGGGGCCAGATAAACGTCCCGGGCTTCTTTGGCGGCCGACCGCAGTTTTTGGATCACCTTACCTTTGCCGCGAATGGTAACATATTTGGGCCTGAAATTTTTCTCAATATCAACCCCAAACTCCTTTGGCGGCAGATCCTTGATGTGACCAACTGACGCCAGCACCTGATAATCTTTTCCCAGGTACTTTTTAATAGTTCTGGCTTTGGATGGCGACTCAACAATTAACAGGTTTTTACTCATAAGGGCTCCTCAGCGCCGAGAATTTACAAAGGATTCTCTGAATTACAAGACGTTTAATGCAATCATTTGGCACATGTTTCTATCAAAATTATACTTAGGCAGCTATTGGTTAACCAAAACAGGCCGGAAGAGATCCGTCGGAATCAAGCTGCGCCTGGAAATATTTATCTGAAGGCTCAACAGGATTATTGGGTTACTTTCTGCGCATTCCGAAGCCGAAATCCGAGCTCCTTACTCGGGCAATTGCCATTCCGTGCGATAATCAGCATACATTTCCCGGCTCAGTTGAACCAATACCGGTTTCTGATCGGCTTTAAGCCAAGTGATCAGATTGTGCATATCTGCCAGCGACATGGTTGTGCAGCCCAAAGTTGAATCGGTTGGCGCGGTCCATACATGCAGAAAGATACAAGAGCCGGCCCCGGGTTTCACCGGATGGCGATTGTGTTCCACGACCACACCCAGCCGGTAGGCCGTCGGAGAGCGCATTATATGTTCGGAAGAGTGCCAATCAACCGTATCGGCCTGATTTCTTTCGATTATATCCGTATAGTAATGGGAATCTGGATCGTCGATACATTCCAGTAATTCAGTCACCCGTTGGTAAGGCATATGGAGTTCGCCCAGCTCCGTTTCCGGTGGAAATCCAAAGACCGTCCCCAGCTGAAAAACACCGGCGGGGCTGCGTCCGTCACCCTCCTCTTTACGAGGCTGCAGACTGGCCTTGCGGGGATGCAAACCACGCCCCCATCCCAATCCATTACGACCCAATACAATGGGTATGGTATCACCGGCTGCCTGCCACTTTCCCCCGTCTTTAACCCGTTTAAACTGGCACAAATAACCCCGCGAAGCCTGTAGCCGGGGGGTTATCACCAGCAGGAGCTGCTGACTGTCGGCCGGCACCGGGCTAACGACTTGCATAAATACACCGATCACGATTACCACGATCATTATGCCAATACCTGCCAGGATTAAGACCTGGGACGGACGGCGGCGTTCCTTTTTGTGTTTGTCGTGCAATAAAGTCACTGCTATCCTCCCTGTTTACGCCGGTATCTTCCAGATATTATCTTCCGAGATGACCTCCTGATCATCAAAAAACACCTGCTCTCCGCTGCCACCTTCCCGAAAATCAACCACCAGATCCACATGTTGAGCCGAGGCATTATAGATCCCTTTATCAGTTAGCGCTTTAATTTCCCGGTGCCCCTGTTCGGAATTGGGATCCTCTACAAAACATTCCGGATAACTACTGCCAATGGCGATATGCAGGGTTCCGCCCACCTTTTCCACAAACAACGGATGTTTCAGGGCGGTCTGCAGCCCCTGATTCATACCCAGCGCGACCTCGCCAATCCGTCGGGAGCCTTTGTCAGTCTCAATAATGGTTTTCAGGGTCGGGTGCTCTTGATCCGCTTTATAATCGACGATCCGGCCCGCTTCCAGCTTTAAATAGATACCTCGGACGGTTACGCCGTTGTACCAGATTGGCAGATCAATGAAAATCTCTCCGGAGACGCTATTGGCGTCCGGGCTGGTAAAAACCTCACCATCAGGAAAATTATGCTTACCGGTGCATTTTACAGTTTGACGCTCAGCGATATCCATTTTTAATTCTAACTGACGATTTAGATCCGGGCAATGGGTCAGGATACGTACCTGACAGCTCTTTTGGATCAACTGATAAAGAGGTTCTTCTACCTTCTCCAGGTATTTGGGATCGGTCAGGGAAGTGCTTAAAATAACATCCGTATATTCCGCCAGGCTCATATTCTCTATTTCAGCGAAAGCCTGCGTGGGAAAGAGGGTCAAAACCCATGGTTTGCTTAACCGGATTTCCCGCAAAGGGCGATCCTCACGGGCAATGGCCGCGGCTTTCTGCTCCGGTGGATTAGCGAACAATTCAGGGTCTTCCGCGCCCAGAATTTCAATATATTTGGTCATATGCTCGTAACGGGCCACCATCCAGTCCGGGACCCCCTTAATCTGATCCAGGGTACCTTCTCTGGCCATGGTGGCGCTCCATACCTGTCCGCGATTGTTATCCGGCGGGACTAAAAACATATCAGGTATTGCTCCCGCTTTAATAATCTTTTCCTGCAGAACCGACATCAAAGGCCAGGTAATGTTTTCGCCTTTTACCATCACCACATCTTCTGTTGCCACGCCTCCCAGGGAATGGTCTAACAGATAATCAGCCCAGGTTTCCAGATCTTGTCTTTTAATCTTGTTGTCCATGATTATATACCTCCATTTTTACTACCCCTTAAAAATACATGAAAAAAGGCAAACATGGTATTGCCGATTTTCAGCCACTATTTTATTCTGGTTGCTATACACACTCAGACTGAAACTATTTTACTGCTTGGATAGAATAAATTGCAAAATATTTGCCAAAGTATTATGCCCCCTTGATTTAGCACAACAAATTCTGTAAATTTTATGGCCCTTGAAAAAGCAGTGATGAGTTTTATGCAAATTAATCAAGCGACTGTGGAAAAAATAGCAGGTTTGGCTAAACTGAGTCTGGATGAGACGGAAAAGACCACCTACAGGTCACAATTAACGCAAATCCTGGATTACATGACACAACTGGAACAGGTGGATACCCGTCAGGTTAAACCCCTCTCACATGTGCAGGATATCAGTAATGTTTTCGCTGCAGATCAGGCGCAACCCTCTCATGCCCAGGATAAATTTCTGGCCAACGCCCCCACCACTCACGGCCCTTTTTACCAGGTTCCTAAGATAATAAAGGATACCACCGAATGAAGGTAATCGGTGTTATCCCGGCGCGTTATGGCTCTACCCGTTTCCCCGGAAAACCCTTAAAACAGCTGCAAAACAAACCATTAATCCAGCATGTCTATGAACAGGCTTCCCGGTCCAAGGCCATGGATCAATTACTGGTGGCCACAGATGATCAGCGCATCTTAGAATGCGTGCGTTCCTTTGGCGGCGAAGCGGTGTTGACCCCGGCAAACCTGCCCTCCGGAACAGATCGCTGTGCTTATGTGATTCAATCCCGGCCCTGTGAATTAGCGGTCAATATTCAGGGAGATCAACCTTTTATCAATTCGGACCTGATTGACAACTGCATTAAGACCCTTGATCAGCACCCGGATTGCCCGGTTGCCACAGCGGCTCGCCAGCATATTACCCCGGAGGAATTGGCTGACCCGGATGTGGTTAAAGTGTTAGTCAACCGCAATAACGAAGCCCTTTATTTCAGCCGCCAGAAGATTCCTTACATTCGCACAGGTGAAACAATCTCCGGAAGCCATCCGGCCTTGAAACATATTGGTCTGTATGTATTTCGTAAAGAATTCCTGTTAAATTATGTGCGCCAGGCGGCATCACCGCTGGAGCGTTTGGAAAAATTAGAGCAGTTGCGTGTTCTGGAAAATGGTGCCAAGATATATGTTGTTATAACCACCCGCGATTCGCTGGGAATTGATACGCCCGCGGATCTGCAACGGGCAGAAAGGATTTTAAATAAACATGGGGCGTGAAAAAAACACCAAGTACATTTTCGTGACCGGGGGCGTGATCTCCGGTCTGGGCAAAGGGATTGCCTCGGCATCCATCGGCTACATACTCAAATCCCGGGGATACAAAGTTACCATTCTCAAGATCGATCCCTATATCAATATCGATCCGGGAACCATGAGCCCCTATCAGCACGGTGAGGTCTTTGTCCTGGATGATGGCTCTGAAACCGACCTGGATTTAGGACACTACGAGCGCTTCCTTAATATTAACATGAGCGCGCTTAACAACACCACCACCGGACAGGTTTACAATGAAGTGATCACCCGCGAACGCCGCGGCGATTACCTGGGGGCTACCGTCCAGGTTATCCCCCATATCACCGGTGAAATCAAACGCCGGATCGCCAGTGTGAATAAAGAGGGCCAGTTTGATATCGTTATTTGCGAAGTGGGTGGCACGGTCGGTGATATTGAAGGTCTGCCTTTCCTGGAAGCCATTCGTCAGTTCACAATTGAATCGGGAACCAAAAACAGTCTGAATATCCATCTGACGCTGGTGCCCTATATTGAATCCAGTGGTGAGATAAAAACCAAACCCACCCAGCACAGCGTCATGCGGTTGCGTGAGATCGGCATCTCCCCGGATATCTTGCTGTGCCGCACAAAATATCATCTCACTGACGAAATCAAGAAAAAAATCTCCCTGTTCTGTAACGTACCCACGGAAGCCGTGATCGAGGCCATTAATGCGGAAACAATCTACGAGATACCAATTATATTTGATACGCAGAATCTGGGGGATATCATTAGCGAACGCCTAGCGATCTCCAAACAGAAATCCCAGCTCAAATCCTTGAAAAAATTTGTCAAACGGGTAAAGGAGCCTCAACATACTGTCACTATCGGTGTATGTGGAAAATATACCAAACTGCACGACTCCTATAAATCGATCCTGGAATCCTTTGTGCATGCCGGGGCGGAAAATGATGCCCATGTTCAGGTAGAATGGATCGGCGCGGAAAAATTTTATGATGCCCAAAACTCGCCGGCGGTGATAAAGAAAATCGATGGTTTGCTGGTCCCCGGCGGATTCGGCGAAAGGGGTATTGAAGGAAAAATTGATGCCATCCAGCTGGCCCGCGAACATCAGATTCCTTTTTTCGGTATCTGCCTCGGATTACAGTGTGCCATCATCGAATTTGCCCGCAGCCGCTGTGGCCTTACAGATGCCAACAGCACTGAATTTGACGGAGAAACACCTCACCCCGTTATCGATTTAATGGAAGCACAAAAACAAATTGTCGACAAGGGGGGAACCATGCGACTGGGGGCCTATTCCGCGGAAATCAATACAGGTACCCAAGCGGCCCAGACCTATGGCTGCCAGAAAATTCAGGAGCGACACCGCCATCGCTATGAGGTTAACAACACTTATCTGGAACAATTAACCGCTGCCGGGTTAGTGATGGGAGCGGTCAATCCGGAGCTGAACTTAGTGGAGATGATCGAATATCCGGACCACCCCTGGTTTATGGCCTGTCAATTCCACCCCGAGTTGAAATCGCGGATCGATCAGGCCCATCCGCTGTTTCGTGAATTTGTTAAAGCCGCTTTGCAACATAAATTGAAAAAAAATCATGCCAAAAAAAATTAACATAGATTCGCTCACTATCGGTGCCGAAGCACCTCTGGTTTTCATTCTGGGCCCTTGTGTAATTGAAAGCCGAGAACAGACCTTGCGCATGGCAGCCGCCTTAAAAGAACTTTCCCAAACACAAGACTTTAAATTCATTTTTAAAGCCTCTTTTGACAAGGCGAACCGCACGGCCATTGACTCTTTTCGCGGGCCGGGTCTGACCAAGGGGTTGAAGATCCTGGACCAGGTCAAAACCCGCTATGGCTTACCCCTGCTCACCGATGTCCACGAGTCCCATCAGGTATCCGCGGTGGCAGAGGTTGTCGATGTAATCCAGATACCGGCTTTTTTGTGCCGGCAAACCGACCTGTTAGTAGCGGCTGGCCGCAGCGGGAAAACGATTAATGTTAAAAAGGGACAATTTTTATCCCCTTCCGACATTCAGCACATTGTGACAAAAATCGAATCCACCGGCAACCAGCAAATACTTTTGACGGAGCGCGGCCATACTTTTGGTTATAGTGGCTTGATCACCGATATGCGTTCGATTCCGATCATGCAGGCCAGCGGCTATCCGGTCGTTTTTGATGCCACCCACAGCGCGCAGCTACCGGGTGGCAGCATTACCGGCGGTAACCGGGCTTATATTCCCCATCTGGCGCGAGCTGCGGTAGCAGCCGGATGTAATGGCGTTTTCATGGAAGTACATGATCAGGTGAAAAAAGCCAAAAGTGATCGCGCTACGCAATATCCCCTGGCCGATCTGGCAGGTTTGATCGATAGCTTATTAAGGATATCCACAGCTATCAGGACAGATAATGAATGATATACAACTACAAAACAGCTTGAAAAAAATCAGACTGTTGCTCACCGATGTGGATGGTGTTTTAACCGACGGATCTTTCTTTATCAGCGGTAACGGTCAGGAATACAAACAATTCAACGCCCACGACGGGGTTGGTATCGTCCTGCTGCGACGGGTTCATTTTCCCTTTGCCCTTATTTCCAGTCGTCACTCGGCGGCCACCACGGCACGCATGAAACAATTGGGGGTCGCCGATCATCTATACCAAGATAGTTTGGACAAACTAAAACCTTTTATGACGGTTAAAAAGAAATTTAAAGTCAAAGAGACTGAAATTGCCTACATTGGTGACGATCTGGTTGACCTGCCGATCTTAAAACGGGTGGGATTACCTTGTTGTGTGCCCAATGCCCCCCGGGAAGTCAAGGATAATGTCCGCTATATCACCCGGCGCGCAGGCGGTCAGGGCGTGTTACGAGAGGTGGTGGAGCTAATTTTAAAAGCACAAAACAAGTATCAAACTGCGGTCGGTCGTCTGACTGACCCAGGGCCGGGGGAATAAGCGCCTATGGAAAAGAATTTAGAAAAGGCCAGACAGTTGTTGCAGATTGAAGCCCGGGTTATTTCCGAGTTGAAGGATCGGCTTGATCAGCGTTTTCAACGCGCGATTGAAATAATTTATCAGTCCAATGGCAAGGTGATCGTAATTGGGATGGGCAAGTCCGGACTGGTCGGCCGTAAGATCGCCGCCACTTTTTCCAGTACCGGCACGCCTAGCTTTTTTATTCATGCCGGTGAAGCCGCCCATGGTGATCTGGGGGGTATCTCTGAAAATGATATCCTGCTCATTGTATCCAATAGCGGCGAAACCGAAGAGATCGTCAAACTGTTACCCAGCATTAAAAAAACCCGCATTCCCACTATTGGATTAATTGGCAAGCCCGCCTCCACCCTGGCCACTAAATGCGATGTCGTTATTTCAACCCAGGTCAGGCAAGAAGCCTGCCCCCTGGGAATCGTGCCGACGGCCAGCGCCATTGCGACTACCGCCTTGGGCGATGCCCTGGCCATCGCGCTGTTAGACCGCCGGGGCTTTGAAAAAAAAGACTTCGCCAGTCTGCATCCGGGTGGCATATTGGGACGCCGCTTAATGACCACGGTTTCCGATCTGATGCACGTGGGCGATACTGTACCGCTGGCCCGGAAAAACGAAACCATGAAAGATATTCTCTTTGTGATGACCGAAAAAGGTCTGGGTGTCGTGGGCATTGTCAATATGCACAACGAGCTGGAAGGGGTAATCACCGATGGGGATTTGCGTCGCGGTCTGGAAAAAACCAATGATTTTTTAAATAAATATCCGGAGACTATCATGAGTACCCGGCCTAAATGGATTAAAAGTTCCGCGCTGGCCATTGATGCCCTGCGCAAAATGGAAAAGCATGCGATTACTATCTTGTTTGTCTACGAGAAAAACAAAAGCGGGCCGCCCACCGGCATTATTCACATTCACGATATTCTTAAACACGGAATCATGTCATGAAATATATCCTGGCCCTGACACTGGCTGCGCTTCTGCTGCTGAGTTGCTCCGATATACCCGACGAAGAAAATCTTCCCGCGGGTAATTTTCCCGATCAGGAGAGCTGGAACTCTACTATCATATTAACCAAAAACGGGGTCAACCGGGCGGTTATCCGGGCCGGGCACCTGCGCAAATACGAACAGACCAGCACTATTCTGATGAATGAATCCGTGGCCGTCGATTTTTTCAATGCCCAGGGGGGAAAATCATCACATTTGACCGCGCAGGTCGCACGGGTAAACGAAAAAAGCAATCATCTGACTGCCCGGCAAAATGTGGTCGTGGTATCAGACAGTGGCGCCACACTCTTTACCGAAGCCCTCCACTGGGACCACCAAAAAGAACGGATTACTTCGGACACAACCATTACACTGATCACTGAAAAGCGGGACACCTTGCGGGGTATCGGCTTTGAATCCGATGCCGATCTGGAACAATGGACTATTTTGAAACCAACCGGTGTCACCGACCGGAAATTAAACAAGTCTTAGCTATGCCAATGAAAACAGCTGCTCAAAACAGTGCAAACACGGAAAAAGTCGCCATCACATCAGCACCCAACGAAAAGATTCTTTATTGTCAATCCCTGTCTAAAAAATTCGGGAAACGGAAAGTGGTCTCCAATGTTTCCCTGCAAGTTGCCAAGGGTGAAGTGGTCGGCCTCCTGGGACCGAATGGCGCCGGCAAAACCACTACCTTCCACATGGTTACCGGTATGATCAAACCCTCCCGGGGAAAAATATTTTTGGACAAAGGGGATCTCACTCAAATGCCGATGTATAAACGCGCCCGCCTGGGCATCGGCTATCTGCCGCAGGAGCCTTCTGTCTTTCGCAAACTTAGCGTAGAACAAAATATTGCCCTGGTCTTACAAACCCTGAACCTGAGCAAGCAGGAGCGGCAAGCACGGCTGGAAGCGCTTTTGGATGAATTGTCTATTAAACATTTACGCAAGAACCGGGCCGACACACTGTCCGGCGGGGAAAGGCGTCGCACGGAAATCACCCGGGCCCTGGTGACCAAGCCTGATTTTATCCTGCTGGATGAACCTTTTGTTGGCGTTGATCCGATCGCAGTGGAAGATATCCAAAAAATTGTGGTCAGCTTAAAAGACCGTCAGATTGGGGTCTTGATCACCGACCATAACGTTCACGAGACGCTTTCCATTACCGACCGTTCCTATCTGATGTTTGAGGGCCAGATCCTTAAGTCGGGCACCTCAGAATTTTTAGCTAACGATGAAGAGGCCAGGCGGTTATATTTAGGTGACAATTTTAGGTTAGACCGTTAATGCAACTGAATCAAGCTCAAATACAAAAACTGTCCCAGGAGTTAAAACTCACCCCTCAGCAGATCCTGCAGTCCACGATCCTGCAGCTCACCACCCTGGACCTAGAAACCAGGGTCGTAAAGGAGCTGGAACAGAATCCGGTACTGGAAGAAACCCAGGACAAGACCGAAAACGAGGCGGAAGCCGAAGAACGGGATAATGAGACCAGCGAGGAAGAGGAGCTCGACTGGGAAGAAATTATGCCGCAAAATGATGATTTCAAGCCCAAAATGGAATACGATCGCAGCAAGGAAACCCCTAAATATGTGCAACCGGCGCCTGAGGGGCTCAACGAGCATCTCTTTGATCAATTAAAATTACTTAATTTAACTGACAACGAGGCCCACATCGCCCGGGAAATTGTCTGGAACATAAATGATAAAGGCTATCTGACCTTGCCGGTAGAGAACATTGCCAGCACCCTGGATGTGCCCGCAGACACAGTAGAAAAAATCCTGAAGCAGATCCAGAATTTTGAGCCCACCGGTATCGCCGCCCGCGACCTGCGGGAGTGTCTGCTTTTACAGCTCCGCGAAAAACAGAAGGAACAGGATGTAAATGGTGCTATTAACGATGCGATAACCATTGTGCGTGATCATTTTGACGATTTTGCCAATCGCCGCTTTCAAAAACTGATCAAAAAACTCAAGTGGGACCGGGAACGAATTCTGCGGGTCCAGGAAATTATTACCAAGCTTAATCCCAAACCGGGTGCGTCGATTTCCTCCGCCGAGCCGCGCTATGTCACTCCGGATTTAATCGTTGAAAAAATCGGCGATGAATTTATTGTGGAAGTCAATGATTCCCGTGTTCCGGAGCTGAAAATTAATTCCAGCTATTTGGACATGGTTGCTAAAAAAAGCACGGTGGATTCAGAAACCAAATCCTATTTGAAAAAGAAAGTTGATATGGCCAACTGGTTTATTCAGGCCATCCATCAGCGACGCATCACCATGATCCGTGTGATGAAGGCTATTATCAACCACCAGCGAGAATTCTTCGAGGATAACAGCAAACCACTCAAGCCCATGATCCTCAAGGATATCGCCGAGGATGTAGAGATGGACATTTCCACGATCAGCCGGGTTACCAATGGTAAGTATGTACAACTATACAGTGGTGTCTACGAACTTAAATACTTCTTCAATGAAGGCATGAAAAACAGTAGCGGAGAGGAGGTGTCCACCCGCATTATTAAACAGAAGCTGCAAGATATCGTTGATAGCGAGGACAAACAAAATCCCCATAGCGATGAAAAATTGGCCGAACTGCTGAAGGAGACCGGGTATCCGGTTGCCCGGCGCACCGTGGCCAAGTATCGCAAACAATTAAAAATACCTGTCGCACGCTTGCGACGTAACGTATAGGAGGAAAAAATGGCATGGAAACGCATTAAAATCGGGGAGAACGAATTTGAGATCTCCACCGGTAAATACTGGATGGTCATTGTGGGGTTGATTGCGCTTTTTGTAATCATCACGGTCGCAATGTCATTCTACACCGTCGACGCTAACGAGCGGGGCGTTATTCTCCGGTTCGGTAAGTATACCAAAACCACCTGGCCGGGGCTGCATTGGAAATTTCCTTGGAACATTGACAAGCTTTATAAAGTAAAGGTGGATTACCAGTATAAAGAAGAATTTGGCTTTCGAACCCTGCGCGCCGGTGTACAAAGCCGCTATGCCGAAGACCGTTATACCAACGAATCCTGGCTGTTGAATGGTGATTTGAATATTTCCGACGTCAAGTGGGTGGTCCAGTATAGTATTAAGGATCCGGTGGCATTTTTATTCAATGTACGTGATGTGCAGGGGACTATCCGCGATGTGTCCGAATCAGCCCTGCGGCTGATAGTGGGTGATCACTCCTTTCATGAGACCCTGCAGACGGAAAGACGCAAAATTGCCCTGGCAGTAAAAGATATCATTCAACAGGTTTTGGATGAATATCATCTGGGTATCTATATCGAGTTGGTCCAACTGAAAGATGTGCATCCCCCCGATCCCGTGCGTCCCTCCTTTAACGAGGTAAACCAAGCCAAACAGCAGCAAGAAACCGTAATCAACGAATCCCGCAAACAATTCAACAAAGAGATTTACCGCGCCAAAGGAGCGGCCCAGCGTGTGGTGCAGGAAGCCCGCGGGTATGCCATCAACCGTACCAACCGCGCTGAGGGTGATGCTGAGTTGTTTAATTCGATCTTTAAGGCCTATCGCAAGGCTCCGGCGGTGACTGAAAAACGGCTTTACCTGGAAACTATGGAAAAAATCATGCACAAAGTAAAACGGAAATATCTGTTGGATAAGGACCTGCGCGGGGTCCTGCCCCTCATGGATATCACCGGGAAGGAGGTGCTGAAATGAAAGCAAGAACTGTATTCCTCATCATATTGGCATTAATCATTTTAATTATCGGTTCTTCGGCCCTCTATATTACCGATGAAACCGAACAAGCGATCATCACACAATTCGGAAAGCCGGTGAGCGGTGCTATCAGGACGGCGGGCCTGCACTTTAAAATTCCCTTTATCCAAAAAGTGACTGTCTTTGAAAAACGTTTAATAGAATGGGACGGTTCCCCGCAGGAAATTCCCACTGAAGACAATAAATTTATCCACATCGATACCTTTGCCCGCTGGAAAATCGACGATCCCTTATCCTTTTATAAATCGATCCGCACGGAAAATGCAGCTCAATCCCGCCTGGATGACCTGCTGGACGGAGCGATTAGGGATGAAGTAGCCATTCATAATTTACAAGAGATCGTGCGTAGCTCTGATCGCCCCATGTCAATTTTAACTTTTGAAACCCAGGATGTTGGTACCACTGATTCGGTGCGGGTCACTAAAACCATCAAAATTAAGGGCTCGCGCAAACAGATCACCCAAAATGTGGTTACTAGTGTTGAAAAGAAATTAAAGGATTTGGATCTGGGGGTCAGTGTCGTCGACTTTCGCTTCAAACGCATTGATTACAATAAAGAGGTGGAGGAAAAAGTCTTCCAGCGTATGATTTCGGAACAGCAACGTATTGCTGAAAAATATCTCGCTATCGGACAAGGTGAAAAGGAACGCATAATGGGAATGATCGAACAGCGCAAGAAGGAAATCCTATCAAAGGCTTACCGGGAATCGCAGACCATCCGGGGTAAAGCCGATGGCGAAGCAACCAACATCTATGCCAGCGCCTATGACCAGTCCCCCCAGTCCCGTTCATTTTACAGCTTTACGCGCACCCTGACCGCCTATCAAACCGCCCTCGACTCCACCACCACATTATTGCTGAGTACGGATAATGAATTTCTAAAAGTATTGGATTCGGCAAAATAACGTCTGCAAACGAGAAAAAAAGATTATGAGCTACAATTTTCAAAATATGCGCGCGACCACTGTTTTAGGTGTAAAACGAAATCAACAGGTTGCCCTGGGCAGCGATGGCCAGGTCACCCAGGGCAATACGGTCATGAAACACAAAGCCAGTAAAGTACGTAAGATATACCACGATCAGGTTATGGTCGGATTTGCCGGGGCCTCTGCCGATGCCTTTGCTCTTTTTGAAAAGTTCGAGGGAAAACTGGAACAATACAAAGGCAATATCCATCGTGCCGCCATTGAACTGGCCAAAGAGTGGCGCACTGACAAGTATCTGCGCCGTTTGGAAGCCTTGCTGGCGGTGATGGACAAAGAAACCTTACTGTTGATCTCTGGCACGGGAGATGTGATTGAGCCGGACGACGATGTGCTGGCCATCGGTTCCGGAGGTGCCTATGCCACGGCGGCGGCCCGCGCCCTGATCAAACACAGCGACTTGTCTGCGCGAGAGATCGTGAGCGAGGCCCTGCAAATTACAGCGGAAATATGTGTGTATACAAATGCTAATTTTTCAATAATAGAATTATGAAAGAAAAAGATTTAACCCCCCGACAAATCGTTAAAGAATTAGATGCTTACATTATCGGGCAGGACAAAGCCAAAAAGGCAGTGGCCATTGCGTTGCGTAACCGATGGCGCCGCCAGAATGTCAAAGAAGATATCAAGGAAGATATTCTCCCCAATAATATTATTCTGATCGGGCCCACCGGCGTTGGAAAAACCGAGATCGCACGCCGCTTATCCCGATTAGCGCGGGCCCCTTTTATTAAAGTGGAAGCTTCCAAGTTCACCGAAGTGGGCTATGTGGGACGCGACGTGGAATCCATTATCCGCGATTTAACCAGCGTAGCGGTCAACATGATCAAGGCGGAGCGCATAGCCGAGGTCGGCGAACAGGCCGAGCGCCTGGCCAATGAGCGCATTCTGGATATTCTCATTCCCCCCCGGGACTCTAAAAAACCACCGGGCACTCCGACTGAAGAAGGACAAGCGGACCAATACCAGCGGACCCGCGAAAAATTCAGGAAAATGCTGCAAAACAACGACCTGGAAGAACGTGTGGTCGAGATAACGGTACGGCAGAGCGGTTCTCCCATGATGCAGGTGTTCGGTCCGGCCGGGATGGAAGAAATGGGCTTGAATATCACCGAAATGTTGGGGAATGCCTTCCCCAAAAAGAAAAAAGAGCGTAAAGTCACGGTCACCGAAGCCCGTGAAATCTTTAAAAAAGAAGAAGCCCAAAAAATGATCGATATGGATATGATCACCAAAGAGGCTATCCGGCGGGTAGAACAATCGGGCATCGTATTTTTAGATGAAATTGATAAAATTGCCAAAGGCAGCCGGGATCAATCCGGCCGCGGACCCGATGTGTCCCGGGAAGGAGTGCAGCGGGATATTTTACCCATTGTCGAGGGTGGTAATATCCAAACCAAATACGGGGTCGTGCGCTCCGACCATATCCTCTTTATCGCCGCCGGCGCCTTTCACACCGCCAAACCGGCCGATCTCATCCCTGAATTACAGGGACGGTTTCCTATCCGGCAGGAATTGGATAGTCTGGGCAAAGAAGAATTCATTAAAATTTTAACTCGTCCCCGCAATGCGCTACTCAAACAGTATAAAGCCCTATTAAAAACCGAAGGTGTTACCCTGAATTTTGAAGCGGAAGCGATCGCAGAAATTGCCCGGCTGGCCGAAGAGGCTAATGAAAAAATGGAAAATATCGGTGCCCGCCGCTTGCATACGATCCTGACCACCCTGCTAGAAGACATTTTATATAATGTGCCCGATAAGAAAGTAGACAAAGTAATGGTCAACAAACAAATGGTGAGCAGCGAATTGGCGAAAATCGTCGAGGATAAAGACCTAAGTCGCTATATCTTGTAAAGTGATCACGACACAAGGCTGGGGTCTATGTTGACTGTTTCAGCCTTGCGCCAGAGTGCTTTTAACAGCATCATAAAAATTTCTGATTTACCCCTTTAAAAAGGAGTCTATATGCCCAAAAATTTCATCCACATTACAGACTTCAGCCGCGCAGAAATCAAGGCCACCCTGGATTTAGCCCAGACCTTAAAAGCAAAAGTGCGTCGGAAAGAAAGCTATCTACCCTTACAGCACCAAACAATGGCCATGATCTTTGCCAAACCCTCCGCACGAACCCGGGTTTCCTTTGAAACCGGAATGACCCAGCTGGGCGGACACGCCATTTTTTTGGGGCCCCAGGATATTGGTGTTGGTAAACGGGAAGCCGTCAAGGATATAGCCCGTGTGATCTCGCGCTATGATGACTTAATCATGGCCCGCCTGTTTGAACATCAACACATGCTGGAACTGGCCGAGTATGCCACGGTCCCTGTGATCAATGGTTTGACCGATCTAAATCATCCTTGCCAGGTCATGGCTGACATTTTGACTGTTCTGGAACACAGAGGCCACCTGGACAACCTGAAAGTGGCGTTTATCGGTGACGGAAATAATGTGGCCAACTCCTGGATAAACCTGGCGGCGCGGCTACCAATGCACTTTGTGCTGGCTTCACCCAGTGGTTATGATTCCGATGAGCAGATTCTAACCCGCGCCCGTAAAGAGAGCCTCAGCCGAATCGATATTCTGCGTGACCCCCGAAAAGCCGTAGAAAATGCCGATGTAATCTATACCGACGTATGGGCCAGTATGGGCCAGGAAGATGAAAAGCAGATTCGTCAGCAAGCTTTTATGCCCTTCCAAGTTAACCGTAAACTGTTGTCCCACGCCAAAAAGGATTGCCATGTAATGCATTGCCTACCGGCCCACCGGGGAGAGGAAATTACCGACGACGTACTGGACGGAATTCGCTCGATTGTATTCGATGAAGCTGAAAATCGCATGCACATTCAAAAAGCAATCATCCTCAAGGTTTTGGATCTCGCTTAATAATTTATTGGCCGTCCGCATTTTTAATAAAACAGCCACCCGGGATGCGGCGGCTGTTTTCTGTTAATGGTCACCAGAAAGCCTTGTTTCAGCGGCTTCCCTGCTGCTTCCCTGGTTCCATGCAGTCGCCAATTAGCCGCAAGATCTGGTCTACCTGAAAAGGTTTGGTGATGATCTCGTCTACCCCTTTTCCGCGGGCTTCCTTTTTCACAATCTGATTGCCCCATCCAGTGACCATCACTACCACCGTGTGCGGATTGACTTTACGAATCTGTTCCGTCACCTCCCAGCCTGACATTTCCGGCATGCCCAGGTCGGTGAACACAATCTTAATATCCGGATGTGCCTTAAACAGTTTGAGACCCGCTTTGCCACTGTCAGCCACCAGAACATCATGATTATCAATTTTACAAATCTCATGCAACATTTTCCTGGGACCCCTATCGTCATCAATGATCAAGATCTTAGTGCTGGTTTTGTTCCCCCCCTTGGGCTGTTTTAAACTAGGTTGCGTGCTGGTTTCACTGGTCTTGAATTTCGGAAAATCCACCCGGATGCAAGTGCCCTTTCCGCGCTCACTTTGCACATCAATTTTACCCCCATGCCGCTTGACAATCCCATAGCCTACACTAAGTCCCAAACCGGTTCCCTTAGCACCCTTGGTCGTAAAAAAGGGATCAAAGACCCGTTGAACGGTCTCGGTACTCATCCCGATTCCCGAATCTCTTACCGCCACCCGGACTTTTCCCGGTTGCTCGGTAAGCTCAAATTTTAAATCGCCCCCTTTAGGCATGGCATCCAAGGCATTGACAATGATATTGGTGAACAGCTCCCTTAATTCCGAAATATTGCCTTTGATGTAATACTCACCCTGAAACTTTTTGTCAATTTTGATCTTGATCCCTTTGCCTTCCGCCTCATCTTTCCAGCGGTTTTTCGTGAATTGAACCGCATCTTCCAGTACCTCATTAAGCGATACCGGGACCAAATCTTTATCAGTGCGGATGCGGGTAAATTCCTGGATGCGTTTGACGGTCTCCGCAGCATCATCGGCCGCTTTTTCAATTAATTCCAAATCCGTGACCAATTCTTGATCAGACACCTTCATCCTCAAGAGCTGGGTCTGACCCAAAATCACACTTAAAATATTATTAAAATCATGGGCCACACCCCCGGCCATCTCACCCAGGGCTTTGATGCGCTCGGCCTGCATTAAACGCCCTTTCATCTCTTCCCGCTCGTTCTCTACCTGCCGCATCAATAATATTTGTGATATGTGATTGGCAAAAATTTCCAAAGGTCTGACGGTCTCGTTCGTGGGCTGAAAACCACTCTTGGAATCATCCACCGACAGCATGCCAATAAAACCGCCGGCTTTATCTTTCAGGGCCACCAGTAAGTTATCCTCCCGGTGCCAGGCACTCTCTCCGGGAACGTATTTCCGTTTGCCATAATCCACGGTTATTCCATCGAGAATATCTTTCATGTTATGCGGTATATAGCATGACTGTTCACCCAAACGGATACCCTGTTTGAAGAGACGCACAAATGTCTCTTTGTCGACTTCCCTTTTCAACATCTCGGTTACCTTTTCCTTATCGATCCCGCGGTAGCCCAGTACCCGGCGATAAGGGGGATCGGGAACAAATACATAAAACAGTACCCGGTTAAAATCGGAAATTTCCACAATGGCAGAACTAATTTCCGCGAATAAGCGTTCACCCTCCTCAATGGTTAAAATATTGGCAGACGTGCGGCTAAAGCGTTCAATTTGCTGCGACAGGGATTTGATGCGGGATTCAGCCTGTTTGCGGCCAGTAATATCGTTTAAAATACCTAGCGAGCCAATTACCTGATCCGTTTTTTCATCATATATGGGCACGGCATAATCACTGACCCATTTCTTTTTACCAGAGGGTGTTTTGATCAATAAATCCGCCTGATACCGCCTGATCTCCTTATTAAAAAAGGCCTTCCCATAATGCGCGGGGCACTGGCGATATTTTGAGTCATGGGGGTGAATTTCTGCAATACTTTCCTTAAGAAATTCGACGGTCATCCGGGCCGCCGGTATTTCAAAAATATCAGCACAATTATCGCCCACATACTCATATCGTTTATCCTGATAATTCAGGCGATAGGGCACGGCATTGGCATTTTCAATGGCTTGGCGGTAGATCTCGTGTAAATACTTTAAGCGCTGATTGACCTTTTTTCTTTCAGTAACATCAAAAATAAAGCCCTCTAAAAAACGTACATTCTCCTCTTTATCATAGGATCCCCGCCCCCGTTCCGATACATAATGCAGGACCTGATTTTTATCAATAATACGATAATCAATCTCAAAAGCCGTATGCCTGTCCAGGCTTTGCTGAATCTGAGACCAGACCTTCTGGCGATCGTCGGGATGGATGATATCATTATAAGTATATTTCCGGTTATGCAGAAAATTATGGGGGTCATAGCCGGTGATCTCCTTGAAACCCTTGCTGAGAAAAAACATGGTCCAATTTTTATCGTTTTCGCACTGGTAAACAATGCCCGGGAGATTGTCCATAAGGGTTGACAAGCGCTCCCTGCTGTTCTTCAAAGCTTTCTCTATTCCCACTTGCTCGGTAATATCCCGCTGCACCCCCCAAGCGCCCCGGAGATGCTTATCCTTGACGATACCGATCAAATTGTTCAAGAAGATATGGGTTCGCCCCTGCTGGTCAGGCTCATAACTGACGCCGTCAACCAATCGGAAATCATTTTCTATAAATTCCCGCAAATAGGCCACATTCTTTTCTTCCGAAGGGACTAACAGCTCCTTTAAGGGGGTGCCGATAATATCATCGCGCTTTTCCAGTCCATACATCTGGGCCATGGTATCGTTACAGTCCGTCAGGATGGCGTTTTCAAAGGCCTGTTTAATGATCTTGTCCGTGGCCAGATCCACGGGCACGGGTTCGGTTAATTCAAACCGCCAAATGCCTTCGGTGCTGTTTTGGAAAAATATGCGGTATTGCTGTTCGGATTCAACTAGGCTGGCCTTCTCTTTCTGCAACTTTTGCAGCTCGGATTCTAATTCGACGATACGCTGTTTTAAATTTTCACGCTTTGAAGATCCCATTATTTAACCATCAATTTTATAATTACTAAGCGGCTCCGAATACAATCTATTAAAATATATCAAAATCTAAAAAACAAATTCAGGCCTGCCTGACTTAACTGAGCCCCAGATCACGTTTTTAACCAATTACAGGGATGAATCATGACTGGATAGCATCGGCTATCCGATCTAAAAAATCCTTTTCAATAGATAAAATAATTTTATTCTTAAGCCCAGTTAAGTAAATTTCTAACGATGGAACCTATTAAACGACACCTAATCGGACTGCTAATCGGTGTTGGTTTGACACAGCTGCTATCCGGTAGTGGATTGCCCGTGCCGCTTGATGATCCGGTATATGACTTTTTGAAACGAATGGAAACCCGACGTCTGGTGCCTAATCTCTATGACGGCACGCTGCCCTTTAACCGGTCGGAAATCACTACCATTTTAAAAGAAATTAATGCCAAACGGAGGCAACTAAATGTCCTTGAGCGCTCCCTGCTGGATGAGTTTATCGCAGATTATCGGTGGGAATTAACGGCCCAACCCCACACCGATCTACACCCCACACAAAATTTTACGGCACCATTTTACGATAAAACCTATCTACAACAGCGGTTAAAGAATCTTTTTATTTATAAAGCCCAATCAGAAGAAAAACATTTGTTCATATATGAAGAACAGGATCGATTTGTATGGGGAGATGCCCGGCTCAGAATCCAACCAGAACTACGTGACGGTCATCCCCGCGGGCTAATTTCAGATGTCTATTCCCTGCGCAGTCAGTTGGGCTCCCATCTTTCTGCTTCAGCACGATTTTATTGGACAGTGCTGCAGAAAAGTGCGCACTTCCCCCCCCTCGAGCGGAGCGATATTGGTGCCAGTTACACATCCCTATCCGGATTTTATTACTATGACAACTACCACTCATCTTTAGTATATCAGCGCCCGGGGTTTTCCCTGGGGCTCTACCGGCAACCCACCCTCTGGGGACCCGGCCGAGAAAACAACCTGATCCTCTCTGATAATCCCGGCGCCTTTGCATATTTCAAATTCAAGGGGCGACTAAAAAAGGTGGAATTCAATTTTTTACATGGCTCATTGTTAAATGACAGTTCCCTGGTGCGCAATGTCCCGCTATCCCTGCGCAACCGCGCCAAATATTTTGTGGCCCACCGTTTCGAGCTGCCTTTATTCAATGCGACCACGCACGTTGCCTGGTCGGAAATGATCATTTATGGCGACCGTAATGTGGATTTTGACTATTTGATACCTTTTAATTTTTTCTTTTCAGTTGAACACGCCCGCGGAGACCGTGATAACCTACTGATGGCCTTTGATTTCGAGACCCAGCTCTTGACTAATTTAACCCTCTATGGCACCTGGTTCCTGGATGAACTAAACTGGTTCGAACTCTTCAGCCAATCGTGGGCTAATAAACATGCCCTGCAAATCGGTAGTCGCTGGTCAACGACCCTGGGTGGCCGTTTAGTCGATTGCCAGCTGGAATACAGTGCCCTCCGTCCCTGGACCTATACGCACAAATTTTTAACCACCAATTATACTCATGGTGGTAAAAGCCTGGGATTTCCTTACGGGCCCAATACCCAGCTGTGGTTTCTGAAATCCAGGGTCTATCTGAATGCGCGCAATCGGTTAACGTTAGAATCCCGCTATTGGCAACACGGACATGATACCGAAAATAACACTTGGGGCGGAAACATCGCGACCCGCTATACCCAGCGTAATCCGGATTATGACCAGGCCACTCAATGGTTGATGGGCAAGATCAAAACTGTTTGGCAATTTGACTTGCGCTATGCCTATGAATGGGCCAATGATGCCTTTATTCTAGCGCATCTTTCCTGCCTATCCGCTGGAGACCATTCCGCTAATCATTTTTTTCTGAGTCTGGGAATGGTACTGGATTTATAAACACGGCTCTCGTCATGACCAACGGGCTCGATTGCCAACAAAGCTCAAAATTCCCATAATGACAATATAAGGCATCTGGACCAGGAACCATAAAGGAAAAAGTTTCCGTAAATACTGATATCCAAACAGGCGGGTCGCCTGCCAGGCCAAACTGCCTTCACAGATAAATTTCAGGCCAATTAAAATAACTGTCCATACAAAGGTAGCTGAACCGCAGAGCAAGAGGGCAACAAACAATAAAGGAGCCAAATTGGCCAAAAAGGTTACGACGGCTACACTGAAAAAGGCCGGGGTTAAACGGTGAGCATAATTAGCATAAGAAGCCCATCGCATCCGCTGCCGTAAAAAATGAAAAGCATTGGTTGCCGGTTTGGTTTTTACCCAGGCGCCAGGCGCGTCGGCAAACCGAACCCGGGTATGGGCTTTTTTACTTACGAGCTGCAGAAACAGAGAATCGTCCCCCCCGACCCGGTCCGCGATGTCATGGTATCCCCCTATCTGGTGATAAAGGGCCTTACGGAAAGCGAAATTGGAAGCACTGCAGCCCCAAAATATCCCCAGATTGATAGTTCCCCGCGCCGCAGCCATCAACAACAAATAGTCCAGCGTTTGCAATTGAGTAAAAACGGTTGGGTGGTTTTCAATCGCTGTAAAGCCCACAACCATGCCAACTTCAGGGCTAAAATAGCTCACCATTGTGCTAATCCAACTGGACCTCATTTGGGTATCCGCATCGGTTTCCAGAATTATTTCACCCTTGGCCTGGCGAATTCCCAAATCCAGGGCTTCCTTTTTAAACTCATACTCGGAATGAATCTCCCGGGTAGAGTAAGCTCGTACATTAGCGATATCTTGCTCATATTTTTTAATTAGCTGATAGGTGTTGTCAGTGGAATCATTATCCACCAGGATAATCTCATATAAATCTTGGGAATAGTCCTGTGTGGTAAGGTTATTGACCAGGGGGGCCAAATTGGTTGCTTCATTTTTTACGGCAACGATAACACTGACCCCTGGTTTTAAATCCGAACGGGGGGCCGACGGCCGGAACAGCCCGATCCAAAAAACAAACAGCGTTATACAGTAGATCAGGGTAAATACAAGCGCAAAGTAAAACAACCCGCTCATACTATATTTTAGTCAACAATAAGACAGCGATTGAGAAATAGATTGTCACACTCAACATATCTCCAATGGTAGTGACCAGGGGCCCCGTAGCAACCGCAGGATCAATATTAAACCGGTTTAGCAGCATAGGGGTCAGGGTCCCCATGGTTGCAGCAATCAAAATGGCAAACATCAGCGAAACACCAATAGAGCCTGCCAAACGAAAAACATATTCTGCCTGAACATGATAAAAGATAATACTGAACAGTGCAAGGAGGATGCCATAGACCAGGCCTAATAATAACCCGATTTTCGTTTCCCGGAATAACACCCGGGCGATTTGGTTAATATTTACCCGCCCTGTGGCAATACCGCGCACCATGATCGTCGAAGACTGGGTGGCCACATTGCCGGCCATACCCGCGGTAATGGGCATAAAAGCCGCTAATAAGACAAACTGGTTAATCAGGTCTCCAAAGCCACTCACGATCATGGAGACAATAACACCGCCGATAAAAGTGGCAAACAACCACGGTAACCTCATTTTAGTCTCTTCATAGGGTGATTTTAATAATATTTCGCGGTCCTTACCCACCCCGGCCATCTGCAGAAAATCCTCGGTGGCTTCCTCACGTAACACATCAATAATATCATCCACCGTAACAATACCCAGCAGCTTGTTTTCTTTATCAGTCACCGGAATGGCCAGCAGATCGTACCGGCTGATTATGCGCGCAACTTCTTCCTGGTCGGTTTCGGGTTTCACACTAATTACTTTAGTATTCATTATTTCTCGTAATTTAGTATGGGGAACAACGGTCAGCAGCTGCCGCAGAGGTAGCACACCACTTAATTTATTATGTTCGTCAACCACATAGACATAAAAAACCATCTCTAAATCTTCCTGCCGCTGCAGGGAATCAATCGCATCCCGGACAGTATCTTCCTCTTTCATTTTAAAGGGCGAGGGAATCATGATTCCACCCGCAGACTCCGGTGGATACATCATGAGTTCTTCCAGATCAGCCGATTCCCGCCTGCTCATCAAGTCAAAGACTTTTTGCTCTAATTCTTTCGGTAAATTAGCCACAATATCAGCTTGGTCATCGGGTGCCATCTCACCCAATAATTTGACAATGGTCGCCGGATCCAGATTCTCTAGCAAATCCTGCAATATCTTTTCGTCCACTTCAGATAACACCCGGGCTTTATACTGGAGTTCAGGGATTAAATCAAATACATAATTACGTTCTGATTCGGTGAATGAACGGAATAAAGTTGCCAGATCGGCAGCATGTGTCTTGCGGACCACCTTAATTAAGTTGGTCTTGGCGTTGCGCCGGACTAACCGTCGAAATGTTCCCAACAACACCATAAATTCTCTGTCCAGCATTTAATTTCCCTCCGAATTTAATCCTTCTAAATTAATCCTCAACCTCCTCAGCCAGGATTACATTATTATCGCGTGCCACCACCGGCGTTTTACTTATAAAGGCTCGCATCCCGAAAAATAACAGCCCCATACCCACCATCAGGATGAGGGGCTGGACATGTCCATGCCATAAATACCAGTCCAGGCTCTCCGTGCTTTGATGGGCGAACCAGACCGCAACGCCATTATTCAAAGCATGTAAGCCAAAGGAACTCCAGATCGAATTACTGCGCCAGGCAACATAGGCCAGAAAAAAGCCCACTACATATATTTGGATGGCCCACCAGGGATTAAAATGTACCAGCGTAAAGAGTAAGGCCGAATACAATACCGCCTTGGTGACATCCGTGCGGTATTCCATGATTCGTTGAAAAAAGCCCCGGAAAACCAACTCTTCAAAGAGCGGTGCCAGAACAACCACCACGCCCAGGATAAAAATGGCGCTCCAGGGACCGGTCATGATCATTATCTCTTGAATCTGCGCAAAATTTTCAGGCGGCTCCCAGAAAAGACGAATCAGACGATCCAACTCGTCCGTAACGATTACCAGACCCACTCCGAGCGGGATTAAGCGCAACCCGGTAGGGCAGCTGATTTTATTGATGCGAAAGGTGGCTTGGAAACTTTCTTTGTGACGATTGGCCCAGATTAGAATCGGTAGCGGGATAAAGAGTTCACCCAAAAAGAGCGCGGTATGCATTCCTTGGGTTTCCGCCAGGGATCCCAGAAAAAGAGCGATGACCACCATAGAAATCAGGGATCCGATTATTACACCCAACAAAAGCAGTAATAGGGCGGTTTTAATTTGGGGGATCAGGTGTGTCATTTTTGCCCCCCGGATTCTCCGGCCGTTGAGTCTGGCGCGCCAAACAGGGCCGCCATTTGTAGCCTTAGGGTTGCGGCCTGAGCCTTATTAAACCCACGTTTATAAAACAGAACCTCCTGCTCCTCTGATATGATCACTAGGGTAGGAGTTACCTGAGCCTGATATTTTTCCGCGATCATACCATATTTATCCAGCAATACCGGTAAACGATACCTCATTTTATTGACATATTTGTTTATCCGCTCTTTTTTCTCACCGATATTTACCAGATAAAACCCAATTTGAGGATATTGCTGCTCCAGCTCCATCAAACAGGGAATTTCCTGGCGACAGGGAATACAAGTCGTCGTAAAAAAACTAATGACCAAGGGTGCTTTCATTTGCGGCCGCGCCCGGTCGCCAACCCGGTGGCTCAGGAAAAAATCCTCATCATTCAGTCGTTTTGCATAAAACTTCGGTGCCTTTTTCCCTACCAGAGAACTATTAGCAGCAGCTACATTGGCGCTGTCACTGGCAACCATGACCAATACCATGAAAATAATATGCCAAATCAAAGTCTCTCCCTTCCGGTTAAGTCATTATTTCTTTCAATACGATCCCGGCGGAAACCCCTAAGTTGAGGGAGTCTCCCTGCCCTAATTTAGGGATCGTAATAATATTATCCACCTTCTGCTTTATAAAATCCGGCAACCCATGGGTTTCGCTACCGAAACAGAGGATTGCTTCTGGATTCAATCGGGCTTGGGTTATATCCAGGCCTTCTAGGTCTATAGCGGTCAGCGAAAAACCGGTCTGACGGGCGGTCGCCAATAAAGCCTCAAAAGCGATCTCTCGCCTGAGATTAATCCTGAAAATTGCTCCCATAGACGCCCGCACAACCTTAGGGCTGAAAGGATCAACCGCGTTCGGCGATAAAATTACCTGTTTAACATTAAACCAGAGGGCTGTCCTCAGTATGGTTCCTAAATTCCCGGGATCATTTACTTCCCATAAATATATAGCCGGGGGGGCGCCTAGCGCCGGGGTGCGAAGCCCTTGTTGGGGTATTCTGGCGGTGGCACACAGACCTTCGGGGTGCTTTAGGTGGGTTATTTGTTGAATATCGGAATAGGGAACCCGGTAAAGGTTTGACCGGCCGGATTCAAATCCTTTGTCCAGTTGTTTAGTAATCGACTCAAACCGCTCACTGGCCACATAGATACTCTCCAGCGGAAATCCGGCCTTTAAGGCTTCTGCCAGTAGTTTAATGCCCTCCACCAGAAAGCGCTGATACCGATAGCGGTATTTCTTTTGACCTAAGGCGCGCAACTCGCTTTTTTCTGCGCGGGACATTGTTTTTGAAATAAAGTTCTGAACCATTAGAGCCACATTTTTAGTGATAAGAAAAAAACCGGGGGGCTGCATTGGGCTGGTTGCTCCACCCCGAGGGGATATTCACCCTGGATTCTGAACTAAAATTACAGTAAATTAAAACCGACTTTATGTTAATTTGACAAGCCACCTTTAAAAATTACCGATCCTATTCTAATGAAACAAGCCCGTACTTTTCACGATATTCTGCAACTATGTGGGTTGCGCCTGAAATCAATTGCGCTCCCTTTGCTGCTCGCTCAGCAGGGCGTCTGGCTCACACTCCTCCGTTCCAGTGCTCGGGTACGCAAAGAGCCGATTACCATCAACCATCATCAGGGTCAGCAAAGCGAAGCATGGCGTTATAGCCGGTCTCCCTTAAAAAAACGGCCAGCATTTATCCTGTTAATCAAGACATACCAAGCCCATGCGGATAATTTTATATTACAGATAGCCAAAACCCTGGCATGGCTGGGATATCATGTCATTATTCCCGATATTCAGCAGGACGACTACCTGAAAAACAGTTCTGTGGTGGCTCGGAAAATATCCAATTTCATTTCCGGTGTGGTGGAATTGCCTTATATCCAGCTCCCCAAGGTGGGCATCATCAGCGCCTATTTTGCCAGTTTACCACTCCTTTTGGCCCTTAAGAAATATTCCCTGGCCGACAAGATTGGCACTTTTTTACTGCTGGCCCCGGCGGCAAATTTGCGGCGTCTGGCCCATTTTGCCTTTCAAGGTAAATTCAGCGGTGAAACCCAGTGGCACTACCGCCGGCCGGATTCGGGCTTACGGATCGCGCTGGTTAAAAATTTTACTGATCCGCCAAGCAAAATAAAACGGTTGCTATCCGAATTGCTCATCTATCCACGGTCATGGGGGTTAAAAAAAACCCGGGATCTACCGGCTGATGATCAGACTGCCATAGTGGCTTTGCTGCAGAACAGTTGGGCTGCCCGTCAATATGAGGTCGCACTTAAAAAGATTTTATCTCAACTGGATTTGTTTACCGGTCCACTACCAACGGAACGACCTGTTTTTCTGCTCCATGGGATTGCCGATACTTGGATACCCTTTGGCGAAACCCTGCATTTGTCCCGACGCCTAAGAAGCCTGGGCGGCGTGCACTACACCCTTTCTGCTATTCTTTATGCAGATCACATTATGCCACTGGTGCGCAATCCGGCTCGCTGGTTCAAAGGTATTGTTGGCTTGTCAGCCTTGTTTTATCGTTGGCTGGCCTGTCTCCACTCCACTAAAAATCTCCCCTGTAATCGCGCACAAAAACCGTTAAGATTTAAGCTTTAAAATTGATTTATACTGGCGCTGTTAGACGCTTCAGTGAGTAAACTGCCCCCGGGTTAAAAAACTGACAATTTGATCACTGACACTGGTTTGCCATAACAGGGTTGTATGCAAACCAGCAATTAAAATAAAGTCAGCGGCCGCAGATAATTGCGTCTCACTAACGCCTACCGTGCCGTCATCATCACCTGGTATCAGGGGGTTGAATCCCTGATCATTTCCCAACCCGCCGGCAATAATCGCAAAAGGAATCTGCGGTGGCGGATATTGACGGCTATAATCATCCGCATCATTGCCCAGCTTTTGTCCCGCCGGCCCGAATAACCATAGGTATACCGGAAAATCTTCCAAGCGTTCAGCCAGTACCGAGCCCTTATTGGGCGGAGCAATCATCACTAGGCGGCCAAAGTTATCCGCTGAATAATACTTTAAATAGGCTCTGATGATCAGCCCCCCCAGGCTGTGAGTCACAAAATGGATGCTGTCCATCACGGCGACATGCGGGCGAACAGCTTGCTCCAGATCCGCAATGACTGTGTCCATGCCCTCTTTGGTGGAAGCATAGTCAAAATTAAGCACGGCATAGCCCTCTTCCACTAACCGGTTCTGGATCTTCCACATAATAAGGGGTCGGTCCATAATACCATGGATCAAGACCACCATCTGATCAGCCTGGGCCGGGTTGTGTAACTGGCTTTCAGCCCCCAGCATCCCGCCCAGTATCAGGCCTGATAAAATGCAGCGTAATATTCCTGATCCCATTATACTCCTTATTCGTCGGTCTCCGCTTCGCTGGGGCTGGCTTTTTTCAGTGCTTTGCGGGCCTTGTCAGCCGCTTTTGAATCGTGAAAATTTTCCAGAACCAATTCCCACATGCGGACCGCTTCCGCTGTATTCTGCAAGTGTTTTTGATAAATCTCCGCACTCTGTTGTAAGGCCTGCAAAGTGGCAGACGCCTGCGGATAATTCTCAATCAGATAACCATATTGGGCGATTGCTTTTTGATAATTACCATGGCGGACCAGCAAATCTCCGGCCCTTAACACAGCTCTTTGGGCGGCTTCTGTTCCGGCATAGCGTTTCTCAATATCCCGGTAGACATCCACAGCGTCCTTTACCATAGAGAGCTCTTCTGCCAGAATCCGGGCCTTACGCCTCAGGCTGGCAACCGCCCTGTTTGACTGGGGGTAGGTATTTGCAAAATCCTGGTATGCGACAAGCGCCTTTTCCCAGTTATGCAAATAGACATCATAAATCCGGGCTTTTTGAAAGGTGACCGGTAAGGCCAGAGAATCTTGCGAAAATTTATGCAGGAACTGTTCACACAAAGCAATCGCTTCTTCATATTGACCAAACTGGTCGACCTGAAGCTCAATTTGTCGATAAAGTGCCTGGGCATATTGCGCACAATCAGGGTAGAGTGATTTCAGTTTTTCATAGGTCAGGAAGGCTTTCTGGGAATTACCCTGCTGTGCATATTGCTCGGCGATCCAAATGGTTAACAGAGGCGCATGATCAGACCGGGGATAATAGCGCAGATAATTTTCCGCTTCCGCTGTAAAATGCCGTGCCACCGGTTCATGGGGAAATTGTCGTAGGCACTGCAGAAACTCAAAATAGCGCTGGCTCAGCGCCGGTTTTTGACTGGCACGCCCCATGGCATCTAATAAAGCCTTGCGATGATCTTTGTAATATCTCTCCGTATGAATGATCCCGGTCCGAATTTTTTTTACTTGGGCATGGATCGGTGAATACGGATAGAGATAAATAAACTTCAACAGAGAATATTCTGCGGCAGCCCAGTTACTATGCCGGATATGCAATTGAGTGATATAATCCTGGGCATAATCGCAATGGCCGCCCGGAAAAAAGAGCGCCTGGTATTGTTCCATCTCTTGCAGCTGAAAAGGAAGCACTGCTTCGGTGGCTAATTTTACTTTCCAGAAGAGCCGTCTCTTTTGCTTTCTGACCGTTTTTAACCCCTCGATATAGCCAAAATAACGGGCTTCATAAAGCGAATCAGAGCGAGATGGGCCCTTATCTGCCGGAGACAATTTTTCATTTAGGGCCTTGATGCTATCGATCAAGCCCTGTATTTTTTCACTATAGAGCGCTCTTTCGGTATCATACTTATTCAGAAAAATCTGCTGTCGCCTCTCAAAAAGCTGTTCAAGAGAATCCATTTGGGTCAGTAATTTTTCTTCGTAATGTAGTTGCAGGGAATCCTGGATATGCTGTCTCATCTCTGCGGTCGGTTGTGGCGGGTCTTGTTCCTCCGGTCCTGTCGGCGTCAGTGTCTGGGCGTCGACGAGTATGAAGCCTAAAAGCAAGCCAAAACCCACCAATCCAAGGCCTTTTATCCCTTTTCGCATACGCGCTCCCAAATTATACCTCAACATCGCTGCCATATCACTTAAATTTAAAAAAATCTATGTATCAAGAAACAAACTTTTCCCTTTCTCCGGACAATATACGGGTTTGCCGGGTCTGCAAACTCTGCTGCATAAGATGTAATCCCTGTCACAGAACATGTATAAAATGCTTTCCCTTGTGTAATAAATATTGCAATTTTGCACAGCACAAAGACAGGGAGAATTATGCAAAAAATACAACTACCTCCGCCCGTAAAAAAGGGCGCCACGATCGGAGTCATGGCGCCGTCCAGTGCTGCCGGCCGAAAAGCAACCAAAAGGGGGTTAGACTATCTTAAAAATCTGGGATACCGGGTCAAAACCGCCTCCCATATCACTTATGGCACCCATTATCTGGCGGGGAACGACACAAAACGCCTAAGACACCTGCACAACTTTATTACCGATCCGGATATTGACGCTTTAATCTTTGTGCGGGGCGGGTATGGCCTTTTACGAATTCTGGATCGCATAGATTACCGGCGACTAGCCCAGATACCCCCCAAAGTCATCGTAGGTTACTCTGATATTACCGCCCTGCAAATGGCCCTACTCAGTAAATTGGGCTGGGTCACCTATTCCGGCCCCATGGTAGCCTCTGATATGGGTAAAGACTTCTCACCCTATTCCGCACAATGGCTGTGGAAGATGATCAGTCAACCTGACTATCCTTTGCGGTTGAGCAATCCCACCGACCGGCCATTACAAGTCTTCCGTTCGGGAGAAGCCCGGGGCCGACTGATCGGTGGCTGTATTTCCCTGCTTACCCCCCTGCTTGATACTCCTTTTATGCCGGCTCTGGAAGGTAATATTTTGGTACTCGAAGATATTGGCGAAATGGAATATAAATTAGACCGTCTATTCCAAATCCTGAAGCTGCATGGCGTTTTTGAGAAAATCAGCGGGTTGATTATCGGGCAGTTGAAAAATTGTTTCCCGAAAAATCCTGCGAAGGCATTTACCCTGGAAGAATTATTGACCGATACGCTCGGTGATTCTAAGTTCCCGGTCCTGACGAATTTTGCTTACGGCCATATTACGCGCCGGTTAACCTTGCCCTGGGGACTCGAAACCGCCCTAAGCACAGCTCCGCCAGAAGTCATTTTGCAAGGAATTTAAGTGTCTATTGTCCCTAAAATTGAATAAATTATGACCTGTTTGACCTGGTGCCCGAAACTTGATATACTTCTGGTTTTTCTTTAATTGATTATTAAAAAATTTTTGACTATAAATTAAAGCGAGAAAACTATGAGCGATAAGCCCGAAGTAACCA
This sequence comes from uncultured bacterium, assembly GCA_964640055.1. GTDB lineage: Bacteria > Fidelibacterota > UBA2242 > UBA2242 > JAFGTP01 > CAZXFH01. The sequence continues at coordinate 66,085 of CAZXFH010000003.1, read as the reverse complement.
TTAATCAGGCTTGGTGTAAGAGTTGCAAAATTTGTGTGGAAGTTTGCCCCAAAGACGTGCTGGAGATGGAGGAATTCTATCCCCGGGTTGCCTATCCGGATAAATGTATCGGGTGCAAATTATGTGAAACCCTATGTCCGGACTTTGCCATCACCGTAAAAACGGCCCAAGATAAACAGTCACAAACCAAAACAAAAGCGGAGTAGTTGTGAACAAGGAAACCGCGACGGTTAAAATGATGCAGGGCAATGTGGCCTGTGCCGAAGCCGCCATCTCGGCCGGCTGTTGTTTTTTTGCCGGTTATCCGATCACTCCCTCATCGGAAATTGCCGAGGTTATGTCCAATAAACTGCCGGCCATGGAGGGCAATTTTATTCAGATGGAAGATGAAATCGCCTCCATGGGAGCGGTAATCGGCGCCTCCTTGGGTGGTGCCAAAGCCATGACCGCCACCAGTGGGCCGGGATTCTCACTGAAGCAGGAAAACCTGGGATTTGCCGTCATGGCCGAAGTGCCGGTGGTGGTCGTTAATGTCCAGCGGGGTGGTCCCAGCACGGGTATGCCCACGTTGGCCTCTCAGGGGGATGTGATGCAGTCCCGCTGGGGCACCCATGGTGATCATCCCATTATTGTGCTCAGCCCCAGTTCCGTCCAAGAAAGTTTTGATCTGACGGTACGGGCCTTCAATTTGGCTGAAAAATATCGCTCACCGGTTGTGCTGCTCAGTGATGAAATCATTGCCCATTTAACCGAAAAAGTCTCGATTCCCACAGCAGGGACGCTACAGCTTATCAATCGCAAAAAACCATCCGTGGCACCCGGGCAATATTTACCCTATGAAAATACCGCTTCGGGCATCCCTCCCATGGCCAACTTTGGAGAGGGCTACCGCTATCACGTGACCGGACTGACCCATGATGAGACCGGTTTTCCGACTAACGAACCCGGACAGATCGATCAACATTTGCGGCGTTTGAATGACAAATTGAATCGGCATCGGGATGATATCGTGCAGGTGGAACGGGCTTATACTGAGGACATGGAAACCCTGGTGATCGCTTACGGGTCGCCAGCCCGCTCGGCTCGCCAAGCGGTTGCCACGGCACGCCAGGAGGGTCTTAAAGTGGGACTGCTGCGTTTGAAAACCCTCTGGCCCTTTGCCGATCAGGAAATTGAAGCCGTGTATAAACAGGCGAAACGGATCATTATACCCGAACTCAATCTGGGACAAATTGCCCATGAAGTCGAATGGGTGACGCGCCGTGCCCTGCCCATCCACAAAATTAGCTGCATCAATGGCGAGGCTATCAAACCCCAGGAAATCTATGCCCGCATTAAAGAGGAAAGCCCATGAATTATTTAGAATATCTTCGCCTGGATAAAATGCCCCATATTTGGTGTGATGGGTGCGCAAACGGGATCATTTTAAAATCCATTATTCGCACCATTGCCAAATTAGGCTGGGATAAAAACAAAATCGCTTTGGTGTCCGGAATCGGTTGCTCCGGCCGCACCCCCGGTTATGTCGATTTTAACACCTTGCATACCACTCATGGTCGCGGCCTGGCCTTTGCCACCGGCTTGAAATTAGCCAACCCCGAGTTGCATGTTATTGTGGTCAGTGGTGACGGAGACGCTACAGCCATCGGTGGCAATCATTTCATCCACGCCGCCCGGCGTAACCTGGATATTAAGATGATCGTCTTCAACAATTACATCTACGGTATGACCGGCGGACAGGCTTCGCCTACCACCCCGCCTCATAAACTTGCCTCGACCACTCCTTTTGGCAATCCGGATGACGCATTTGATATCAGTCAACTGGCCAAGGCGGCCGGGGCCTCCTATGTGGCCCGTTCCACCGTCTTTCACTGGGCCCGTATGGATCGCTATATCGAACAGGCTTTTCAGAAAACCGGCTTTTCCGTGGTTGAGATCTATGCTACCTGCCCCACTTCCTATGGTCGGGCCAACAAGGAGAGCGGCCGCACCGGTCTCGACATGCTCATGTACCAAAAGTCCAATACCGTGCCCCTGGCCAAGGCCCAACAAATGAGCGAGGATGAACTGCAGGGTAAATTTGTAACCGGTGTGTTTGTCGATCGTGAAAAGACCTCTTATCAGGACAATTACAAAAGCGTGATTGAGAAGGCCAAAGCCAATCTAAAATAAGAAGTAGGAGATGCATACATGTCTTTTCGATATGAGATCAGATTAAGTGGTTCCGGCGGTCAGGGGCTGATTCTCGTGGGTAAGGTTCTGGCCGAGGCAGCCGCGATTTACGAAGGGCTGAACGCCACCCAAAGCCAATCCTACGGGCCTGAAGCCCGCGGAGGAGCCAGTCGCTCAGAAGTAATAATCTCCGACGGAGATATCGACTATCCCAAAGCAGAGACCCTGGATGTCCTGCTGGCCCTGACCCAGGAAGCCTGTGATAAATACCATACCGATCTGAAAGACACGGGTTTATTGATCGTCGATTCCAAGATGGTAGCGGAAATCCCCAAGGGCACTTTCCGGGTGGTGCAAATCCCGATCATCCAATCAGCCACCGAACGGCTGGGAAAATTCATTGTGGCCAATATTATCGCCCTGGGAATTATCGTAAAAATATCCGGGCTCGTTTCCGTCGAATCCGTCACCCATGCGATCAAAGCCCGGGTCCCCAAGGGTACCGAAGAGCTCAACATTAAAGCCTTACACGAAGGTATGGAGCTGGCGGAAAAATGGCTGCGCGAACACCCGGAGTCAGCAGAACAACAAAAACACAACTGAACAAAACCCTTTATAAGTCTATGAAACACAGCAACTTAGATTACTCAACCATCGATCTGATGGGGCGTGTCTCTGCCTTGGGCAATCACCATCAGAAATATGTCGTGAATATTGAAAAAAATTTCGACACCCTGGTTTCCCTGCTGGATGAACAACATTTAATAGATCAAATCCGCCTCTTGCGCTTTTCTCATGATCCCTACCGCGCTATGCGAAAAATCGCTGCCCTGCTCAACGATCAGGACACCCTGCTGGATCTCCTGGGATGTTATTACGCGATTCAGTTTCTGGTGATGAATTTAAAAGCCATTGATGTGCTTAAACTGGAATTGTTTACCACTAATTCTGATATATACCATGTTCTGCGCGCCTTTCTGAGTCGCACCGGTAATGATTTCCGGCGATTATCAAGAGCCTATATGTCGGTGCTGCTGGATCAATTTCTACCCCAAAACAATCAGCCGGTTTTTATAATGTGCGGTGTAGGCACCCGGGTTGATCAGGATGACATTGATGTGGGGGTGATCGATGAGGGCAAGGCTGACCGCTCGGTTTTAACGTCAGCTTTTGCCGCCCTTTACCGGGAAATGCTCAAACACGCCTGTGTATTGCATTTTCATCTCTCCGAACACGTGGGTGGACGGGGCTATTCCGCTTCTATCCAGGAATACCATGCCCTGCTGGATCATAAAATCCATGATTTCGTCCTGCTGAGCGAGATGCTCAATGCGGTTCCTATCCTGGGACAGCATCGGCTTTTCGATCGCTTCAGTCATGAAATACTGGACCGCTACTATTACCATAAAGAGGGCGACAATATTTATCATGAGGGCTACTTGCGGGGTTTACTGGGGGAAATCCACGATCTGATTATGCGCGTCCCCAGCGAAGACTCCCTAAACCCGAAAAAAGATGGCTTGCGCATGATCAAGGCGGTTATTTTTGCTCTCAAAACCTGGAAAGGGGCCCAAAAAAGCACTGCCCTGGAAGTCTTGGACCTGCTGATCAAACAGGATCCGATTAATAAAGAGGATTACTACCGCCTCTACCGGTCTCTGACCTTCCTGGAAACCTTCCGTTTTCTTTACCAACTCTTTGTGGTCCAGGAAGAAGAAATTTCCCTGCAGGAAGAGAATGTTTTTACCAACTTGGAAACGGTGGCCCTTAACATGGGCTATGAAGACAATGCCTATGCCCAGGCGCACACCCAATTGCTGATCCACTATCATGACCATCTGAAGCTGGCCGAGTATGCCACTAAGCGCATTGTACGCCACGTTACTAACCATCTGGGGCGCATTACTATTTTTTATCCTTTTGACTATTCGGAGCAGGCCGAATACTCCCGTCAAAAATATTCTGGTAATCTGGCGCGGGACTTTATCACCGCCATGAAGTTCTTCGAAGGCACTCGTTTCTGGGATGATCTGCTGATCGTATTCGACCGACAAGACGGCCAGGTACTGCACCGCTTTCTTACCGATTTTAATCAAATCCCTTCGGTCGAACGCGCCCCGCTGATTAAGGCCTATGTTAAATGGGGCCAACGCTCCCCCTATACCCTGATCACCCTTTTTACCCTCATCAAAAAGCATGAACCGCGACAAGCCCGTTCCGAACTGGTGCAGAAATTTTTATGGGAATTCCTAACCAGTATCAAGCGGCGGCTGGATGATATTGGAAATTTCAGCAAGGTGCTGGAATACTACCCCAAAAAAATGTATAACTTCCTGGCCATGCTGCCGGAGGAATTACTCTCCCGGCTGATCGATATTCTCGATACCGAGATCATGAACCCAGAGGTCAACAAAACGCGCCAACAACTATTGGATGTCTGTCGTCTGCAGTATAACAGCAGCTATTACTTTAAACGTTTTATCATGCGCGTTTTTAATACCTATCACTCCCATCTGGTGGCTTTCAACGAACCCCAGAAGTTTCGCCAGCTGAGTGAAGGGCTGCTCAGTAATATTGAAAATTTTGATTCCACCGATGAAAAAATCGAAAAACTGGGTACCTACTATGATTTCGAATTCATGCGCTTAGGTATCAATGCCATCAAAGGCACCTATTACGGGGTCATCAACAAGGAATTCACCTTGTTCTCCGATAACTATATCCAAATCCTGTTCGAGTTATGCCGTCAAAAAGTGGCCAAGCATTATTCCCATCCGCCGCTTACTCGCGATCTGTTAGCCATCTTTGTTACCGGCGGTCATGCCCGCAGCCAAGCCTTTGATGATGACTATGATCTGATTATCCTGATTAATTCCGACGACCAGGACAAACTCGCCTTTGCCAATGATATTATCATCAAAATGAACAATCACATTATCAAACGGTCTATCATGCCCCATTATCGCTTTGCCGACCGTTTCGGAAACTATGTCACCACCTTTTCACAGCTGAAAGCCTTTTTTGAAGATCCGGATCAAGAGGCCTTTATCGATAAGTCACAGATTCTGGGCGCCCGCATGGTGGTGGGCAGTGCCAATTTCGATGAAACCTTTATGCAGGCGATTATCAACCCCTATATTTTCCAGCAAAAACACGCCTTTATTACTGCCCTGATCCAGGAGATCAATTCCCGGCATGCCTATCACCGCAACCTGAAGATCCTGGATATCAAGGAAAGCCCCGGCGGCCTGCGGGATATGGAGAACTTCCTCTTTATCTTGAAAGCCCATTTTGCCGAACGGGAATCCATTTCCACCAAATTATTCACTATTTTATCCGGTAAATTGCCTGCCCAGGAAAAAATGTTCGATCATTTATTCAAAGACTATTACTTTCTCAAAACCGTACGCGATCTTTATCATCTGATGGTTTCAGATGATGACGAATTGCAAATGAAATATCTGGATAATATTTGTCAGCCTCTGGCGAAATCAACCAATCGGGAGATCAAGGATGCTGTCCAGCTGGAACAAAATATTCTGACTGCCATGGAAAATAACATCCAGCATATCACGGCCATCATCAGCCACCTGGGCTATCACTTCAAGCAGGTTAGCGCCCCGCCTGACCGGATTGCCAACCCCTACACCTGACCTCATATTATATTTGAAATTTATCGTCTAGCATTAAGGGATTAAGCTCCTTTTTCGATCAATTCCCGTATCCGGGGCCGCAAATAGACATTCGACAGGTCCTGCTGGCGCAGCACCTGGATTAGAAAGTTGACCTGCAGGTCCAAAGGCGTAAATTGATTGATCACCAGTTTTTTCTCGCTTTCCACCAGACAGGTGCCTTCCCTGAAATTTCCGCGACCACGCATCACACTGTAGCCTAAGCTGCTCAGCACTGCTTCCAACTGTTCGCGCTGTGCAGTCAGTTCCTTTTTCTTTTTGGGCTGTACCATGGCATCAGTCTTTAAATATAGTCGGTGTATCCGTTATGCTTGAGCTGGTCAACCAGCTCTTTGACCCGCTCAGACTCATTGCGGTTCACAATTAAGATAGCGCCACCGGATTTAATAACAATCAGGTCTTTGACCCCGATAGTGGTAATCAAACATTTCCGGGAATGAATAAAGCAGCCCTCGGTATCCAGGGTCTGTACATTTCCGTTAATGATATTGCCCTGAATATCTTTATCCTTTAGTTCATAAACTGCATCCCAGGAGCCCACATCACTCCACTCAAAATTGCCTTTCACTACATAGACGTTCTTGGATTTCTCCATAATACCATAATCAACAGAGGTGCTGTGAATGGTGGCCCATTCCTTTTTCAGCACGGATTTATATTGGGGCGCATTCAGAGCGGCATTAATATGTTGTAAGCTGTCATGTAATCCGGGAATAAAATGCTTAATGGCGTTCATGATGGTTATCCCTTTCCAGATAAACATTCCGCTGTTCCATAAAAATTCACCGGTTTCCAGGAAACGTTTGGCTGTTTCCAGATTGGGTTTTTCGGCAAAGGTTTTAACTTTATAGACCCGCTCCTTGATCACTGCATTGTTCTTGTCAAATTGGATGTATCCGTAGCCGGTGGCCGGCCGGTTGGGTTGGATACCAAAGGTCACCAGAGAGACATGGTCGCGGGCAACCCTTAAGCCGTCCTCAATGGCCTTCTGGAATTTATGCTCCTCCCGGATTAAATGGTCGGCCGGAAAGATCCCCATGACCGCATCCGGGTCTTTATCCATAATCACAGTCGCGGCCAAGCCGATACAGGGGGCCGTGTTTTTACCGTAGGGCTCCACAATATAATTTTTTTTTCGAAACCCGGGTAGCTCATTTAAAATCGGTTTCAGCAGATGTTCGCCGGCGACAATAAATATCTTGTTCGGGCTGGTGATTTGCTTTAAGCGTTCATAAGTAATTTTCAACATGGATTTATCGGTCACAATATCCAATAACTGTTTGGGGCGGTCCTTGCGACTGCGGGGCCAAAAGCGTTTCCCGGAGCCACCCGCCATTATTACCGCATACATACTCTTACCTCGTTGATTTGCAATTGTTCAAATGTCTCTATTCTGCTGATTCAATATTCAGTTCAGAGCGGTGCTTATCTTTTGGAAAATTTAGTCAATAACCGACGACCTTCAAACACCTTTCTGGCTGGTCCCCACAACCAATACTGCTTTTGACATTGATCCACCTGGAGTCGCCCGCCCGGTGCATGGAGGATAACCGGAAAGGGCATGCCCTTTTTCTGATGCAAAACCATGGCTGCCGCAGTAGCACCGGTACCGCAAGCCAGGGTCTCGTCTTCCACACCTCTCTCATAGGTACGAATATGCCAGCGCCCCTTTTCATCCCGACTCAGATAATTTACATTGGCGTTGAATTTCTTTCTCAAGGGGGGTGCCTTCGCCTGGATATCCAGCTGGTCCGGCCGGGGTTGAAACAGCACCACATGAGGGGCGCCGGTATCTAAAAAATATACGGGCGGCCCATCGGCCTGATGCTCCTTGATACAGCTATCAAAGTGGATGTTGAGTCCGATTTTGTCTGGCTGATACAGGGCCTGGTGGGGGCCATCAGGAGCCAGAAATTGCAGGGTTCCGTGCGAACATATCCCTTTGAGATAAACAAATAAAACCGCGGCACGCGCCCCATTCCCACACATGACCGGACCACTGCCATCGGCATTGAAATATAACATTTCAAAATCATAACGCCGGTGGGCTTGAATGAATATCAAACCGTCGGCTCCGATCCCTTTGCGGCGCGGACACAGCTCCCGGGCCAGAGCGGCATAGTATTGGGGGGCAATGATTTCCTGACAATTATCAACCAGGATAAAATCATTCCCTGCGGCTTCAATTTTAGTGAACTCAAGATTTTTCAAAAGGGTAACTCCACATTGGCTGTTTCCCAGCGGGACCGCACACTGACCGGGCCAGGATAATGTCTATATAATTCGGCCGGGCGGTAAGGCCGGATACTGCCCGGGTCATAATTCCTATTTTGATTACGGTCAAGCCAAACACTCAAGCGATAGGCGCCCGGAAAGAGATGGTCAATCAAAAAACGACCGCTACTGTCCGCCGGAACCTGGCGGATAAAGCCCGTTTTTGTGCTGTGTTGAGCCATGATAAAGGTGCGCGCTAAAAGAGAGTCGGCAATGCCCGTAACCTGACCGCTAATGGCACCAAAGGTTTCCACATCTACCGTGCGAAAAGAAATGCTTAGTGCCGAATCAACAAAACTATTCTCATAAACGTCCTGCCAATGCCAGCTGTTCAGTGCCAGCCGATACCGCGTAGCCGACAGCAAGGGCTTTTGGGGCGTGATTAGGTAGGTGTTGTCATCATACCAGGTCTGCTGTACCGGCACCATAAGACTGTCCGGTAGTTGATACAATTGGATATCCTGTTCCGGATCACTTATAATGATGGGTTCACTGAAATCCAGCCAGACCGACGCATCCAGGGCCACATCCTGACCCTTTTGCTGCGGGCGTGAGCCTAAAAAACGGGGCGGCAGGGTATCTGCTTTCGCTTGCCAGATGAAAAAGACCCTACTTGTGCTGTCCAACTCTTCGCCGTATTGACTTTTTAAGCCCCGCGGCACCAGTCGGTATTCCTGTTCCGGTCGCGCATTCCGAAGCTGTAAAAACACCTTCTGTGGATCCTCCTTCCGCCACCACTGATGTCGAATTTGCACTTCTTCGGGATAGATATCCCAATGGGTGTGTGCCAGGGAGGCCTCTTGTACAACTTGCGAGCAATGAATGGTCAGTCGGCCGGGCTCCGGGCTGGCTTTTACCAGTCGAAAGGGCTCTGTCGGCAGCTGGCCAACCCGAAAATTGACCTGTGTAACCGTGTCCCGGCGATGGTCCAGGGCAATCGCTTCCCGCTGGGGCAGACCAAGATAGTCCTGATCGGTAATCCGGGGTGGGTTGGGATTTTGGGAAGCAATGGCGATGAGACGGTATTTACCGGTCGCCAGATTGCTGACCTGATAATCTCCCTGGTTATCCGCCGTGGCGACATAATCGGGAGAGGCATTCAGCAATGTATCCGGAAACCCGTCAGTCTCGCGAAACACCCGTACCTGGGCAAAATGTTTCCGGGGTATCTGGTATACTCGTCCCCTGATCAAACCGCAATCCAGGGAGTCGCCGGTAGCAAAGGCCAGCCGGATTTCCCCGGGAGTCGGATTGTTACGATAATCGGTCAGGTTGCGGCCAAAACTGATAATATAGGTCTTATCTTTTTGTAAGGGGGCTAAAAATTTGACGCGCAACTTTTCACCTCGCACCTCCACTTCCGGGAAAGGCTCTGGTCGGGGTTTAACGGTCAGAGCATTATTGGCAGAACGCGGGTCAATGGGTTCGGAAAAAGTAAGCACCACCCGGGAGTGGACATCCACTTGCCGGGCACCACTCGGTGGCGTTGCGGACAGCAGCGTAGGCCCGGTTTTATCTACGGGACCTCCCGGCGGCGGCCCTTGCGCTGCACAGTGCCACAGGACCACAGTAAGAAAAGTGATATACAATCGTATCCGCTTTGTCTGTTTTTTACGGATGGGTATATGAGATGTGTTTATCACAATAAAAGTGTCAATGCCTCAAAAATTCAGCTTTGCACATCACGATATTATATCGAGTTCTTTACCGATTTCCTCAAATTTTTCCAGCACATAATCCAGCTGCTCCTGAGTATGGGTGGCAATATAACTGGTGCGGAGTCGCGATGAATTGCTAGGCACCGCTGGACTAACCACGGCGTTGGTATAGATATCCTCCTCAAATAAACGCTTCCAGAACAGAAAGGTTTTCATGTTATCCCCCACCACAATCGGAATCACCGGTGTTTCACTGGATGAAGTATCAAAACCCAGGCGCTGAAATTCCTTGCGCATATATTCACCGATTTCCCAGAGCCGCTCCCGTCTTTCCGGCTCTGCTCTGATGATCTTGAGCGCAGCCCGCGTGGAAGCCACGACACTGGGCGGCAAACTGGCGGTAAAAATAAAACTGCGGGTATGATGTTTCAGATAGTCGATCACATCGGCTTCGCCGGCAATGAAGCCCCCCACGGCCCCCAGGGATTTGGAAAAAGTCCCCATGATCAGATCCACGTCATCGGTAAGGCCAAAATGGGCCGCGGTCCCGTTGCCATCCGGACCTAAAACCCCGATAGAATGGGCATCATCCACCATCAGGCGGGTATCGGTGTCCTTAACGACCTGACAGATTTCCGGTAAGTTGGCAATATCACCTTCCATGGAAAACACCCCATCCACCACAATTAAGCTCCCTTTGTCATCCGGAATTTCCTGTAACTGCTTCACCAGATCCTGTACATCATTATGCTTATAGCGGGTAATGCGGGATTGGGATAGCAAACAGCCATCAATAATGCTGGCATGATCCAGCCGATCGATAATCACACAATTGTTTTTACCTAACAAAGTGGAAATCACCCCGGAGTTGACTAAATAACCGGTGGAGAAGACCAATGCGTCTTCCTTTCCCACAAAGTCGGCTAATTCCTGTTCAAACTTTTCATGAATATCAAGGGTTCCGTTTAGAAAACGACTGCCGGTGCGGCCGGTACCATACTCTTTTAACGCTTTTTCCGCCGCTTCCAGAACTTTGGGATGATGGGTCAGTCCCAGATAATTGTTGGAGCCGATCATAATCTTAGCGCTGCCTTTGTAGACCATGACATTGTCATCCCCTCCGGAAAAAGGAATAAAATAGGGATAATAGCCTTCCCGGCGGGCAATGGCCGCTTCTTCATATTCATAGCACTTTTTAAAAATATCCATTTAAACCCCACATTAGCTTAATATACGCTGCTAAATTTATACGCTCTGACCCTGATTTGCAAAGGAGTATATTTAACGGTTAAACCGGGAAAGGCGCTTTCAATTATATCCACCGGCTATCGGCTAACAGCAAAAATTAATTCTGCTTTTTTAATCATTCTGAATTAAGTTATAGGTGTTATTATCCCTTACCTAACAAGGGATCAACCGGAGGTGGATGATGAAATTAAATAGCCCGGCTTTTTCCAAAGGAGAATTTATTCCTAAGGCCTATAGCTGCCAAGGGCAGGATATTTCCCCGCCTTTAACGTGGACAGACGTCCCGGCCAAAACCTGCGCCCTGGCCCTGGTCTGTGATGATCCGGACGCACCCATGGGGACCTGGGATCACTGGGTGATCTATAACATCCCCGCTGAACAGGAATCTTTACCGAAAAATGTTGCCAAAGAGGAGATTACACCCCAAGGATTTAGCCAAGGCAAGAACAGCTGGGGCAATATTGGCTATGGCGGCCCCTGCCCGCCTGGTGGTTCTGCTCATCGTTACTTCTTTAAACTCTATGCCCTTGATGAAACCCTCGATTTCAAACCCGGACTAAGCAAAAATCAACTCCTAAAAAAGATTGAAGACCATATTATCGAAACGGCTGAGCTGATGGGTAAATTCGCCCGCTAAGCAGGATTAATCCTTTTAAAAATGTCGCCATCACATCCGTGAGCAATCCAAACAGATTAAAAGAAGTCTCTATGCAAACAATCACCTTAGCTCCCATCGGGGTCATCCATTCACCCTATAAATCAACCCGGGACGCGCCCCGCCAATCGGATCACAACGGGGATGTTCCGTCCCGACTCGAAATTCTTCCCCGATACCAAACAGGATTAAAAGACCTGGAGGGTTTCTCTCATCTCTTGCTGATCTACCATTTACACCGCTCAAAAGGCTACTCTCTGACAGCCCGGCCGCCCCATGACCGGCAAATTCACGGTGTTTTTGCCACACGCTCACCCCGGCGCCCCAATGCCCTGGCGGTTTCCGTGGTGAAATTGGATAAAATAGAGGCCAATATAATCCACATTAAGGGCCTCGATGCCATTGAGGGCACCCCCTTGCTGGATATCAAACCTTTTTTTCCCTATCAAATAAACCCGACAACCATAAAAACAGGCTGGCGAAATGAAAACAACAGCTCGCGTAAATAAAGTTACCCTCCGAATCAGGTCACTGTCTGTCGTGATTTTCTGCCTGCTCGTGAATATAGCGTGTCACAAAGAGAAAACGCTTCCGGATTACAGTCAACATCCCTGGATAGAAAGATATGGATACACTTCTGAAGAGGTCTTCACCGTCAGGGTAAGCGGTAAAGTTCCCGGACCTGAAATCCCGGTAACAGTGGAATCCGACCAACGTCATTGTCTGATCGATCTGTCACAATATGATCTCATCCTACAGGAATCCGCCTTCACACTCAAAAAATTCGAGCCCCAGCGGATCGTAACCCATATAGAGGGAGACCAGGAGATGCTCCTGGAAGAAGGCTACATTCATGAGGTCTCCTTTCTGCATCAAGATTTTGACCTGGTGTTTGGCAAGGTACTTAAACGGGCCTCGCGTTCCATTCCCTCCAATGGCCTGATCGGGCGCAGTTTCTTCATGGACAAAACGCTTGCCCTGGACCTCGACCAGCGTTTAATAGCGGTTAACGCCAAACCGCTCAACTTGTCAGCGGGAATGTCTGATACTGTTTCACAGATCACGATTAACTACCAGGACGCCCATGAGCGCCCGCTGGGTTTAATTAAATTCAAAGGCACCCTGAATGATACCACCCTGAGCATGACCCTTTCCACGGCCAACCGTTATTGCCAAATCAGTCCGGAACTGGTCCGGCAACTGGATCTCAAAATTCGGCGCGATTTCGTTAAACTCGACTCCCTGCAACTTGGCAAACATAAGTTCAGGCAAGTTACCTGCGCCGTCATCCCGAATCAGATTTTACTGGAACCGGAGTGGCCGCAATTGATTCACTTTACAGTTGGGTTGAATATTATACAGGAAGTCCTGTGCGTCTTTGATTTTAAGCAAAATATTATGCTGCTGGAATAGAGGGAAACACCTTTTTTCACCATCCTGATATTAGACAACTAATACAAATGTTTACCTAGCCGCAGACTCTCTCAGCGAATTGTCCCTAAAAGAAGAGATCATACAAATTAAAGCGCATGACCAGTCCGATAGTAATGATGCTGACCATAGTCGCCAGCTTGATGGAAATATTCAGGGACGGGCCGCTGGTGTCTTTTAGCGGGTCACCGACCGTATCACCGGTAACACCGGCAGAGTAGCTCTCCATCACAACCGTATATTTTTCTTTCAGATTTTTCATCTCCATTAACAACCGATAGTCCCCGTCATCCAGCTTCAGATACTCTCTGAACATCAGTTTATCTTCATCATTCAACTTTATATAAAATTTGTTCAATTCCTGATCTCCGCATGGTTCAGTCGGACGTTCCAGATAACACTGCTTCAACTCAGTCAGCGGCTTTTTGGGCTGCAGATAATCTTTCTCGATGTGATCGATCATACGGGCCAGGTACTCGGAGACTTCTTCATCAATACTAAAGGCCAGGGGGTTGAGGTTAACCAGCTCAAAGAGAAATCGATTATATTCACGGGTCAGGAAAAAAGGCCATAACCCGCGATTGGATACTTTTTTCAGATTGTCGCGGAGCTGAAAATAAAGCGCTAACTTGGATCGTTCGATATATTTTTTAGCATTATCCCAAGCGCCGCCGGCATTGGCCATATAGATGGCAAGCAGAAAGCCGACCAACAAATTGCCCAGCAAGAGACCGATCAGAGCGATGGGCCCCAAGAGCATGCCAGTGACAATGGGCGTACCCATCACAATCATGGCCGGGCTGATCATTTTTCTCTGAGCGGCCATAGTGGAAATATCAACACAGCGGCGATAGTCCGGTGTGGTTTTGCCGGTCATAACCCCTTTGATCTCTCGGAATTGACGGCGCACTTCGTCAATCATTTCACCGGCGGCCTGCGATACTGCCTGGGTGGTCTTACTGGAAAAAGAGGTGCAGATCACGCCGCCAATAAAAAAACCGATGATAAAACGAATATCCATAATCGCCCCGCCCAGATCAAAAATAATATCCTTGACCGAGACTTTCATCAGCGCTTGATGCAGGGTTTCCACTGACCCCAGCTGGGGAAACAGGTCCAGGGCTTCCTGAGAAAAGCGGTTTATTACAGTTTCGGGATTCATTTTGAGCAATGTGGCCCGAATTTCCTCCACAAAAGCAGCCACCAAGGTCACGGCAGTTAAGGCGGCCGCGCCAATCGCCAGTCCTTTGCCACGGGCTGCCGTTGAGTTGCCCAACTCATCCAGCGCATCGGTGCGCTGGCGGGTATGGCTGGGCATGTCTGACATCTCAGCGATACCACCGGCGTTATCGGCAATGGGACCAAAGGCGTCTACCGCCAGATTGACACCCAAAGTGCTCAGCATACCCACGGCAGCCATGCCAATGGCATATAATCCTCTGGAAAAATCCACCAGTCCTCCGCCAAAACCAAAGGCCGCCGCCATCCCGATCACAATAAAAACAATCGAAGGAGCGGTGGAGATCAAACCAGTCGACATCCCGGCCGTAATAACCGTGGCGTGCCCGGTCTTGGCTTGCTCTGCAATGCGTTTAACCGGCGCATACGCCGCATTGGTGTAATAATCCGTGGCATAGCCAATGGCCACCCCCACCAATAATCCGGCAATAATCGGGATAAAGAGCTGCCAGAAGTACTGTGGCATCAATTGTAAAATGACCAGAGCGCTCAACAAAATGGTTACGATCGAAGCGCTGTTAATGCCCTTATTAATAGCCTTCAGTAATCCCCGTTGACCACCAGCCTCCTCGGTACGCACCAAAAAAATACCCAGCACCGAAGAGAGCGTACCAATAGCAGCGATCAACATGGGCAAAATAACGCCGCGCAATTCATCCTGGAGTGGAAAGGCGCTCACGGCCAAGGCCGCTGTTCCCAGAATCGAGCCCACAAAGGATTCGTACAAGTCAGCGCCCATGCCGGCAATATCACCCACATTATCCCCCACGTTATCGGCAATCACCGCCGGATTACGGGGATCATCCTCCGGAATACCGGCTTCCACCTTACCCACCAGATCAGCCCCCATATCCGCCGCTTTGGTAAAAATGCCGCCGCCCACACGGGCGAAGAGTGCCATAGAAGACGCACCGAATCCAAAACTCAACATGGTGGTGGTGATGGTATGTAAATCCATATCCGTGGAGACTTTTAATCCCGAGAACCATAAAATAATGTCCAGCAATCCAAATCCAACCACTACTAACCCCATAACGCTTCCACCGCAAAAAGAAATTTTTAAGCTGCCATTCAGGGAGCGACTGGCCGCATGGGTGGTGCGGTTGGCTGTACGGGTAGCGGTTAACATGCCCAGAAAACCACTGAGTCCAGAAAAGAAGCCGCCAGTTAAAAAGGCATAGGGAACATAGACACTCAGTGCATGCAGTCCATAGGAAACAAACAATAAAATTACAAAGGCTCCGGCAAAAAAGAAGGCCACAGTCTTGTATTGCCGTTTTAAATAAGCTACCGCGCCTTCCCGGATATATCCGGAAATACGTTTGATGGCTTCATCACCGACATCCTGCTTGTGTATCCACTGGTATAATAAAAGCGCGATAAACAGCGCGCCCAAAGATGCAACCGGAACAATGACAATTGGTATTATCATTATTTGACCTCCTCATTCCTAACAGCCAGACCACGGCTGTCTGTTATTGTGCTCGCAACTAGGAAATTAACCGATACACTCCTTACGGTTACAATATAAGAACCGCCCCGCCGATATACGCAAGGACTGGGTTGCTATCGGCTTAATACATGCGGTCCCAGGGCGGCAGGGTAATCGGCGTCTGCTCTAATACCTGCAGAACTTTTTTCGGTAAGAAATCCTTTTTAACTACCAGGCGAAACATATAGCCGTCAAACCATTCATCAGTCATGATCAAATAGCCCTGATGGCCGGCCTCTTTCCCCCAACTGTTTTCCAGCAGCCACTTGGTAGTGGCGCCGCTTTCTAAAGTATCGACACCCACCAAAGCCATGCCGTGGGTGGATCCGCTTTCATAGCTCAAAATCCGCTCCTCACGGTCCATCTCAAAAGGCACACCCAGAAGCGATGCATAATCATAATTGTTAACCGCAAGAAGCCCCCGGTCCCGGTCTAATTGAGTGCCCACATCACAGGAAAAATACATGGCTTCGTCATGGAGAATCGAGGCCTTGGCATAGGTTTTAATTTCCGTCAGCGGCAGATTCACAAAAGTCCAATTGGGACTGTCATAACGATTCCGATCCCATTCAATTTCATAGAGCTGATAGTAGTCGCGGGTGGGATCATTCATTAACATGACGTAATCCCCCAAGTGAGCCGCCACTGCTTCCTGGTAAAACGCCTGAGGCGTATATTGCTTGGCCACAATGGTACTGTCTCCCCGGGGTACAAATCGCCAGGTGAACTCTTTGGGTGGGGTCCCGAAACTAACCACCAGCAAGCGGTATATCTCAGCCAACAGATTTGCTTTCTCCTTCCGCAAATCTGCCGTGCTCTTATTCGCCATGGCGCGCAATTCCAGGCCTTGCTCACGCAGTTTGCGCCGGATCAGGGTGCGTAGCATGCGCGTATTCTCGCTGTGATGGGATTCCGGCATGATCTCCTTGGGAACCACCCCATACTTTTCAACCAAGGAGGGCATCATATTCCACACCCCCCCGTCGCCAATCGGATGCCGGAAGAGCCAGTCCACTTTACGGTCATCTATCTCCTTACTCCGGGTCTGAATAATATTTTCCAGAAATAGATTGGCCTTTTCCAGTTGATCCCAAAAAAAGAGATAACTCTCTGAGAATTCAAACTCGCTCAGGTTATAGCGTTGCGCCACTTTGGGCCGTACCACATTCAACGCGGTAAATAGCCAGCAGCGCCCCGAAGAGCGCTGATCGGTGATTGGTCCGGGCGTATCGATCCGATAGGCAAAATGTTCGTCGATCTGCCCCTGCAGCTCCCGGTTCAAAGCCAGTTTGCGGATCGGGTTGTTAGAAACCGCATTTTGTATGGCTTGCGTATATTTATCTCCTCGCCTAGACTTTTCAAGCTCCCTTAGTACCTTATCGCTCAGAGCACCACTATTATCTTTACTCCCAAAAAGTCCGGCTGTCACCAGGGAGCCCAACAGGAGCAACAAGACCGTTAAACGGAATAGAAAACGCATAGTTCACCTCATCATTTTTCAGCTAATTTGTTTACTTTAACAGATCCAGAGCTACCCGACAGGTCATCAACGTAAAGTCGAGTAGTTGCTCTATTTCAATATATTCATTCACCACGTGAAAAGCGGCATCATCGCCGGGCCCCCAACCCACAGCAGTAACCCCGTGCAGGTTAAGGGTTTTGGCATAGGTGCCTCCCCCCATTCCATAGGTTTGGGGGTTGAAGCCCAGAACCTCCCGGGCATGGCGTTGAATGGCATGCACAACTTCATTATCGGGATTGATACTATGGGGTTCATTCCAGGCCATGACATCGATCTTAAATTCTCCTTCAACTGCATCAATAGAGCGCTGCAAGGCTTGCCGGACATTATCGCGGGTCATGCCGGGTACCGTGCGAATATCCAGCAGGATATAACAGCTGCCCGGAACAATATTGGGGGCGGCACCGCCGTGAATCTCCCCCAGATTTAGGCTCGGATGACCCAGCACATCATGGATTTCATAATCAAACTTTAATTTTTCAATCTCCGTCACCAGTCGGGCCATCATATAGACCGCACTAACGCCCAGTTCCGGCGTACTCCCATGGGCTTGTTTACCCAGGGCGGTAATTTTTAAGACCGTTCGCCCCTTTTCCGCCACATCAATGGATTTCATGTTTTCGCCGATATCAGGTATAATGGCCCAGTTAGGCTTAATCAGTTGCTCCTCCATGAGATACCCAATTCCATAATCGATCCCATCGGGATCCTCAGCCTCTTCATCTGAGAGCGCCGCGATCATCAACTGGCCGTTCAGTTCCTCATCCAGATGCAGCACTTTTAATATCTCAGCCGCCACTAAAATACTGGCCAGCGGCCCTTTGTTATCTAAAACTCCGCGACCATAGAGGACTCCTTCTTTTTCCGTAACTTGATAGGGGTCACTGTTCCAGCCCTCGCCCGGAGGTACAATGTCCATGTGTCCGGGCATCAACAGACACTTTTGCGGGTTGGCTTTACCCAAAGTAGCGATGACATTCGGCCGGCCTGCCATCCGCGCATATTCTTCGTTTAGAATATTACTCTTTTGTAGTTCACGCTTGACAATCTCAGCCACCCGGTACTCTTCACCACGAAATTTTAAATAGGGGTGCTCGGGCAGCTTTTCCGAGACCACATTCACGGTCTTTTCCTTGACCATCTCCGTGGTCAAGGCTATGATTCGACGCCGGATCTGGTCCCGGTTACTTTGAAAATAGTCCGTCAGCTGTGCTAAAACTTGCATATTATCTCCGCCTTTTGGGTTAGAGGTTAAAGGCTCCCATTGCTAAGAAAATTAATTGCATACAGACAGGAATACAAGCAGATAAACCACTTTGTTCTTTCTATTCTATCGTCAGAATAGGCATTATCCCATGCCCGGTCATCAAAAAGCACGTGCTGATTCGCCTTTAATAACTTAAATTATGGCCGCTGTTTTTAATTGACAGGGTGATTAACCGCGCTGCGCTCGCTTCTGGATTGAAGGCATTTTTTAGCTGAGCTGTAAAAATTAACCCGCTATATAGGGAAGTCGTTGCGATGTTGAATACCAAAGAATGTATCGCGCTGGAAGATCAATATGGGGCCCATAACTACCAGCCCCTGGATGTGGTTTTATGTAAGGGCAGTGGCATTTGGGTGGAAGATGTGGAAGGCCAACGCTATATGGATTTTCTGGCCGCCTATTCCGCTGTCAACCAAGGCCATTGTCATCCCCGTCTAATCAAAGTTGTCAAAGAACAGAGTAAAAAACTGGCCTTAACCTCACGGGCCTTTCGCAACGATCAGCTGCCTTTGTTTGCCAGAGATCTGTGCGAATACACCGGATATGAAAAAATGCTGCCCATGAACACGGGCGCCGAAGCCGTGGAAACCGCGATCAAAGCCGCCCGCAAATGGGGCTACCAAGTCAAAGGTGTCGCCCCTAATCAGGCTGAGATCATTGTCTGCGCCGGCAATTTTCATGGTCGCACGACTACGATCGTCTCCTTCAGTAGTGAAGAACAATATCGCGATGGATACGGCCCTTTTACCCCGGGCTTCAAAATCATTCCTTATGGCGATGTCCAGGCTCTGCGTCAGGCGGTCACCGCCAATACCGTGGCTTTTCTGATTGAACCGATCCAGGGTGAAAATGGGGTGGTTGTGCCGACCGAAGGCTATCTGAAAGCCACCGAGAAAATCTGCCGCGCTAACCGTGTCCTGCTGATTGCCGACGAAATCCAGAGCGGGCTGGGCCGCACCGGCCGCATGTTTGCCTGTGATCATGAAGCTGTCAAACCGGACATGATCGTGATCGGGAAGGCCCTTTCCGGTGGTATGTATCCGGTCTCGGCCGTGGTATCCTCCGAAGAGGTCCTGGGCGTTTTTAATCCGGGCGATCACGGCTCTACTTATGGCGGTAATCCTTTAGCCTGTGCTGTAGCCCGTGAAGCCTTAAAAATTCTGAAAGAAGAAAAACTGGTGGACAACTCAGCTGCCCTGGGACAATATATGATGGAAAAACTGCGGCTCATCAAAAGCCCCCATGTGGATTTTTTCCGCGGCAAGGGGTTGTGGATCGGCATCGTGCTGAAAAAATCAGCGGGTGGTGCCCGCCGTTTCTGTGAAGCACTGCAGCGGGAAGGTATTCTGGCCAAGGAGACTCACGAAAATGTCATCCGGCTGGCCCCCCCACTGGTAATCAACAAAGAGGAACTAAATCAAGCCCTGGTTTCCCTGGAAAGTGTATTAACCCGCGATTAAGGCTTGCAATATTATTTTAATCTGCACAGCTTTAGATAACATTTAATAATTGGAGGTATTTGTGACGTATATATTCAATGGACTAAAGCCGGAAAAACTATGGCACTATTTTTATGAACTGAACCAGCTTCCCCGGGAGTCCAAACATGAAGAACAGGCGGGTAAATGGCTGGTCACACAGGCCCGGGAACTGGGCTTGGAAGTGAAAAGGGACAATGTGGGCAATGTGCTGGTGCGCAAACCGGCAACCAAGGGCTATGAAAATGCTGCTACGGTCTGTATCCAGGGCCATATCGATATGGTCTGCGAGAAAAACGAGGCTGTGACCCATGACTTTCGCAAAGATCCGATCAAAATGAAAATTGCCGGCGATGTGGTCACTGCGCAAGGAACCACCCTGGGCGCTGATAACGGGATCGGGGTTGCCGCCGGTCTGGCACTCATGCAAGCTGACGACCTGGTCCATCCGGACCTGGAATTTCTGTTCACGGTGGATGAAGAAACCGGTCTTACCGGCGCCTCGGCTCTGGAAAAGGGCTTTCTGAAGGCGCAAACCCTGCTCAATTGCGACTCTGAAGAAGAAGGTATTCTGTATGTCGGCTGTGCCGGCGGTCAGGATACGGAGATCAAGCTGGAGCTTAAGACCCGTCCGGCACCGTCAGATCAAAAAGCCCTTGTTTTAAAAATAGGCGGCTTAAAGGGCGGCCATTCGGGGCTGGATATCCATATCGGCCGGGCCAATGCAATCAAACAATTAAACCGGGTGGTCTGGCAAGCCGTGCGCAAATTCGATATCCATGTCTATCACTTGTCCGGTGGCAGCAAACACAACGCTATTCCCCGGGAAGCCCGCTGCAAACTGCTCCTGCCGGAGGCCCAGCTGGAAGACTTTAAAGACTTTATTAATAATTTCCAGATCACGCTACAGGCTGAATACCAGCAGATCGAAAAAAACATCCATCTTTTTACCAACCCGGAGTCTGATTGTCCACAACAAATTTTTACGGCTGACTTTCAGGCCCAGCTGCTCAACCTGCTATATGCCCTGCCTCACGGCGTTATGACCATGAGCCCTTCCATTCCCGATCTGGTGCAAACCTCAACCAACCTGGCCGTGGTGGCCATGCAAAAAGACGCCCTGAATATCCTGACCAGCCAACGTAGTTCAGTGGACAGTGCCAAGACCGAGATCGCTGACCGGGTGCAGGCCACTGGTGAGCTCGCGCAGGCCTCAGTCGAACAGGGGGGCGGCTACCCCGGCTGGAACCCCAATATGGATTCACCCATCTTAAAACTGATGCGGACCACCTATCAGGATCTGTTTGCCAAAGAACCGGAAGTCAAGGCGATCCACGCCGGCCTGGAAACCGGGATTATCGGCGAAAAAGTACCGGGGATTGACATGATCTCCTTCGGACCCACGATTCGCCATCCCCATTCTCCGGGCGAAGAGGTAGACATCCAGAGCGTGGAAAAATTCTGGCAACTACTGACGGCTGTTTTGCAACGCCTGGCTAAAAAATAAATAATCGACGCAGCGTTATATCGCTGTCAGAAATAAATCACGACTATGGCTAAAAGAAGAACCAGCGTCACCCTTCAAAGGCTGCAGAGCAGTCTTTCCAGTAAACGCAATCTGTTGATCCTGGGCAGTGTCGTGGTCCTGCATGTCTTAATACTGTTCTTCAGCTGGGTACATATCGCACCCCATATCAACCGTCCGCCCTGCGCGGTTTGCGGACGGGCCAATACCCAACCGGTAACAGTCCTGTGGCAATATAAGGTAGAGGTCATGCCCTACATGAAAGAAAAAAACATCTATTACTGTCCGCGGCATATCCGTAAAGCTTCGGAAATCGTCAAAGAAATTCCCTCGCCTAAAGATACAGCGCTTCACCGATACGGCATTATGGCGGGCACCGCCAGTCTGTTGCTGCTGATTACTGCTTATACCATCATAATCCTGGAAATCGACTTCTTGCTGCTGTTTGGCTATCCGGCTTTACTGCTGCTTATTTTTCTGTTCTGGGGTATTACCTCCAATATCACCTGCGGGATCTTAATGTCCCTTATCTTTGTCTTCCCGGGGCTTAGTTTCTACCTGTGGACCAAAAAAGAGAGTCACAGATAAGTCATAAACAAGGAGCGATTATGTCCTTAGATTTTATTTTTAGACGTCGTAGTATCCGTCAATATGTTGATCGTCCTATTGAAGATCAAAAAGTGACTGAGATCCTGGAAGCGGCTATGGCCGCTCCCTCAGCCCATAATTCCCAGCCCTGGCATTTTATTGTCATTAAAGACAAAGCCAAACTTACCACTCTGGCCAAAATACATCCCTATGGTAAAATGCTGCCCGGCGCCGCCCTGGCTGTTGCCGTGTGTGCTGATCCGCAACGCTCACCCGACCACTGGCCACAGGATTGTTCGGCAGCCACTCAGAATATTTTGCTGGCCCTGCCCGCCCTGGGACTGGGCGGGGTCTGGCTGGCCTGCTATCCCCAATATAAATATGTCCGGAAAATCAAAGAGCAGCTCAATATCCCCGGCAATATCGAACTATTAAGCCTGGTCTCTATCGGCTACCCGGCCAAAGAAAAAGCGCCCCGCACCCAATATCAGGCCTCCCGCGTACATCAGGACCGCTGGTGATATCCATCTCTGGAGAGATAGAGCCCTGGGGACGGGGATCAGTCCGGATTGCGGATTAAACAGGATATTAGGTATAAAGAAGCTGAATATAATAGCCTCCCGGAGGATTACCGCAGAGCGGGATAAATTCTATCACAGGGAGGTTTTAATAGCAATGTTAGATGCAGCACAGGCTTGCGAGCCGGTCCACTCACGGTATGAAAAAAACCCGGTCACTTCAATAAAGCAGCTAACTAAGGGCGCTGTTCAACCTAGTTCGGAATCAGCACCGAGGAATGGTATACTTTGAGGACTCAAGCCTTATATTTTCCCCATAAATCCATTTGCGATTTTAAAATTTTCCCCTATTTTATAGTGTAACCGATGCAGTCTGTTAATCCCAAAACATAATGCTTATTTTCTATCTCCAGCTGTTCTTATTGATTCTGCTGCTTTTTTTGTCCGGTTTCTTTTCCGGCTCGGAGACGGCCCTGTTTTCCCTCTCCAAATTGCAACGGGAAAAAATCCGGCAATTCAAGCCTCAGTCCGGTCAACGCATAAACCACCTGCTAGAGCGGCCCCGCCAGCTGATTATCACCATATTGCTGGGTAATGAATTCGTTAATATCTCGATCTCCAGTATTTCGGCCGGCATTATTATCCGTTTATTGGGCCAGGAAACGCCCTGGGTCAATATTTATATCATCGTGCCCCTGCTATTGCTGCTGGGCGAAATCACCCCCAAAACCCTGGCCATTAACCATAGTGAAAATTTCAGCGCTATTGTAGCGGGCCCCTTGGGTTTATTTCAAAAAATCATTACTCCGGTCCGCTGGCTGATCCGCAATGTTGCCGACGGTATTGTTAATCTGATCGTCAAAGAGAGTGTGCGTACTGGCAGTATATTAACCGAAGATGTGGTCAAGACCCTGGTGGCCGAGGGCGAAAAAGAAGGCGTGCTGGACTCGGTCGAAAAAGAGTTCATTCACCGTATTTTTGACTTTGGCGACACCCGTTTGCGCGATGTGATGACCCCCCGGTCTAACCTCTTCTGTTTACCTGTTGATATGGCGCTCTCCGATATGATCCAGGAGATCAAAAAAAATCACTATTCAGCCGTACCTATCTATCGGGACAACCGGGATAATATCGTGGGTATTATCTTTGCTACCGACCTGATCGGTCTGACAGCAGAAGAGCTGCGGGATTCAGCCAAAACCCTTCAGCAAAAGCTGCGTAAGCCCTATTTTGTGCCAGCCAATAAACGGGCCGATGAATTGTTCCGCACACTGCAAAGGGAGAAAAAATCAGTGGCTATCACCCTGGATGAGTATGGGGGCGTACAGGGACTGGTAACCATGGAGGATCTGCTGGAGGAGATTTTCGGTGAGATCGGCGATGAGTACGAGATCGCAGACCGATCCTATGAAAAGCTCGGGCCCAAAACCTACCGGGTAGACGGTACCCTGACCCTGGAAGAGTTCAACCGCCTATTCAACACCGATATTGAATATGAAGGCGTGGAAACAGTCGGCGGCCTGGTCCTGTCACTGTTTGGTGAACTGCCACGTCCCCATGCCACCATTCTCTATGCAGAGCTGCATTTTACCGTGGAGAAAATTCAAGCCAACCGCATCAAATCAATCCTGGTAAAAAAACGATGATCTCTTATCCCCTCGGCATATTGATTATTGTCCTCTGCATTATTGCAGAAGGCTTCTTTTCCGGCTCGGAGATCGCCATTGTTTCCGTGGATAAATTAAAACTGCGTCACCAGGCTAACAAAGGTGACCGGGCTGCACGACTGGTGGTTAATATGCTCAAACGCCCGGAGGGTATTCTGGGGACTACCCTGCTGGGAACCAATATCGCCACCATCACCAGTACGACTATTTCGGCGGCCTTGTTCTACCGCTGGCTGGGTCCGGTAGGTATTATCCCCTCCATTGCGGTCATGGCCTTTCTCAACTGGATCTTTGCCGAGATCGTACCTAAAAGTATTTTTCAGCAATTATCAGATACCCTCACCCCGCGGATTATTTACCTGCTGCGCTTTTTCTATTTTTTATTTTTCCCCATAGTCTGGCTGTTTTCTAATACGGCTGGCCTCCTTACCCGGCTCATTGGCAGAAGACAACTGGCTACCCATCGGAATCTGATCAGTAAGGAAGAGATCAAATTGCTCATGAGCATGAAGCATTCCAAAAGCGATGTCAAACCCGGTGAGAAGCGCATGATCTCCCGGCTGCTTAGTTTCAGCGAGACCAAAGTCGATGATATTATGGTTCCGCTCAGTAATGTAGCAGCCCTCAGTGATAAAGCCACGGTCGCCGATGCCATCGCGCGCTATGTAAAAACCAAGCACCGGCGCCTGCCGGTCTACAGTCAGCGGATCGACCGTATTATCGGTATTCTGAACAGCTTTGATATCATGGCGGAGGACGGTCGCAAAGGAATTAAACATTTTGTCCGCCCGGCCTATTATATTCCCGCCAATATGGGCGTTGCCGATCTGCTGGAGCAAATGCAAAAGAATGGGGTAAACATGGCCATTGTGGTCGATGAGTTCGGCGGTGCAGAGGGGATTGTAGCCATCGAGGATATTTTAGAGGTTATCGTCGGTGATATCGAGGATGAGTATGACCATGCGCGTCCCGCCTATGTCGTCCTGAATGACGGCGCTATCGTGGTGAACGCCCAAATGGAGGTCGAAGAGGTCAACGAACGCTTCAATTTAAATATTCCTCCGGGGGATTACGAAACCCTGGGCGGTTTCTTTATCAACCGGTTTCAGCGGATCCCCAAAGCCGGGGAAAAAATAAAACTTGCCGATACAATATTAAGTGTTTACCGCGCTTCCCAGCGTATGATCGTGGAAATAAAAATCAACAAAATAAAACCGGATGCCAATCCGGAGACTAGGGCTTGATCCAGCCCTGCTGCAGGTACCACTGCGCCGTCTGACGAAATCCCATCTGTATATCATGTTCCGGCTGCCAACCCAGTAGCTGTTGCGCCTTATCCGCCGCGCAGATCCAGCGCACAGGCACCATTTCCCGGTACTTATCCCGGTTCAGCATAGACACTTTACCGCATAATTGCATCCACAGGGTCGCCAGTGTCACACCGGTGAAAGCCATCGCGCGTGGAATATAGAGCGGAAACGTCCAGCGATCCAAACATTCAGCAGCCAATGCCACCAACCGGTTCCAGTCATAACCCTGGCTCTGGTCAGCGGCATAGAATATTTCTCCGCTGTCTGTCTCTGCTTTAGCGGCCCGCAGGATCAAAGCGACCAGATCGGCGACATGGATCAGACTGACCCAATGTTTTTTAAAGCCCAAATGGGGATTCAGATGGCTACAGGCCAATTTAAAAAAAGAGAGTGTTTCCCGGTCTCCGGGACCGTACACAATTGGCGGGCGTATAATCGTAGTATGCAATTGACGGCGCCGCTTGAGGATCTCTATTTCAGCCCAGAGCTTGCTTTGCCCGTAGTTGGATACCGGATAAGCCGGATCGCTTTCGGTTTTAATCTCACCCGCCCGGGCCGGCCCTCCCGCAGCCAGAGAACTGAGGTAAACGAAACGACTGTGAGGCTGACCAGTGGCTTGTAAGGCTTCCAGTAGATGGCGGGTTCCCACGGTATTCACCCGGTAGAAACCCTGCCGGTTAACCGCCTTAAGCAGTCCTGCCAGATGCAAGACCAGCTCAACTCCCTGGCAGGCGCGCTGCAATGATTCCTGGTCATTTAGATCCCCGATGACCCAATGCACTTTTTGTGCAAACTCCGGTGGGCGCACACTGGTCTCCCGCGCCAGACAGTAAATATCCTGGGAAAGGGATAGTAGTTCTTTTACCACATGATACCCAATAAACCCCGAGGCGCCGGTGACTAATATTTTGGTCATGTGTCGCTCTCCGCTGCGGGATTATATAGTCGGGCAAAAAGATAATTTCCCGCAAAATAGGTACTCAGCCCCATGAATAGTCCTGCTAAGACATCGACGGCATAGTGAAAGCTGCAATAAACCGCGGAAATTGATAGTAAAATAAAGTCGGCCAACATGATCCAGCGGATATTGCGCAGGTATTTAAAACAAAACAAAGTGACCACCAGGGTGGCTGCCACATGCGAGCTGGGCATGGCGCCCCCATCGGTGTCGGCATACTGATAGATCAGATTGATCAACCCCACCATGCCCCGGTTATGGGAATAGAGTAGCGAGTGCTCCCGGGTCGGACCGACAACCGGGAAGAGTATAAAGATCCAGTAGCAGATAAACATGGTAAACAACAGCGTAAATAACATCTGCTGGGTTTTGGCCAGTTGCGGCCATAAGGTGTCGGTTCCCGGACGTGATGTATATTGCTGTTTCTCTTTAAAAAACAAGCGTAACAGCGGCAGAAAAAAGACCAGGTAAAAGGTAAAGTAGAAAAAGTGGAAAATTTGTTGTAAAAAACGCGAATTGATTAATTGCGAAACATAAGCAATCGGCTCAGTCCCGAAAATCAAAAGGTCCAGACGTTCAATAGCGTGATCAAAATAGTGATCAAAAACAGTCAGGTTAATCAATCCGGTCTCATAATGCAGAATAGTTAATAGCACCAGTGGTAGGATAACATTCAAGGCCTGCCAGATATCGCTCTCTATCCGCCCTCGCCAAACCATGACCCCGCCCATTAGGGCGGCAATACCGATATGGATAATCAGTAAAAGCACCCCATTGTTGATTTGCCGGAGATGAAAGGCAACAAAAATAAAAACAGACAGGTTGTAAATTTGAAAAACAAAATCAACAGGTGAAAAATATACCTGTTTTTTTGAAATCATAAAAGGGTCAGTCCGTCCTATCGTTTATATCAGGTGATCGGCTTTTCATAAAGTCGGTAAGTTTTATAGATCTTGGCTCCGTATATCTTTTCCATAGCGTTGCGCATGGGATAGTTGTTTTCCAGTATCCAGGACATCTCGCCCTGATGAAAGCCCCGTTTCATCCCGTTCTTAAAGGTATCATGATAAAAAACCGTATCAATGCCCTTGTGGCGGTGGCCCTTTAACACGCCCATGATCAATACCCGCACACTCTTGATCTTGTTTTTATACCACAACAGTTTAAAAATCCCAAAAGGCAGCAAACGGCCGTTCAGCTTTATCAGGGCTTCATTGATATCCGGCAGGGTAATGGAAATACCGACCGTCTCGTTATCAATTTCCGCAATCAGCGCCAGATCAGGAATCAGGATCTGCAGCAGCTGCTCCTTGATATGTTCCAATTCAGATTTGGTCAGCGGCACCGCACCCCAGTTCTCGGACCAGGCGTTGTTATAGATGGCCATGATCTTTGCCACTTCCCGGTCGATCTTCTTTTTGTTGACCGGCCGCACGGTAAATTTATACCGCCGCTGCAAGACATCCACATGTCGCTGCAACCGTTCCGGAATGGTATGTGCACCCCCGATGTAATAGGCATACAGGTCCATTTTCTTGGTCAACCCGAAATTCTCATACAGGGAAATGTAATAATCCGGATTATAGGTCATCATCACTTTTGGCGGGCTGTCAAAACCATCCACCAAAAGACCAACCTCTTCATTTTGGGTATAGTTTTCCGGGCCGCGCATGTGTTTCAGGCCGCGCTCCCGCAGCCAGTCCTGCGCCCTGGTGAACAGGGCCTGTGCCACCGCCGGGTCGTTGACCGATTCAAAAAAACCAAAAAACCCGGTATCATCCTGATAGACATCCAAATGAATATTGTTTTTGTGCGCTGCAATCCGGCCCACAACCTCACCGTCCCGCTCCGCTAAAAAGAACTCGCCCTCGGAATGCTCAAAAAAGGGATAATGCGCCCTGTCGAATAATTTTTTCTGGTCCATGATCAAAGGCGGCACCCAGTTGGGATCATTGCGGTAGATCTTCCAGGGCAACTTAATGAACTTCTTCTTGTCTTTTTTATCTTTAACCGGATAGACTTTAATCGCCATGCCTAGAGCCCCCCATATTTTGCCAAATTTAGGCATATAGATTCAAAGGCGTAAGGTTTTTTTAACAAAAATAACAGTGTCTGCTGTTCGCCGACCCCGGGTGGTAATTTCTAACCCTTAATTATAGGCCTTACTTAGCTGTAAAACCGGCTTATTAATCCCTATTCATAACGCAGGGCCTCAATGGGATCCAACCGGGCTGCTTTTTTGGCAGGAAACAATCCAAACAGGATACCCACGATACTACTGACCCCCACGGCTAGAACTACTGACCAAAGGCTAACGACTGTCTCCCATTCGGAATAGAGGGTGACGCTATAGGAGAGGCCATAGCCCAGCAGGATCCCTACCACACCACCTCCCAAACTGAGCAAGATCGCCTCAATTAAAAATTGATTGCGGATATCATTCTGGGTAGCCCCTACCGCACGACGCAAACCGATCTCCCGCGTTCGTTCCAGCACCGACGCCAACATGATATTCATAATGCCGATCCCACCCACCAATAAAGAAATGCCGGCAATCGCCCCCATGACAATATTAAAGATACGCTGAGTTTCCTGACTCTGCCGTAATAATTGCTCGGGTACGATCAACTTATAATTCTTGGTTTCAAAATGACGGCGGTATAGCACCTGCTCGATAAAAGCGGCGCTGGAAACAATGTAGCGGCTGTCGGAAATCTGCACAATGATTTGACTTATGCGATCCCGTTCTGCTGTTTCGCCAAAACGCAGGATCGCGGTTTGTACGGGAACAAAAACATGCTTGTTCAAATTGATTTCCATATTTCCGGCAACACTCACCGGTTGATAATATAGAACCCCAACCACTGTGAACCATAGATCCCGAATTTTAATTTTCTTGCCCAAGGGGTCCTCCAGTTTAAAGAACGTCTTGGCCGCTTCAGCACCCAGCACACACACCCGGTGGCGCAATTGATTGTCACGGTTAGAAAAATATCCACCCCGTTCCAGGGTTAAATTCATCAAATCAAAATAAGCCGGTTCAGTGCCGATCAGCTTAATATCGGCAAAATGGTTTTGATAGTGGCTCTCGTACTCACTGATTACCAGGGGCACGGTGGTCGTAACCGTAGGCAACACTTTAGCCAGCGCTTCTTCATCCGCCAAACTGAGATACCGCTGGCTTTTTTCCGGGCCCCCCGGCGTCTCTTTAGCCGCCTCTACAATGATATTATGTAACCCCAGGGCTTGAATCTGAGCCATGGATTTACGTCGCGCGCCCTCCCCGATCGCCAGCATGGCGATCACGGCAGCTACCCCGAATATGATGCCCAACATGGTCAGCAATGAACGGGTTTTGTGCTCCCTTAGTCCCTGCATACTAATCGGCAGCTGTTCGCCGCTGATCAGGTGGATCAACCGCCATAAACGCGTATGTCGCAGTTTTTTCGGCAATATGTTTTTCAGTGCCAACTGCATGGCTGCCCGTCTATTTTATCCGTGAATAATGACCCGCTGCTCTGTTTGAGACTTTTGGCTTGCGGGTGGCTTTTCTCGAGGGGTGTTCGCTTTGATAGATATGTTTTGTTGCAATTGAATAGCGTCTCCGGCTTGCAGTCCGGTGGATACCATAATAAAATCCGCATTGGAAGGGCCGGTGGTAATGGACCTAAAACGACCCTCCTTATCCAGTACGCCGGTCTGGCCCTCTCTTTCAAGCACAGCATCAATTGGCACAAACAAGGTATCCGGAATCCTTTCTACAATGATCTCACACTGAGCGCTCATACCCGGTTTCAGCCGCTCATCGGAGCCCTTTATTTCCGCTTCAATACGAAACACTTTCTTCTCCGTTTCCCTCTCGCGATGAGCCAGATTAGCAATGGTCGTGATCCGTCCCTGAAAAGTTGTATCCACAATGGCATCCAGCCGAATATTGACCACCTGATCCTGCGCAATGCGGGAGATATCAACCTCATTGACCTGAATTTCAGCCTTCATCTGACTGTTATCCGGTATTTCTATTAAAGGTTGGTTGCGCCAGGGTGAAGAGCCTTCTTTGACCTTTTCACGGCCTGAAGGCCCCCAGATTTCCCGATAAACCACCAACCCTTCGGCCGGTGCCCGAATTGTTAGCTGGGCCAGATCATCCTTAGCCTGTTCTACTTTCAGTTCGGCCTGTTCTACTTTCAGCTTCGCCTGCCTAAGCGCAGCTTTATTGATAGCCCGTGTCGATTCCATCTTGTCCTGAAGTTGTTCAAAAGA
Source organism: uncultured bacterium (assembly GCA_964640055.1). Classification (GTDB taxonomy): domain Bacteria; phylum Fidelibacterota; class UBA2242; order UBA2242; family JAFGTP01; genus CAZXFH01. The sequence goes on along the minus strand of CAZXFH010000003.1, from coordinate 35,128 downwards.
GACCTGTGCCTTTTTTAAAGTATATTCGATCTCTTTACGCTTGTTTTCCGCTTCGTAAACGGCGTTTTTGGCCTGCAGCTTCATCTGTTCCAAATTATATTTCTCAATTTCCAGTTGGCTGGCCAGATCGGCTCTCTGTTTTTCAATGGTCGCCAGCTGACTTTCATAGTTGGCTTCGGCGGTTTCCAGATTGTTCTCCGCCTCCCGCAACCGTTCCTGAAATTCCGTGGGGTCAAATTGGATTAAAAAATCCCCCGGCTTAACATAGGTACCTTCCTCTACCATTTTAATGATGCGAATATTCCCCCATACCTTACCCGGGGAATTAATCACATGGGAGTTGATCGCCTGGATCGTACCGGGTGCCTTCACCTTGATGACAAAGTCATCCTTCTTGACAACATATAACGGCAGATCATCCGCCGCTCTGAATTGGCGATAAAGCAGAACAATTAATACAATTAGAACGGCGGCGAATATTCCGCCGGGTAGCCATTTGCGTCGCAAGATCGGTTGCGGCATCTTTCTCCTCTGACTTAAAATAGCGGGATCTTTTGATTGGGTAAAAGTTTATCCTCAGCCGTTAAATTTCCCTGCACAAAGGCCTTCCCGCTAATCAGGCGTACCAATTCCACCGGAACTTCACCCTGTCCGGGGCTCTTGACTGCATACCCCTCCGGTTGGGAAAACAAGCACCAGGATGGTATCTGTAGCACATGTCTCAAAGTATCTGTATGGAGTGTAACCTGGGCGGTTAAACCGGGTTTCAGCCGATAATTCTCGCCGGAATCGAGCCTTATCAATATGTAGTAGGTTTTGGCGGTTGGCTCCTGATCACTAAAATCCACTACTTTGGATATGAAGAATAGGCGACCGGTAAAAGCCGTGTCGGGATAAGCCTCTACCAGGATGTTGGCCTGCTGACCTAAGCGTACGTAAGAGCGGTCCACCTGATTAATTTCGGTCAGGACCTGCATGTTGTTTAAATCCGGCAGGCTCAGGACCGGATGGAGAGGGCGCACGGTATCCCCGATCTTGATCTTGTCACCACCACCACGCCGCCCCTTGTTAAAATAGACCACCAATCCGTCTTTGGGCGCAGTAATAAACATGTCATTGATCATCTCCCGCCGCCGCCGGATCTCAATTTTGGTTTGGTCCATATCGATTAAGACCCCATTCTCCTGATTGCTATTAATGATATGCTGCGCCTTTAAGTCAGTGCGAGCTCTGGTCAGATTTAGCTGCGCTTTTTTCAATTCCAGGCGGGCGTCTTGCCGGGCACTTTCCGCATTATATTGGGCCTGCTCCAGCCGGTTTTCAGCGATCCTTGCCTGAATTTCCAGTTTCCTGATCTGGGCTTCCTTTTCATTAATCAGTTGTTGATTCTTCAGGCGGGTTTCCACTAATTTCTCCTCCAGCACGGCGCGCTCTTTTAAGGCAGCATCCAACTGTTGCTCCACCGCCCGAGTATCAAAGATGACCACGGTATCTCCCTGGCGGACATAACTCCCCTCTTCCGGTAAATATACAATCTGGTATTCCAGGTGCCAGTTGCCCGGCGCGTTGATCGTTTGCGGATAGCGTGATTCCAGTTCTCCCGATTCGATAAGCGTCAGTACGCTATCCCGGCTCACCGCATACGTATGTTTGGCCGGCAACGGATCTGTGGACTGACAGTGCCATTGACATACCCCCACAGCGGCAATAAAAATTAAATATAATTTATTGGAACAGGCCATAGCAGTGAAACAATCATATTATGGTGACACGCTTTACTTCTGATTGAAATGGGCTTCAAAATCTGATATTTCACGGGCAATCTTCCCGCAAATATCATCACGGTAGGTCTTGGCGGCTACTTTAATGGCATTGGTGATGGCTTTGGCTTTGGAACGGCCGTGGGCTTTGATCACAATATCTTTAAATCCCAATAAGGGGGCGCCCCCATATTCAGAATAATCCGTGACCGTTTTCAATTCCTTTAATCCCCCGGAAAGGGCGATCAACCCCAAGCGCCACATAAAGCGATGCTTAAAGGCGTAGCGTCCCAGATGGCTGAGAGTGTCGTAAATCCCTTCCATTAATTTCAAGACAATATTTCCGGTAAACCCCTCGGTTACCACCACATCAGCCTTGCCTTTCATCAGATCATTACCCTCGATATTGCCCACAAAATTGATCCCGGACAATTCCTGCAGAATATCGTAAGTCTTTTTAAGTTCCGTGCCGCCTTTATGGGCTTCGGAGCCAATATTCAACAAGCCCACCGTGGGATCGGGAATTTCCTTGATGTCTGAGGAATACATCTTGCCCATTATGGCAAACTGGACCAGCTCCTCCATGGTGCAATGGACATTGGCGCCCACATCCAGCAGGAGACTGAAAATGTCCTGGTGCTGCTGCGCATTCTGAGTAGGGTATACCGAGGCGATGGCCGTCTTGCGCACCCCGCTTAAGCGGGGAATATGCTTAACCGTTGAGAGCACATAGGCGCCTGTGTTACCGGCGGAAATCAATCCATGGGCTCGTCCCTCGCCGCACAGTTTTGCGGCAACGACCATGGAGGCGTCGGCTTTCTTGCGAACCACCTCTTTAGGAGCGTCATCATGCGTGATGACTTTATCAGTATGCACGATCTCTATTTGCCGGGCGTGATGATCTTCCCCCTCTAATACCGGGGAAATCCGCTTTTTATCGCCGACCAGTAAAATATTTGTCGGTGATTCCAGGGTAGCGCGGGCCACGCCTCTGACGATCTCATCGGGTGCATAGTCACCCCCCATGGCATCGACGGCAATATAGACATCCAATTCTTCCTGATGATTTTTATTTGACATTTATGATCCGCTTGAATCTTCAGTAAATAACAATTAACACCAGCCTTAAATATCAAAAATATTCCTTAATTTTCAAAGCAGATAATTGATCTAGGCGCCTCCTCCCAGCGGTCTTGCCGCCCTGAAAAAAGGAACACTAGGACCCGCTAATCATCAATTCATCGACCTTAAACGTGGGCGCGTTTTTTGGGGCCCGAAACGTTAAATCATTGCCGATCATGGAAACCGATGACAGCATAGTGTTCATATTACCGGCCACGGTAAATTCCTGCACCGGATGACTGATCCGGCCATTTTTGATCCACATACCTTCCGCCCCCCGCGAATAATCACCAGTAACGTAATTAATGCCCACCCAATGTACTTGGGTTAACAACAATCCGTCCTCTACCGAAGCAATGATCTCTTTTGGTGTGTGTTCTCCCGACTGCATGAAAAAATTACTGGTCCCGGAACTGGGCTCGGATTTGATATCCCGACTGGCGCTTCCCGTCGGTTGCATACCCAGTTTACGGGCCGCATAGCAATCGCACAGAAAGGTTTTCAATACCCCCTGGTCGACCACAACGTTGCGGCGGCGGGGCAGGCCCTCATCATCAAAGCGCCGGGAACCCAATCCTCTGGCCAACAAACCATCATCAATAATCGTGACTCGGTCCGCGGCAATTTTATCACCTTCACGACCGGCTAAAAAGGAACGCTGGCGGTATATCGCATCGCCCACCACGGTACGGGCGATAATACTGAGGAAATCCCGCCCTGTTGTGGGATCAAACACCACCGGCACTTTTTGCGACTGGGGTTTAACCGCCCCGATTTTACGTACCGTGCGATGCACCGCCCGGCTGGCAATACTGTCGATCGATTCCAGCAGATCATAATAGCGCGCTGAACTGGACCAGTAATCCCGTTGCTTCACCCCTTCTTTTTCAGCGATCAGGGACAGGCTCAGGGAACAGGAACTATATTGCTCGGTCGCCAGAAAGCCTTTGGAATTGGCCAACAGAAATCGACTCCGGGAATCATGCCAGCTGGCCCCATCGGAATTGGTGATTAATTTATCTTTGGCCAGTCCTTTTTCTTCTAATTCCTGAACCATTTCAATTTTTCTTTCCGTGGACATGGTTTCCAGTTTCTTATCATAGAGGGCCAGCGGCTGCTTTGCAACACCCAATAAAGCCTTGTCGGGAAGTCCGGCAAAAGAATCCTGACTGCTCACTTTGACCAGCGCCACAGTGCGCTTAATCAGGGATTTCAAGGAATCTTTTCTGAAATCACTGGAATAGGTTAGGGCTTTGCGCTTGTTCTTGAAAACCCGAATTCCCAGCTGTTTGGGACTGGCCTGTTTTAATTCCTCGATTTTCCCCAGGCGCACCGTGATGCTGGATTTCAGGGCATCCAAAATAACCACATCCACTTCATCGGCACCCGCCTGCCGGGCCGTATCAATGATATATTGGGCTAAATCTTTTAATGACTGCATAAGTATATCCTCTATGCTTTGGTTCCACCCACGGTTATCTCGCTTACCTTTGTCGTCGGCATACCCACACTGACCGGTACCCGTTGACCATCCTTTCCGCAGGTCCAGCTGCCGCGTGAAAAGCGGGGATCATTACCCACCATGACCACATTATTCATGACCTGCGGTCCGTTCCCGATCAGGGTGACATTTTTAAGGGGCGCCGTGACTTCCCCTTTTTCAATCAGATAGGCTTCATAGACCCCAAAGGTAAAGTCACCCTTGGTAATATCCACCTGTCCGCCCCCAAAGCGTTTGACATAAACACCTTTCGCAATGGATGCAATGATCTCCTCGGGACTGTACTGGCCGCCCCGTAAAAAGGTATTGGTCATGCGCGGAATGGGCGGGTAGGCATAGGATTGGCGTCGCCCGTTCCCGGTGGGGGCCTGATTCATGATCTCTGCTGAAATCGAATCATGCATATAGCCTTTTAAAATCCCCTTTTCAATCAGTACGGTCTCCTGGGGCCGGTGGCCCTCATCATCGATATTTAACGATCCTCTTAAATTTGGATATATCCCTGCGTCAACTACAGTGCAGTGTTCCGAAGCCACTTTTTCGCCCACCCGGTTGGCATAATTGGACAGGTTCTTGCGGTTAAAGTCAGCTTCCAGTCCGTGACCCACGGCTTCGTGCAGCAGCACACCGCTTTCCGCGGCCCCCAAAACCACCACCTGGGGACCGGAAGGCGCATCCCGAGCCTCCAGGTTGGTCACCGCCAGCTGGGCGGCATCCCGGGCTACCTTTTCCGGGGTGTGCTCCTCTTCTGTGAAATATTTTAAACCGACCCGGCCGCCACTGGCACTGCCCACACCCTCGCGTTTATTCTGATCCTGAGCCACGGTATAGCAACGCATCAGCAGCATGGGCTGTACATCCTCAAAATACCGGCCTTCACTGTCCAGATACATGATCTGTTTCATCTCATCAGACAGCGTAATCTGCACCTTGGAAACTTTGCTGTCATACTGCTTGGCACTCTGATTCGCCCGTTCGATCAGACGCAACTTGCTCTCCAGGTCGGCATCTACACTGAGCTGTTTTAATTGGTACAGATTGCGTTTGGGTAGCTGGTGCACGGCCGCAATATTGACACCCCCCTTAGATTTGGCAATGTGGGCTGCCGTAGTCGCCGCCGCCTGCATGCGTTCCAGACTCACCTCTTCCGTATAGGCATAGCCGATTTGGTCTTTTTTAACCACCCGGACGCCCATGCCCATGGCAATGCCGCGGCTGACATCCTTGATCAACTCTTCTTCCATGCGCAGCGCGGAATTGACCCGATACTCAAAAAACAGGTCGGCCCGCTCACCCCCCTGGCTGAGTGCGGTTCTTAATATCTGTTGCATTTCATTCTGGGTAACCTGAAAAAGATTCTGCATATTTTGCACCGACCCCTTGCTTGCTGTTGCTGTGATCAATTTTTGCGTTCCTCCACACCGCCGCCAAACCGGCAGCGTGGCTGCCCCGGCCGTGAGCAACGCGCCCTTGACTAAAAAATCGCGTCGTTCCACCTTAGCTCCTTTCCGATAATGACGATTAAATAAAACAACAAAACATCACTCATATGCTTCGCGCTTTAAAATATCATAATAGGTAAAAATACGATTGACATAGCGAATTGGTTCCGTACCCCGCGCATAGCCATAGCGGGTATCCCGGTAATAACGGCGCTCCCGTAAAAGCGGCAGGGTTTGCTTGACCGACTCCCACTGCTGCGTCGGTAACCCCATTTGCTGGGCAATTTTTTGGGCATCCCGCACATGCCCGTATCCGATATTATAACTGGCCAGTGCCAACCGGATGCGATCACGATAATCCGGAACCTCATCAAAGCGCTCATATAATTTGTGCAGATATCTGATCCCACCGCGAATGCTTTGTTTGGGATTGAGACGATTGCGGACGCCCATTTCCCGGGCCGTGCGCAGGGTCAGTTGCATCAGTCCCCGCACCCCGGTATGGCTGCGGGCCCGCGGATTAAAATGGGATTCCTGGTAGATCATCGCGGCAATCAGGCGCCAGTCAAAATCATACTTAGCCGCCTCCTGTTTGATAATTTCCTGGTAATCCGGTAAGCGCGATTCCAAGCGTTGATGAAACTTCTTCAGGTCCACATAGTCAAAAATGTCAACCGTCCCGTAATATTTTTCAAAAATCTTGCCGTAAACACCGTTTTCCTTGATGATTGCGAAAAATTTGTTGATCTCCCGTAAAAACCGCTTTTCACCTTCCCGGACCGCCCAGCCCAGAGCCTCCTCTTCCTCAATAGGAAAAGCGATCTTGATATCCGGAAAATAGCGCCGGTTCAGCAAGGCGATCTTGGAATCGGCAATCGTGATCCCGATCTCCTCCTCCGCCACCATCCGGATCAATTCCTCAGTTGGCAGCTCTTTGTGAAAGACCATTTCAAAGTTGAGCCCTTCTTCCTGTAACTCCCGTAAACGGGAATGATAGGAAGTAGCCGGCCGGATGTGAATGGTCTTGCCGTTCAGATCATCCAGAGAACGCAGGTTGTAATTATTTTTATGGGTAATGACTTTCTGCTGGACATAGGTATATTCATCAGAAAAATCAACCTGTTTTTCCCGCTCCGGGGTGATAGTGAGCCCCGCGGCAATAAAATCACCTTTTCCCTTTGCTAAATAAGCAAACATCTTAGCCCAATCCGGAGTGATAATCTTGAGCTCCACACCTAAATAATCGGCAAACGCCCGGGCAAGATCATACTCAAAGCCCATCGGCTCACCACGATATATATAATAGGTGTTGGCACTGTTTTCCGTAATACAAACCACCCGACCGGATTGCTGTACCTTTTCTAAAGTGTCATCATAGCGGCGCCAGCAGGAATTCAGACTCCCGGCCAACAAAAGCGTTATCAGAACCGGCAAACAAATTTGACTGAACTTTCTCAAAATGTGAGTATTACGACCTGTCGCTTTGCCCATTACTTAAACCTGTAACTGACCGGAGAAAACGGTACAGGCCTGCCCCATAATGTCGACGCGTTCCTCTTGCAGTCGCACCTTGACCACACCCCCGCGCGCCGAGGCCTGGTACCCCGTCATTTCAGTCCGGCCCAACCGTTTTGACCAATAGGGTGCCAGACTGCAATGCGCTGCGCCCGTGACCGGATCTTCGGGAATACCCACGCCCGGACCAAAGAAGCGGGACACAAAATCCCAGTCATTGTCCGGATTGCCCGGAGCAGTGACGATCATTTCGTCCATCCCCAGCCGTTGTAATTCCGGCAGGTTGGGTGACAATTCCCGGACTGCCGGTTCGCTTTCCAGTTCCAGTAAATAGCCGCAGTACTTGGTTTTGACACTCTCTTTAACCGCTACTGACAAGCTATCCGCGACTCCCGGGGGGAGCGGCGCTTTTTCATATAAATCGATCGGAAAGTCCAGCACGATCCAGCCCTTTTCCCGGGTGGCATGCAATTTTCCGCTGCGCGATTTAAATTCAATGGCCTGGTCAGCCGGCACATAATCCCCGGCCCACAGAATGTGGGCGCTGGATAGCGTGGCATGCCCGCATAACGGCACCTCAACTGTCGGGGTAAAATACCGAATCGTGATCGATTGATCGGCCAGGTCCACAAAGGCGGTCTCCGACAGATTCATCTCTGCGGCCACCTGCTGCATCCAATCCGCAGATTTTGTCTCTTCCAGAATACAAACCCCGGCCGGATTGCCCCTAAAGGACAGTGAGGTAAAGGCGTCTACCTGATAGATTGCAAAATTCATTTGCTGCTCCTCATAATAAAGAGATCCTTGTTGCTAGAATATATCTTTTTCCGGCTTTATCTAAAAGGACTTTTCACCGGCCTGTCCCTGTTTAAGCCTTGACAGCAGTCGCAGCGATGATTAAAATAATACGTTGGAAAAGTATAACCCGGTGAGCAAAATGGGTCTCTTGAGAAAACAGAAGATTGGTGTGATATATCGGATAATCATATATTGGATTTAAGAATAAACTAAAAGGTGCGTAACAATGAAAAGAATATTAGCATTACTCGGCTGTGTTTTAACAATTCTTCTGGCATCTGACGAGAAAAATCAAGGTACAATTGATATGAAAGCACATTCTTCTGATGTTATGGAATTAAGAGATATATTAAATTTTGAGGGAATAGATTATTATAAATTATATTTCACAGGTTCTAAATTAAAAGATAAAAATTATTGTATATTAGCCAAAGAGATACAAAAGAATGAAATCATTAATATTGATACTTTAGTAGATACCAGAAAAAATAGAATGAAAATTAATGGTGATACATTAAAATTTCGAATAATTGCAAAGAAAACTGCTGAAAATAAATTAAGAACATTTTTTAGATTTCCCAGATATGGTGTGGAAAATAAAACTGCTGCGGATAATAAAGACTATTCTTTTAGAATATTAAGACTTAAGCCGGGAATTAAACCAGACCGGCCATTTTATGCCTTCGCTTTCATACCGCCTTATGAGACGCAGTGGGGTAAGTCTTACTGTAAAGTTACAAATAGCAATGTCCAACCTGAAAAATGGGGGGGGAAGAATTCGGGTTAGATTATTATATTTTATATGAAGTTAAATTTGAATGATTATTTGCTAACAACCTAACGGAAGTTGCACCGAACACCGAAACCTAATGAATTTGATTTATACACAGAAAGGGTAATGGTATGAATTCTTCAAAGGGTAAAGTTGCGCTGATCACAGGCGTGAGCCGGAGAAACGGAATTGGTTTTGGGATTGCCCAAAGACTGGCCGCCCGGGGCGTTGATTTATGCCTGCACTCATTTGCCCCCTACGACCGACAATTTCCGTCAATCGATGATCCCTGTGATCCCGAGAACCTTATAAAAGAATTAACTGCGCTTGGCGTCAAGATTAAACACATTGAGGCGGATTTCCTGAATGCCCGGGCGCCTGCCGTTGTCATGCAAACAGCGGTTGAAAAATTTGGTCATGTTGATTTTTTAATCCTCAATCATACCCATGATACTCAAAAAACACTGGCCGAGTTGACCGCAGCCGAAATCGATCGCCATCTATCGATCAATGTTCGTGCGGCCTTGTTGCTCATTCAGGAATATGGGCAACAGCATGATGGCCGCCCGGGCGGGCGTATCATCCTCCTGACATCCGGCCAGCATCTCGGCCCCATTCCTCACATGGCCTATGTGGCTTCAAAAGGAGCGCTTCATCAACTCACCGCCAGCCTTTCAGCCCATTTCATAGAAAAGGGCATCACCGTCAATACGGTCAATCCTGGACCGACAAAAACCTATAATCCCGATGCTGAATTGGATAAAGCCGTTCTGGAACGCATGCCCCAGGGGCGTTGGGGTGAGCCGGATGACGCGGCCCGGCTGATATGCTGGCTGGCCTCGGACGAAGGGAGCTGGATAACCGGGGAGGTGATCAATTCTGAGGGCGGCTTCAGACGCGGATAATGGCTCTCGGGCAGAACCTGTTTTCAGCGCTGCGCAGCCAAGCCACGCAGCGAGCTTCTCACCCTCCTTCCCGGGCGCTGCCCGGGAACGCCATTAAAACCGTTCAAAAAGTGCCGCTTTTGAAAAACTGCTGGATCGCCGGCTGGTCAGACTGTTTGGCTTCTGCCAGGGTGCCCTGAAACAGAATCTTGCCCTGCTCCAGGAACAGAATCCGATCGGCGATGCGGTGGATACTGGCCAATTCATGAGTCACAATGACCATCGTCATCTGCAGCTGCCGTTTCATTTTTAAGATCAACTCGTCCAGGGCTGCGCTGGTGACCGGATCCAGACCGGCCGAGGGCTCGTCACAGAATAGAATTTCCGGGTCCAGAACCATTGCCCGGGCTAACGCCGCCCGCTTACGCATGCCGCCGGAGAGTTCCGAGGGCCGTAAATAGGCGGCCTCTTTTAAATTGACCAGCGCCAGCTTGGCGTAGATGATGCGCTCAATTATACTGGCTGGCAAATCGGTATGCTGTTCCAGAGGAATCGCCACATTATCAAACACGCTGACCGAATTCAGCAACGCCCCATTCTGAAAGAGCATGCCAACCCGTTTCAGGATTTGTTCAAATTGCTCCCACTCCATCTCTGAAGTCATGGTATTGAAAATCCGCACCGTTCCTTTATGGGGCTCCTTTAAGCGCAGGATGTTCTTTATTAGGGTGGTCTTGCCGCAGCCACTGCCGCCCAGGATAATAGTGATTTCACCAGGATAGATCTCGGTGCTGATATCATCCAGGATAATGTTACCATTATATTCTGTGGTTAAATTTTTAATGCTGATAATTGATTTTGCCATGCCTAGATCATATATATCAAACTAAAGATCGCATCCAACACGATGACGGCAAACACTGAGGCGACCACGGAACGGGTCGTGGCACGACCAACCCCCTCTGCTCCGCCGCTGACATGAAACCCATAATAACTGCCGATAATAATGATCACCCAGGCAAAGAAGATGCTTTTACTCATTCCGATCAAAATGTCTTTGAGGGTCAACACTTTGAGCAACTCGTTGAAATAGGCTGATGCGCTGAGGTCAAGGTAGGTAATGCCAATAATCAGGCCGCCCAGAATACCGACCACAATCGAGAGGGTCACCAAGAGGGGCATACAGATGGTGATAGCGTTGAACTTAGGGGCGACCACATAGCGTAACGGATTGATGGCCATCATCTTAAGGGCATCGACCTCTTCAGTTACTTGCATGGTGGCGATCTCCGAAGCAAAGGCCGAACCGCTGCGCCCGGCCACAATAATGGCGGTCATCATGGGTCCCATTTCACGCACCATGGAAACTGCGATCAGATCAGCCACATAAATATTGGCCCCGAACTGCCGTAATTGGGCGGCCGACTGCAGGGCCAGAATCAACCCCAATATCAAGGACAGGAGGCAGATGATTCCCACAGCATCGGCCCCGATCAGCAGGCTTTGCTGGATGATGGCGCCTTTGCGTTGCCCTTTACGGTTAAAAATACCCACTACTGACCAGAAAAAAATATCAGCCGTTAAATAGAGCCCTTCCCTGAAATGGGTCATCGCCTGTAAAAAACCGGCGCCCATTTTTTCAAACAGCCGGGGCTCCTGCGGCTGAGCCGGTGGGGTTAGCTCCAAAGACGAGAAGGTCTTGATGGTTTCCCGGAGAGAGTTCGCCACTGACCGCAATTCCGGCCGGGGCGTATAATTTTTGCGGACACTATCCAGAAAAGCCACGCCCGCACTATCAATCGTGCGCACCGCAGCCAGATCGATCGCTTCCAGCTGGGGAGGCTCGACTCTTTTAAATTGTTTGTAAAGGACCGGTACCGTCCGACGGTTTAAAGACCCCTGTAAAGTAAGAATTTTATCGCGGTATGTTAATTCGCATGCCATATAATGATCAGGATTAACGAAAGAAATAGATAAGACGCAGATATAAACGCTGTTCCCGCACCAAATAGGTTTCGCCGGCCTCCGCTTCTTTATTCCGTAGCTTCAGGCGATAGTCCAGCGAAATATATTTAAACAGGCGAATGTTAAACACATTCTCCCACTCCAGCTTGGTAGAGGCTTCGGGATCAAAGGGAAATAGAATGTCGGCATTGGTGCTGTAAATCAGATCAAAAGGTAGCTGAAAATTACCTACGATAGACAATTCCGTGCCACGGTCATCGGTTGACTTATTTTCAGTGTATACCCGGTATTTCAGGTCGTCGGTAGTATCCAGATAAGCGCTGTTGGTCAAATTAAAAACACCATAATTATATTCCTGGCGCAATCCAAAGCCGGCCCGCAGGTTCAGGGTGGCACGCGGTAAATTCAGGATGCGGTAGTTAATACCACTGCCCTCTTTTAAGACCATGGGGTAGATGCTGCTTTTCAATAAAAGCTTCTCCACATCAGTCCCGCGCTCTATTTCCCGATCGTTCTTGTCTTTCTTGATATAGTTGAATTTGGTTGGGCTGTGGTAATACTCTTTAAAAAAATGGGAGTTGGCATCCAGGCGGGCATAAAGACCGAGGTTTTTAATCATAAAAAATATAAAGGTGTTCTTCAGATCAAAGTCGTCTGTGGAGATACGAAAATCCGTATCCGTACTTTTACTGGTCCCTATTTCAGTTAAATTGCGCATGGTATAGTAGAAAGGATGATTGTCATAGGTAAATCGATTGTCAAACTGGGTGTTGATGGAAACCGATGTTTCCGGATTCTCTTTATCTTTTTCATTATCACGGTTAAAGTTAAAATTACCGTATAAACCACTATAAATGTGCCACTTTTCAGTGGCGGTCAATTCTTCCATCCCTTCCAATTGTCCGGCCCCAATCAAATGCGTCGGATTGCCCTCTTCATCTATCCCTACCACCATGGTTAACTTTTGCACTTTACCCTGCTCCACCTTAATTGTGGCAAAATCACGATAGGTATTAAAGGGCTCACTGTTGATGGTGATTTTATATAACTGTGGCCGTAGCAGCCATATTTTTTGCTGCTCCCCCAGCTCTTTTTCTACGGTTAATTCGGTGCCGAAACTCTCACCTGTCTCTGTGGCAAAGACCTCGTAACGAGTCTGCACAAAATTACGCCGCTCATCAATAATATCAACCAGTAGACAACCCCAGTCCGGCTCCACAATCGTCTTAAAGCGGGGGCGCACTTCAATCCCGGTTTTTCGCATCATCTGCCTTTCACTACCCGAGCCATATTTGACTGCATAGGTGCCGGCGGGAAGCGGAATCGACGCACCCATGACCCCGTCAATTTCATTGCCCCGCTGGTCATAAATCTTGTAGGGCGGTTCATAGTCAGTCCATGACAGCGCCGGCATCAGTAACAATCCCCGGCCCTTTTCCAGGTCAGTATCTTCCTGAAGGAGCAGACTGTCGGCCCGGGTTTGCTGCATGCCCTGTTCCTCGGGCGGTATGATCGGCTGGCCTTGAAAATAGCGTGCCAGCTTAACCAAAAACAGATCCGTCTCTTCCAGAATAATTTCATTGATCATCTGCACAAAGGTCTCAACCTTGTTATCCGCTAATTTTTCCTCCCGGTTGACCGCATGGGTCAACACAATGCTTTCGTTGCGGGTGTTCCGGAATATGAGTTCCATGTTCAGGTGCGCCTCTTTAACAAACTCGGATTCAAAGAGCTCGATGTTGTTGATGCGGCTGTCGATCTCAAAATCAGGCCGTGCATCCAAGAACTCTCGTTTAACCTGTGAGAAAAAATTATAGCGGCTCAAGCGCTTGGAAATTAACCCCGGAATAACATTACTGAGGTTTACCCCCCATAGGTCATTTTCTGCATAGGTGATCCGTGGTCCGAAATGGCGGATCACGATTTCACGCCGATCATAGGTATTGGGAATTTTGGTGTTGCGCACATAAACCGAATAATCAAAAGGCTCTTCCCGCATCAGGGCCTTGTTTTCCGTATGCGGGTAGTACTCCAAAATGTAATAGTTGCGCTTGACCATCATCCGGGTACTACACCCGACTAACATAAAAAGCAAAAGCAGACTGGTATATAACCCTAAATGTCTCGTTCGATGCATCTGTTAATCCCTGGTTTTCGGCCGAATGAGATAAGACGGATCCTCGCTAATCCGGCGCGAAAACTCATTCAAATAATAAACAGTCTCCCTTAATATTTCCAAGGTCTCCAGAAAATCCCGCCGCCCTTTTATAACCGTGGCGTCTATATGGTTTATCATCGCCTGCGCCTCATTTACCGTACGGTTTAAATCTGCCACGGTTTGGGTGAGATCTTTTTCGATTAGGGCCTTAACCCTGATCGATGTTAGGGTGTCGGAAAAAGCGGTTATATTGGTGACCATCCGGTCCAGGCGCAATGTGTCCAACAGTACGCTGAGTTGCGCTACGGTGGTTTTTAACTGGGCAGTGGTTTCATGGGCCAGCTGCGTAGTGCGCTCAAAGTTCCGGCTGGCGCGCTCCATGTTGCCCAGAATATCAGCTACCGTTTCCTGATTATCCTCAATTAATGCATTGGCATTCTCCAAAACAGCGGCCAGGCGGGGACTGTTGGACACCAGTAAAGTATCCATTCTTTCTAAAATTTGAGTGACCCGCTCACTATTGCTGCGGTCAGTCAGGTAAATCAGGTTGTTCAGCACTTTTTCCACTTTTTCTGTGATCACCTCGGCGCGACCGGTAATTTCCTCAATATAAGATTTACCGGCTTCAATATAGGACCCTGGCTCCAGAAGCTCAGCCTGGTCTGTACCACCGGTTAATTCAATCTGTTTCAAGCCAGTAATGCCCACCGATATCAAGGTGGCGCGCATATCCGCCTTGACCGGGGTCCCCTCCTTGATCCCGATTTTAACAATCACGTTGCTAATGTCCTCTCGGTCAATACGAATATTCTCTACGCTACCGACATTAATGCCGTAATACTTGACCTGACTGCCCACTTGCAGCCCGCTAACGGAAACATTATTGTATTTAATAAAATAATAGTCCCGCTTTTCAATGAATTTCTTACCGGCCACAAAGACCAGAAAAACAATCAGCGCCACCAATGCGATGGTAATAAATAGTCCGAGTCTGAATTTTTGGCCGCGACTGACCATGGGCACATCTCCTATTTGACTTAAAAATAACCTATTTTGGGCAAATTGTACAATAGAAAATTAAAATATATCCTGGATTACTTGTGGTGCCTTTGTCAGCTGGATAAGGCCTTTAAATTTCGCTGCAAGCCTTTATATTTAAGCCGTCTAAACACACTGTCCTTGAAAAGTTGCTTAAACCGTTCAACTGTCAGCGCGTGCCACTCACCGGGTTCACGGCCCAGGAGCAGCCGGCGATTATAATAGTGCGGATCCAGAGCTGTTTCAGCCCACTGCTGATTCCAGGGGCAGACCGCCTGGCAATTATCACATCCAAACAACCAGGGGCTGATCTGCGCCTTCTGCGCGGGGCTGAAAGTTCCTTTTTTCTCGATCGTCAAGTAAGCAATACAACGGCGGGCGTCCACTACACCGGGCGCGACCAATGCCCCCGTGGGACAGGCGCGTATACATTTTTGACAATCACCACAGCCATCTTTAACCTCTTCGAAGGGTTCGGCCGGAACACTAAGGACAACAATCCCCAAAAAGCAATAAGACCCCACTCCAGGGATAATAATATTGCTGTGTTTTCCCTGCCAACCAAGCCCGGCCTGTACCGCAAAGGCTTTTTCCAACACCGGGCCGGTATCCACATAGGCTTTGGCCTTAATTGGGGAAACATGTGCGTTAAGTTCCACGATAAGTCTGCGCAGTTTTTTCATTAATACCAGATGGTAATCTTTTCCCCAGGCATAGCGCGAGACCCGCGGCCCCGGAAGCCCCCAGGTCTGCTGATAATAATAGTTGTCTGCCACGACCAATACGGATTTCGCCCAAGAAAATCTGAACCGCAGATCAGTGCGGTGCTCAGGATTAGCTTCCATCCAATGCATATCAGCCTGATAACCACCTTTGATCCAACGTTCAAAATTGTCTTTAACTGCCTGGCTTAAATAGGGAACCGTGGTGCCAATAGCAGCAAAACCCAACCGCGAGGCCAACGCCAATATGCGGTTTGTTGATAAATTGTTGATAACCCTCCCGTGTAATAATGACTATCGGTGAACGGTCAGCTTATGCCTTCTGAAAAAGCACGATACAACTCACCTAAATTTAACAGAATCAAGTACATAAGCAAACCATATCTGCACTAAATATTTTTTTGCCTCATGGCTCTTTATATTCATTAACCAATGAAGATGGTGTTTATAACCCCTTTAATATAACTGTTAATATACCTTTTTATCTATATTTATTCTAGAGGGCCGTCATACTTACCCCCCCCCCTTTTTTTTTCAAGTAAAAATTTGTTTGAAAATATAACGTTATTTGCCTTAAATTGATTCCCAAAGTTTATTTAGAGGTGAGTCCATGGAAAAGAAAAAGGTAAAGGTGCTCTTTGTTTGTACCGGAAATTCCGTGCGCAGTCAAATGGCGGAAGCCTTTCTGAAAGATATGGATAAAGAACATTTTGAAGTCTACAGCGCTGGTATTACCCCGGCCGGGATAAATGAATTAACCCGCAAAGTAATGGATGAAGAGGGCATTTCCCTGGAAAACCAGCACTCCAAAAGTGTGGAAAAATATCAATCTGTTAATTTTGATTATGTTATTCCCCTCTGTGAAGTCGCCGCCCTGAACCTGCCTGATTTTCCCGGCGATTATCAACGGCTCAATTGGTTCATGGATGACCCAATCCGGATTATTGGCGACCGGGAAAAACGCTTACGCGCCTTTCGCTTCACGCGTAATCTTATTCGGCGTCGGATAGAAAATTTCATTAAAACAGAAAAATCTAGCCAATAAGACAGGCCTAGTGGTCTTGCTTCAATTTCTGTAACTGGTTCAGTAATTTTTCCAAAGCACACCCCAGCTGCGGTCCTTTGGCCGTGGTGATATCCGGTTCATTGTGCAAAACCACATAAGGAACGGGGATATCATTAACGATCACCCGGTGTGGGTCCTCGGCAGTGAATTGTGCCCAGTCCACTTCACCATACAGCTTTTCCAATTTTTCATCCGGCAAGCCATGTTCCAAAATACTATCCGGCCTGTGCGGATTGAATCGCTGCCGGTTTTTACGTAATGATTCCGACAGAGAAACATCCACATAAAAAATCCCGGCGTGCTTAAGTATTTCATCAGATAGATGGCGATAAGCCGCCTGATACCCGCCATGTTCCGTGCCCCGGGAAAATTCGATAATTGTAGTATATTGCTCATGGTAGCGGGCATGATCCCGCAGTCGCTTTTGATACTCCAGACTGAGCCGCTCGATCAACAGGTGCCATTGATATTCATATAAAAAATATCCCTCTCGGTCTGTATGCAGCCGCGGCTTTTGGAGGCGCTTCTCCAGGATCGTATCTTCCTCAAACCAGGTCCACAACATGGGAAAATCATCAATTTCGTCGATTTCCCCGATCCCAAAACGCTCCAGACGCTCCTCTAGCGGGCTTTTTTTTAAATAATCCAAGATCTCAGATTTTCCCGAAGCAGGTCGCCCGTTTAAAATGATAGTATCAAATTTTGTCTTTGTCACGGCACGCTCCTTATCATTAAGGTTAAAAACCACTCCAAACATAAATAATAAAGCACAATATTACAACCAAGACCATCAAGATCATGCGCAAATCAAATTTTTACCTGTGAAATAAGCTTATCAAATCCAGTTAAACGTATTAATTTGTGGTGGAAGACTGCGGAGGCCTTTTGCAACAAATAACCATCAACATCAATGCAACAACGCAAATTACCACCCCGCCTGGCGTGACTATTCGGGAACTGGTCGCCGCTACACTGCCGGAAAAAAATTATTTGCCCTATCTGGTACTGCAGAACAACAAATACGCCTCCTTTAACACCCGCCTTACCGAGCCTAGCCACATCACAACCCTAGACAAATTCAATGATGCTGTCAAACGCACATATTTAAACACCGCCGTTTTAATTCTGGCCCATATATGTCATCAACTTTATTCTGACAAGACATTCAGGGTTTTGCATAGCATCTATGAAGGGGTATATTGTGAATTTTTAATAGCCAAAACCCAGGCCACAGACTTTATCAGCATCCTACAAGCTCACTTCCAAGACTATATTGAAAAAGACCTGCCCATAACCCCGCAACTGCTGGGAACCTTCGAAGCCCAGCATCACTTTCGGCAAACCAACCAGATTGATACCGCAGAGCTACTTAAATTTGCCGGTCAGAATTATGTGATTCTTTATCAGTTGGAAGGTCATAGCTACTGGCTCCCCGCTCCCGTGGCTCCCCGGACCGGACTCATTAATAAATTTGACATCCAACCCTATGAACAGGGACTGGTCCTGCACTGCCCGCCAGTCGATGCATCTCAAAATTTACCCTACCTGCGTAACCAGGGTAAGCTCTATGCCATTTTCAATGAATTCGTGGAATGGGGTAATATTCTGGATTTGAATACCATTCCCGATATAAACAATCGGATTATGGCAGATCAAATCAGCGAAGTAATAAAAATTGCCGAAGCACTGCAGGAGAAAAAAATCGCCTACATAGCTGACGAGATCGCCCGTCAAAACAAACCCATTGTGTTTATTGCTGGACCCTCGGCCTCAGGCAAAACCACCTTTGCCGAAAAACTGGCCGTACAATTAAAAGTCCTGGGCTTTAATGTCCATACGCTCTCTCTAGACAATTATTATAAAGATCGCCATGAACTGGAAGCTGAACAGGGTCCGGATATCGATTTCGACACGCTGGATGCCCTGGATTTGCAACTGCTGATCACAGACTTTGAGCGGCTGGCCCAAGGCCAGTCCATTACTCCGCCTGTCTATGATTTTCATGCGGGCCAAAAAACCAAATCCAACATCACGCTGCCCAATACGCCCCATACGATCTACCTTATCGAAGGAATACACGGTCTTAATCCCCGCTTAACCCGCACCCTGGCCCCTAGCGTGCAAATTAAACTCTATGTCAGCGCACTAACCCATTTAAACTTCGACAACACTAACCGTATACCGACCCATGACAGCCGCCTGTTACGCCGGATTGTCCGGGATGTGCAGTTCCGCCATTATCAGGCGGCCAGCACCATCGAACTCTGGAAAAAAGTCACTGCCGCTGAAAAGAAATATATCTTCGCCTACCAGGACCATGCCGATATTATGTTCAACTCGGCCCTGGTCTATGAAATCGGCGCCCTGAAGTATCACGCCGAAAAGGCGCTGCGCACCATTCCCTTTACACACCCCAGCTATCCGGAAGCGCAACGTCTTCTGGACTTTTTAGGGTATTTCCTCCCGGTGAATGACGCCGAAATTCCGTCGACATCCATTATCAGGGAGTTTATCGGGAAAAGCTCTTTTTAAGGTGTGTTTTTCAGCCGTTCCAAAAAATTAAGTTACCTTAAAAAGGAATCTCATCCTCTTCCACCATCTCGGAATCTTGGTCTTCCGCGGGTGCTTCCGCCTCTGTGGCACGCCTTACAAAGCTGCCTAGCGGCACCAGCTGGGTCACCTGGACTTCGGTCTTATAGTGGTTCTGACCCTCTTTGTCCTCCCATTTTCTGGTCTGCAGTTTGCCTTCAGCATACAGCAGTTGTCCTTTTTTCAGGTACTTATTGGCAAACTCAGCGCGTTTGCGCCAGACTACCAAGTTGTGCCACTCGGTGCGCTCGGTCCGTTCGCCATTCTTTTTGCGAAACGATTCCGACGTGGCCAGTGACATGTCAGCGACGGCATCGCCATTGGACGTATACCGTACCTCGGGATCCTTTCCCAAGCGTCCCACCAAAATAACCTTGTTGACACTGTTTTGGTTAGGCATAACTCATCCTCCTTTCACAATGGTTACCATTTGACTGCGATATATATGAATATTCCCAAATATTTTTATAAAAGTCAATAAAATTTATTGTTTGTTTTGAAAAAATTTATGTTTTACGAAGGAAAAAAATATGATTTAAGAGATAGTAGTCTCTATTTCACCGCCGATACGGGCCAGCTGCCGACTGAAGCCCTCGTCTGTCTCCAGCTTGGACTCCACCCACTTACAGGCATGCACCACTGTGGAATGATCCCGGCCGCCAAAATAGAGACCGATACTTTTCAGGGATAAAGAGGTGTGCTTACGCGCAAAATACATAGCGATCATGCGGGCCTCGGCCACCTCTTTTTTACGGCTTTTTCCTACCAATAAATCCAGACTGATATTGTATCGGTTTTTGAGCACATCCTGAATATCCTCAATGGACACGGAGGCCGCTTTGCTATTGCCCAGGATCTCCTTTAAAACCTTTTGGGTCAAAGGGATGTCAATATCCACCCGTAACAAGGAGGAATAGGCCAACAAACGAATCATGGCACCCTCCAGCTCACGAATATTAGAACGGATGTTACGCGCCAGATGCTCAATCACGGCATAGGGAATATCTAAATTGTCCTCATCGGCTTTGCGCTTTAAAATCGCGATACGGGTTTCCAGATCCGGCGGCTGAATGTCAACCGTTAACCCAGCCTGAAAGCGGGACAACATACGCTCCTGCAGACCTTTCAGCTCCAGGGGGTGCTTGTCTGTGGTTAACACGACCTGTTTGTGATGCTGGTAAAGCGAGTTGAAAATATGAAAAAATTGCTCCTGAGTGGATTCCTTGCCCTGAAAAAATTGAATGTCATCCAGGAGAAGCATATCAATCCCCCGATAATACTTGGAGAATTCCGTGCTCTTATTTTTCTGGATTGCCGCAATAAAGTCAAGGGTAAAGGTGTCGCTAGACACGTACACAACCCGCATCGCCCGCCGGTTTTTCAAGGATTCATTGCCAATCGCCTGAATTAAATGGGTTTTCCCCAGCCCGGTGCCCCCGTAAATGACCAGCGGGTTGAATGAGGTACGGCCCGGGGAATTGGCGACTGCCACCGCCGCGGCTTTGGCAAATTGATTGCTCTTACCCTCAATAAAGCGTGCGAAGATATAGTTATGGTTAATTTTTGAGCCGCGCTCGAATATACCGGTCTGCGCCTTATAGTCTGTAGAGATTTGGTCCGGGGTCGGCGCAGGTGCGTCAAACTCCGCCGGCGCCTGCGGATCCGGGGACTCGGGAACACCCTTTGCAGACTTGTCTTCGGAAATTAATACCGTATATTTTATTTTAATGCCATTCCCGGTCACTTTTTTTAAAGCCCGCTCTAAGATATCCCGATAATGACTGTCAATCCATTCATAAAAAAATTTGTTGGGCACCTGCAAGAAGAGCTGATCGCCATTTATGGACAAGGCTTTAATCGGCCGAAACCAGGTATCATAGGTCTGGGACGGCACCCGCCCCCTTAAATACTCCAGACACCCCCCCCAAACTGATTCACAGCCGGTCTCTGACTGAATGTTCTGACCCGTTTTTTCACTCAACTTATTAACACTCCTAGACTTAGGTAAAATTTTCTTTCCCTCTGCTCTTCAAAAAAAGTTAACGCCCTGTAAAGCCAGCCGGAAAGACAATGCATATAATAACATAAGTAATTATAA
Organism: uncultured bacterium; assembly: GCA_964640055.1. Lineage (GTDB taxonomy): Bacteria > Fidelibacterota > UBA2242 > UBA2242 > JAFGTP01 > CAZXFH01. The sequence continues at coordinate 13,698 of CAZXFH010000003.1, read as the reverse complement.
ATTAACAAATTAACACCTTTTTAACACCCTCCAGGCGACCCTGAAAAACAAGCACTCAACCCCCCAAACCCGCCAAAAAATAATAACAAAGACCTCAACACAATTACTTATTAACAAGTTGTCAACAGCTGTTTCGCCATGCACACATTTAAAATGAAGGCCTTTTTCTATAAAGTCAAGAGATTTGTTATCCCCCCCCTACATTTTTTTACACTCGCCAAGAAGATTGAAACAAACCGCATATTAACAAGGGGTTAGCGCATTTATAACCGTCGGATTTTTCCCCGGAATAAACCGGAAGATCCTGCTTATACATCAATATATAGTATTCTAAAAACATCAGATACAAAACATCCTAGCAGCCTAATTATCAACAATGTTGCCAAGCGCCTTCAACCGGCATAAATATTATTGAATATGGGCCATAGACCTATTAAATTACGGGTCTGCTAAAACTGATCAGTAAACGAGGAAAACATGAAAAGAACCTATCAACCCAGCAAACGCAAAAGAAAAAACAAACACGGATTCCGTAAAAGAATGCAATCCAATGGTGGAAAAAAAGTGCTGGCCCGACGCCGCGGCCGCGGCCGTAAAAAAGTTTCGGTCTGATTTACCGAAGCCTGAAAGGTCAATTTCTATTCGCCAACGCAGGGATATTATTCAGCGGGGCCGCAGAAGTCGTTATCAAACAATTCTTATGGCCGCACAGCCACAGTCAAGGTGGCGAATGGGCATCTATTTACAGCAGATTAAAGGTGCCTTTCGCCGTAACCAGATCAAACGTAAAATCCGGGAGGCCTATCGCACCGCCAAACCTTTTTTTATGCACCCCTACGCCATGGTTTTTACGGTAATCGGTGACCCCGGCCCTGTCTCGGTGCACGATTTCAGAGCGCACCTTATCAAAACATACGACGCTAATGATGCAACTCACTAAAACCTTTTTCAAGCATTTAATAAAAATCTATCAACTGTTTTTCAGCACTCTGTTTCCCAACAGCTGTCGCTTTTACCCCAGCTGTTCTAATTATGCACTGCAATCCCTGGAAGAATATTCCTGCGGACCGGCCTTGGTTTTAATTATTAAAAGAATTATTAAATGTCACCCCTTGCACCCCGGTGGCTTTGATCCTGTACCTAAGAAAAGGAAAGTGAAACATTATGGATAAAAGATCAATCCTGGCCTTTGTACTCATATTTGTTGTCATTATTTTGATGCCTGTTTATTACAAATTAATTAACCCGGAGGGAGAGACCTCACCGGGCTCAAAACCCCGGACCAGCCGGCCGCCCGAACAAACCCAAACAGCCCCGCCCACACCGGCCCAAGCACCGAAACCGGAACCGGTTAAACAAAGCTCGCCTGCGAAACACTTTGTCAAAGGGGAACAAGAGGCCCGCCTTCTATCGATAGAAACTGAGTTGTTCCGTGCCACCCTTAGTTCGCGGGGCGGTGGCACCTTTACGCAATTTACATTAAAAGAATATCAGTCCTATCTGAATGGTGACACCACCCCAGTTCAATTGTTACCCGCCAATGGCAACCACCCGCTGTTGCTTAGCTACATTAGCATTGACCGGGGAGACACGGTAGCCCTGGATCAAAATTTTACATTGCTCAGTACCAGCTCATCCCATTTTAGTACCGGCCATCTTAAAATCCGCGGCCGGGATTCTCTACAGATTACTTACGGCCTGCTCCAGAACGGTCAGCCGCAAGTTAAAAAGACCCTCACTTTTTATGGCAATAAATACCAGGTCAGAGTAACCGCTAATCTATCGGCACTCCTCGATGACATGGCCACCGGTAATTATTATCTTAACTGGCAAGACGGCCTGTCCTATTCTGAACCGGACCTGTCTGAGGAAAACCGCTATGCCAAAGCCTATGCCTACAGCGCTGCCGGCGAAATGGAAAAAATCGATACCAAACCAGGTAAGCCAGACCAGACGAAATTCGAGGGCAATACCAAATGGACCGCCATTCGCACCAAATATTTTGCCACATTGTTTATCACCGAAACGCCTGCCGAGGGCTATCGGCTGCAAGCCCACACCGAACCTTACCAGGGAGAGTATATCAAAAAATTTGATATGCGGGTCACCTATCCCGGCCATCGCCCGTCCCATACGCGCTTGTTTGTGGGTCCCCTGGATTATAACCGCGTTAAAGTGCTGGCTGAAGACACAGAAAATATTATGAGTCTCGGCGGAATTATCCGTCCAATTAGCAAACTTGTCTTGTGGTCCTTTACCAAATTAAACAAGGTCATTCCCAATTACGGGCTGGTAATCATTATCTTCGCTATTCTGGTTAAAATAATCTTGTCGCCCCTGACCAACAAATCCACGCGCTCCATGAAAGAAATGCAGAAGCTACAGCCCAAGATCAGTGAGTTGCGCGAGAAATATAAGGACGAACCACAAAAACTCAACCAAGCCACCATGAAACTCTACAAGGAACATGGAGTCAATCCCATGGGTGGCTGCCTGCCGCTGCTATTACAGATGCCGATTCTAATTGCCATGTTTACCATCTTCCGCAGCACAATCGCGTTACGCCACACCCCTTTTATTCTCTGGATCACGGATTTGTCAGCCCCGGATACGATCTATACCCTGCCATTCTCAATCCCTCTCTACGGTCAGTATGTCAACGTGCTTCCCTTCCTAATGGTCCTCAGTCAAATATTACAGCAAAAAATCTCCGGTACCGGCAACAATCCACAGCAGAAATCAATGATGTACCTTATGCCGCTGGTTTTCTTCTTTATTTTCAACAAATTTCCCTCCGGACTTAATCTTTACTATACCCTATTCAATATTCTGACCATGGTACAGCAAAAGTACTTCACCCCCGAACCAAAGCCGAAAAAGACCAAGAGAAAAAAATGGTCCTCGCGGCTGGAAAGAATGCGCGAGCTGCAGAAACAACGCGCCAAGGAAATGCAACGGAAGCAGTTTAAATAGAGGTCAATGACTCCTTATGCCGAGGACACGATTGTCGCTTTATCAACACCCCATGGTTACGGTGCCATCGCTATCATACGCTTGTCAGGTGAAAAATCACTCGAAGTGCTTAACGCTATCTTTAAAAGTTCCCACGCAATCCATCCCAACCACACCATATACGGTAAAGTATATCAGGGCCGTCAGGTTCTTGACGATGTCCTGGTAACCTATTTTAAAACCCCTAACTCCTATACCGGCGAAAACCTGGTCGAAATCAATTGTCATGGCAGCCCCTATATTGTCGAAACGGTCATCGATCTCTGTACCCGCCAGGATGCCCGCCTGGCCCAACCGGGTGAGTTTACCAAACGGGCCTTCTTAAACGGCAAACTGGATCTCAGCCAGGCCGAAGGGATTAACGCTTTGATTCATTCCAAAACCCAGGCCGCTCATCGCACTTCGCGCCATTTGCTGGACGGCCGCACTGGTCAACAAATGCAGACGCTGCGTCAAGAACTAATCGACCTAATTTCCCTCTTAGAATTGGAACTGGACTTCAGTGAGGAAGAAATTGAGTTTACCCCCTACGTCAAAATCCAACAGCGCCTGGCGCAATTTACGAATAACATTAAAACTTTGACGAACAGCTACCAATACGGCCGTCTGCTGCTAGATGGCGCGCTGGTGCCTATCGTCGGCGCTCCGAATAGTGGTAAATCCAGCCTGCTGAACGCCCTACTGGAGGAGGAGCGGGTCATTGTCTCTCCTTACCCGGGCACTACGCGCGACGCTATTGAAGAGTCTTTCCGGCGGGGCGGCCTCCAATTTCGGTTGGTTGATACGGCTGGTTTGCGTGATACCGCCGACACCCTGGAATCCTTGGGAATCCAACGAACCTATAACATTCTTTCTCAGGGGGATCTGGTTCTGGAAGTGATCGACCTTACCCAACCGCTGAACCAACGCCCCCCAACCCAATTGCCCCACGACGGCACCGAACATATATATGTGTTAAATAAAACCGACATTGCCACCCCTCAGCAAATAGCCGCCGCTACGCGCTATTTGAACCCGGCCCCTCAAGCCCAAATCTCCGCCAAGACCCACGCGGGAATTCATCAGCTGGCCGACCTGATGGTTAAGCGCATCAAAGCCAAAATACCAATGCACGAAGAGCGCCTTATTACCCAAAAACGACATCACCTGGCTCTACAAAAAGCCCATCAGGCCCTGCAAAAAGCCCAATCTGCGGTGCGGAACAAACTAGCTGCCGAATTCGTAATAACTGATTTACGTTGGGCCTTGAGCGCCATGGACGAAATTCTGGGGAAAACGACCAACGAGGAGATCCTGAATAATATTTTCAATCAATTTTGTATTGGCAAATAAATGTTTCACGTGAAACAAAGACCCTATGATGTGCTGGTGGTTGGTGGTGGCCACGCTGGTGCGGAAGCAGCCCTAGCCTGTGCCCGTCTGGGACAAAAAACCCTTCTGATCACACTGCAGCGCAGCGCCATCGCCCGCATGTCTTGCAATCCGGCAATCGGCGGACTGGCCAAAGGGCATCTGGTGGCAGAAATCGACGCTCTGGGGGGTGAAATGGCCAAAGTGGCCGACCGATCCGGAATTCAGTTTAAAATGTTGAATCGCTCTAAAGGTCGGGCCGTCTGGTCACCCCGGGCCCAGGCCGATAAAAAACAGTACGCCCAAGAAATGCAAGCCCGCCTGGCCGACCAGCCCGGCCTTGAAATCTGGGAGGATGTGGCCACCGGAATTCTGGTCGCCAACCAAAAATTGGTCGGCCTGCAGACCCAAAAGCACGGCGACCTTTGTGCCGCTGCGGTTATTCTGACCTGTGGCACCTTTTTGAATGGTAAAATATTCCTGGGAGAAAAAACCTATCCTGGCGGTCGCTGGCAGGAGCCGCCGGCCCGGGGTCTGACTGCCGCGCTGGCCCAACAGGGTATTAAACACGGGCGCTTAAAAACCGGTACACCGCCGCGCATCAAGGCCGACACAATAGATATCAATCGCACTGACCTTCAGTATGGCGATCCAGATCCCGTCCCCTTCTCTTTTCAAACAGTTGATTTTGATCCACCGAACGAACCCTGTTATGTTACTCATACTACTGCCCAGACCCACCAAATCATTTATCAGAATCTGGATCGCGCCCCGCTCTATTCCGGGGCAATCCAAGGGGTTGGCCCACGTTACTGCCCCAGTATCGAGGATAAAATTGTGCGCTTCAAAGAACGCAACAGTCATCAAATTTTCTTGGAACCGGAATGGAAAGACGCCAATCAAATTTATGTTAATGGCTTTTCCACAAGTATCCCTCTGGATGTTCAGTCAAAAGCCCTCCGTTCGATTCCCGGTTTGGAGAAAGCCGCGTTTATCCAACCCGGCTATGCCATTGAATATGATTTTTTCCCTGCTTATCAACTCTATCGTACTTTGGAAATGAAGCAAATCCAGGGGCTCTACCTGGCCGGTCAAATCAATGGCACCTCTGGCTACGAGGAGGCCGCGGCTTTGGGGTTAATGGCCGGAATCAATGCCAGTCGCAAATTAAACGGAGACACGCCGTTCTATTTGCACCGTTCAGAGGCCTATATTGGGGTGTTGATTGATGATTTGATCACCAAGAGCCCGACGGAGCCCTACCGGATGTTCACCTCCAGCGCAGAATACCGCCTGCTGTTACGCTTCGACAATGCAGATCGCCGCTTGTCCCTGAAGGGATATCAAATCGGCCTGCTGTCCCCAAAAATTTATAAAATAACTCAACGGAAAGACCAGCTGGTTAAAGCGGTACGAAACTATATCAAAAACACCGGCCTGCCTCCAGCGAAGATCAACCCTTTGCTAGCCAGGTTAGATATGCATCCGATAAAAACAGGGCTTTCTCTTGAAAAACTACTACGCCGCCCCCAGATACACTTGTCTGATATCCGCTCTTTATTACCCGCCGATCTACAGTCGGCCATAGCTGCTTTTCCATCGGTTGAGGATCAAGTTGAACTGGATATTAAATACGAAGGTTATATTCAGCGTACCCTCTCCATGATCGCATCAGTGAAAAAACAAGAAAACACCCGCCTGCCCCAGTATATCGATTATCTTAAGTTAAAAGCCCTGACCCATGAAGCCCGCGAAAAATTAAACCGAATCAGACCAGAGACGCTGGGGCAGGCGAATCGCATTCCCGGCGTATCTCCCGCGGATATAACTGCTTTAATGATTCATTTAAAAAAATAGCCTGTGTTTCACGTGAAACATATCGATCATTTGTTGCAAACCCTTACGCGCCGTTTTTCCGCCTTAACCAACTTTAAAAAGTTATTAACACAATTCTCTACCCGGGAGAGCCTGTCGCTCACCGGGATTTCCGGCAGTGCCGTTAGTCTGTTTATTACCTGGCTATACCATCAAGAAAAACGGAATTATCTCCTTGTTTTCAGCGATTCAAGCGCAGCGGAAAATGTACGCAATGATCTGGATCAGCTACTGGGAGAAGCCACTGTGGCTTTCCTGCCTGATCTACAGGCAAGTGCTCCTCAGATTTTTAGCGAGTTCTCCATTAACAACTTTTTTCTTAACGATGCTCTTAAGAAGCTGCGCTCCGAACACCCCACGGTGATTGTAGCCCAGGCCGATGCTTTAGATGTGTCTTTTGTTGATCCGCAGTTTGCCAAAGATAATATGATCCACCTGGAAAAAGACCAGCCCTTCTCCCGAGATGAACTTCTTTCGCGATTAACAAACTTCGGGTATCAAAGCCGTGATGTAGTGGTTAACCCCCTAGATCTAGCTGCCCGTGGTAGCATTATCGACCTCTTTCCCCCGGACAGAACTGATCCGGTGCGGGTTGAATTTTTTGATGATTACATTGCTTCCATCCGCTCTTTTAACGTGGAAGACCAGTTAACCCTCTCCCGCTTTAACCAACTGGCCTTGTCGCCCCCTTTGACCGAAGCGGTGGTACAGCAGCACAGCTGTTCACTTTTCAGCTATTTGAATGCCACCACCTGTCTCTGTTTTTGTTACCAGGAGTCCTTGCAATCACTGACAGAGGGGGAGTTTTTTGAACGCCCTGACTTTCAGGGTTTTAAACGTCTCTTTTTTAATTTGTACTTAAGTGCCGACTTTGCGTTTGATTTTCGCCAACCTGTGTTGCGCAAACATGATCTTGCCTTTATTAAATCCCAGTTGGCCGTTAGCACTACTAAAGGGGTCTTCTCACACCATAATTTTATCGTCAGCCCGACCCAAAACCAGATAGAACGTTTAAAACAGCTCTTTGGCGACCTGAAACCAACCTATATCCAGGGCCGTCTTTCTGAAAGCGTGTCCATGCCCTTGGCAAACATGGTTGTTTATGCCGACCATGATCTCTTTGGCCGTGAATTAATTCAAAAACCTTTCCGTAGGCTGCCCCAGGATTTTAATGTTGAAAAATTTGATGTTCATACAGTTGAAATCGATGATCTCATGGTCCATATCAATTATGGTATTGGAAAATATAAAGGGCTTAACCAGGTGGAGGTCTTCGGATCAAAACATGAGTGTCTGGTTCTGGAATACAAAGAAAGTGCCAAGGTTTTTGTGCCCTTTGACAAATTAAAAGATGTGCGTAAATATCGCGCTCCGGAGGGCCGCTTGCCACAAATTACCAAATTGGGTAGTGGGAGTTGGGAAAAAAAGAAACTTAAAACTAAACGATCCGTAGAAAAAACAATAAACGAACTGGTGGCGTTATATGCACAAAGAAAAAAGATAAAGGGATTTGCGTTTTCAGAAGACAACGAATTGCAAATTCAAATGGAATCCGAATTTATGTACACAGAAACCCCGGATCAGGTGCGCGCCACCCGTGAAATAAAAACAGACATGCAGGCCCCACCACCCATGGACCGGCTGTTATGCGGTGATGTTGGTTTTGGGAAGACTGAAGTGGCGTTGCGGGCGGCCTTTAAAGCGATATCTGATTCAAAACAGGTGGCTGTGCTGGTACCCACAACCATTTTAGCCGATCAACATTATCATACATTTCACCAGCGGTTGCGTCACTATCCGGTCAATATCGGCCTTCTGTCCCGTTTTGTAAGCCGTAAAATACAACGCCAAACCACAGATGATTTGGCTGCGGGAAAGCTGGATATTGTAATCGGAACCCACCGCCTCTTATCCCGGGATATCTCTTTCTGTGACCTGGGCTTGTTAATTATTGATGAGGAACACCGTTTCGGCGTTACGTCTAAAGAAAAACTTAAATCCCTGCGTTTGCATGTAGACGTCCTCTCTTTAACCGCCACACCCATCCCGCGCACCCTGCATTTTTCCCTGATTGGCGCCCGTGATTTTTCCCAGATTAATACCCCGCCCAAATATCGCCTGCCCATTGTTACCGAAGTGATTACTTATTCAGAAAAGTATATTCAGTCCGTTATCTATCGGGAAATCCAACGCAATGGTCAGGTTTATTTTGTACATAATGAGATTAAAACCATTGCTAAAACGACCGCCAAATTGCAGGCCATGTTCCCGGAGCTGGTTATCTCTTATGTCCACGGCCGGATGAAGGAAGGTGACTTGGAACCGATAATGCGCGCTTTTATAAACCACAAAATCGATGTTCTGGTGACCACCGCGATTATTGAATCGGGCATAGATATTCCCAATGTTAATACGATTATTATTAACCGGGCCCAGCGTTTCGGGCTGGCCCAGCTGTATCAATTAAGGGGGCGTGTGGGCCGCAGTAACCGCCGGGCCTATTGTTATTTGATTGTTCCGCAGCCAGGCAAGATGAACCAGAACGCCGTTAAACGCCTTAAAACCATCAAGCGATACACCTCACTGGGAAGTGGTTATGATATCGCCCTCAAAGATCTGGAAATCCGGGGAGCAGGCAATCTTTTTGGTTTAGAACAAAGCGGTAATATAGCTGCGGTCGGGTATGATCTCTATACTCAAATATTAAACAGCCGATTGCAGGATGTTCACGCTGATCAAGAGGTTCTTCACCGGGAGACAAAAGCAGAACAGGTTGATATTATTACCCCTTACGATGCCTATCTTCCCACGGATTTTATTCCCCTGGAATCAGTCCGCTTACACTATTACCGCCGCCTTTCCGAAGCACAACGCAGTGCCGAAATTGAGCGCATTGGCCAGGAGTTGCAGGATCGTTTCGGAACGCAAATTCCCGCAGAAACGATCAATCTGTTGGCTGTTTCGCATATCCGCTGCCAGGCCCACGGTCTGGGGATTACCAAGGTCCTGATTAAAAAGGAAAATATCTTGTTTGTCTTTTGTGAGATATTACCGGTTGCAAACACAACAGATATGTTTAATGCGATCCAGCAGGCAGCCCGGTCCGCAGATGTAAACTACAAATTTCTGCCAGCCCGCGATTTTCGTCTGATCATATTTAGTGATGCCGAGAATAAATTGTCAGCGGTAAAACTCTTCTTGGATAAACTTCAACAGCAAATTAATTTATGTGGCTTTAACAAAACGAAGGGAGAAGTATGAGCCGAAAACTGCTATTTCTGATGATTATCATCGCTTTCACATTCCATTTTTGTGAGCGCAAGCCCAGCCCGGACACACTGCTGAAAATTGGGAAAAAATCCTATACCATTCTTGATTTTTTTGAAGAAAATGTCCAGTCTTCTTTTAAAGAACTGCCAGCCAATCACCGGCGTAACAAAGTGCGCGATTTCGCTGAAGAAAAATTAATGCTCTATGACGCCTACCAAAAAAAATATCATAGAAAAGGCGCGGTACAAGAAAAATTAGAGGCCTTTGCCAAACGGCAACTCATTCAGACCTATTTTGACCGTATTATACTGGACTCGGTAATTACCCAGGAAGAGCTGCATACTATTTATCGCCATTACGGCACAAAAATACAGGCTCAGCAAATCCTGGTTAAAACAGATGAGAAAACCAACCGAGAGGCCGCCTATCGCCAGGCCCGAGATATTTATCAAAAGGCTCAATCCGGCCACAACTTCTCTGAACTGGCAAAAAAATATTCCGATGATAAATCTTCGGCAAAAAAAGGCGGTGATTTGGGATATTTTACCTGGGGTAAAATGGCGGATCCCTTTCAACAAAAAGCCTTTAATTTGCGCATTGGAGAAATTTCCGAACCTGTCCTGACGAAATTTGGTTATCACATTATTAAAGTTACCGATCGGCGTGAAGGCCGAAAAAAGAGATTTAAAGATGAAAAAGAAAACATTAAACGGCTGGCGATTAATCAGCACCGCGAGGAACTACAGTCTCGCTCCCGTCAAAAAATTGAAAGTATGAAACAGGATATCGCCCTCCGAATGAATATGGCCGTCCTGCAAAATTTTGCAAAAAAATATATTAACACCCGTAAAAAGCTGGTCCATGAAAAAGATCAACAAATTTCGCCGGATATTGTAATTGAAGCGCTTTCTTTTGAGGACACCTTGGCCACGACTAAAAATGATACTTATACGAAAGCCTGGATACTCAAACAGCTGCGTGAGAATCCGGGAATTCCTGCCCACATTTTTGGTTCTGCACAGAACATAGCCCGTCTAATTGAAAACCTGGTGATAACAGCCACACTGGAACAGGCCGCCCATCAGTGGGGCGCGCACAAAGACCCGGAATATCAAGCTTCAATGTCCGCATACCGTGATAAGGTGGTGCTGAATAAATATAAACAGGACCACATTTACAGCCAGGTTGATATCAGCGATTCCGCAGCCAGAAAATTCTATGAAAAATACAAAACGGATCTATATATGAACAAGGCCAGCTCTGAAGTCCGGGAAATATTTGTAAAAGACAGTTCCCTCGCGCGTAAATTACTAAAAAAAGCGGAAGAAGCTGCGGATTTTAATGCTTTGGCCAGAGAATATACCGCGCGATATGATGAGCGCCCCAAAAAGGGGTATCTGGGATTCATTAATGCCGATCAATACGGTGATATCGGCCGTTTGGCCCAGAAAGTACCAGCGGACTCGGTTTATTCTGATCTTATTCAATCTGGGTCTGGCTACTCTATCATTAAAGTCCTGGATAAAAAACCAGCTACACCCAAAGATTTTGAAAAAATAAAACGATCTGTAAAAAGTAAATTAAAACAGAAACAGATCAGTCAAGCAAAACAAGAACTGCTGCAAAAATTAAAAAACAAATATAATCTCAAAATTTATTGGGATACCATTAATTTAACCGCAAAGGAATAATCGTGCCGAAAAAAGAGCTCAAAAATATTTTTACTTTATTTATATTGTTCTGCTTGTTTTATAGTTGTACAGATAATCCGGAAAAAATTAATTATATCGCCAGGGTCGAAGATTCCTATTTAACCGAACAAAAACTGTTAGAACTACTTCCAGAAGCCCCCCCTTTGTCTGCCACCAAAACAGAAATGGTCAAATCCCTAATTTCTAATTGGACTAAAAAGCAAATTCTATATCAAAAGGCTCAAAAATACCATTTTGATGAAGATCGAATCCTAAAAAGCCGGGCTGAAGACTACTTTAAAGACCTGGTGATCGACGCCTATCTGAAATATAATTTTCAAAGTAATGTGAATATCACTGAGCAAGAAATACGGGATTACTATTTTAAAAACAAAAAGAGTTTTGTGCGCACGGCCGAAGAGGCAAAAATAACCCATATAGTCGTGAATGATTATGAAAAAGCCCGTACAATAAAATCAACCCTACGCTCCTACGACAGGAACAAAAAAAATCGGCTGTTTTCACAATATGATTTTGAAACCAAAATAGTGCGGAAGGGGCAATCGGTTAATGAACTGGATAAAACCATTTTTGAAACCAAACCACGCCATATTCTAGGACCTATTGCCTCAGATTATGGATATCATGTAATTGAGGTTCTGGAACGTTATTCGGAAGGATCGATACGACCCATAAAGGAGGTGCGCGATGAAATTTTTCAACATTTAACTCAAATGAAAATTCAGAATAAATATATTCTACTGTTGGATAGTCTGATGTCAACAGCAGATTATGAAATCAGAGAAGATAAAATTTTCAATATGTTCGGGAATTAATTATGAAATATTTAAAGTTGTTGTTTTTACTAGTGCTTTCCTTGTTTTGTTTTGGTCAGGAATTGATTGATGGTGTTGCTGCTATTGTCGGTGATCAGATTATTTTAAAAAGTGAGGTAGAAGAATTTGCGATTATGAACGCCTATCAAATGCGGATAAATCCTTCTCAAAATCCTGAAAAATTTGCTCGCCTTATGCAACAATCCTTGGACGCCTTAATCAACCAACAGATTCTTTTAGAGCAAGCTAAAATAGAAACGGTGGAAGTCAAAGACCGTGAAATTGAACAGATGTTACAACAGCAGATTGATGCTATGATCCAGCAATCAGGATCCAAGGAAAAGGCAGAAGAAATTCTTGGAAAACCTCTTTCTCAGATTAAAAAGGATTATCGTTCTACGGTTGAAGAGCGTCTTATTGTACAGCGGCTACAGGCTGAAAAATTTAATAATATCACTGTTTCCCGGCGGGAAGTTGAAAATTTTTATCAAACGCACAAAGACAGTCTTCCGAAAGTCCAACCCAGTTATAGTTTTAAGCATATTTTAATCCAGATTAAACCTGGTGAAAAAGAAATTCTTAGTGCCCGGGCCAAAGCCGATTCTATTCTGAGCCTGCTGCGGCAAGGGGCTGACTTTGCTGAATTGGCTCGTCAATACTCTGAAGACCCGGCTTCGGCTCAGTTTGGAGGTGAACTAGGTTATATTGAGCGCGGTGGTTTTGTTAAAGAATTTGAACAGGTTGCTTTCACCCTTGATCCAAAGGAAATCAGCGGTGTGGTAAAAACCGAATTTGGTTTTCATATTATTCAGTTATTGGATCGTAAAGGAGAAACAGTCAATGTGCGTCATATTCTGATAAAAATTATAGAATCAAAATCAAATTTTATACAGGCCCGCCAAAAGGCGCGTCAAGTGCATCAATTATTAAAAACCGGCTCAATATCCTTTGATTCTGCCGTGGTGAAATACAGTGACGATGTGAAATCGAAAATCAATAAAGGCTTTATCACCCGCATGCCCCGTAATGAAATTGAAAATGATTCCTTTTTAACTGTTTTAGATACCTTAGAAGAAAATGAACTTAGTTCTGTTTTTGAAACTGAATTAGGATTTCACATAATCAAACTGGTTAAAAAGAACGATGAAACCTGGCCGACAATTGAACAGTGGGCCCTGGAAAACAAGAAAGCCAAACTTTACCAAGAATGGATGGAGCGCTTGCGCTCTCAGTTCTATGTGGAAAAAAAATAACGCTGTAATTATCAACATCTTTGTTAATAACCTTTTAATATCTGGCTCGCTTTTACACAGTTTTCCATACCCCTTAATATTATTCTCGCATTTATAAAAAGTGTTTTTTTTATAATCTGTTAAATATCATTATCTTAGTAAATTACACTGACAGTTTTTAATTAACACAAAATGTCTTAGCTCAGCGTGAATTGGAGTATTTGACACCCTTATTTTAGTTAACAATAGCACTTTTACGCAACCTTTTTCTGATCTTTTTTCTTTGCTCTTTGGCATGCTGAAGATTTTCTTTTCTGGCTTGCAGTCTTTTCTCAACCCGACCCAACAGATAATCTTCCGGGGTCAGATAATTCAGGGAACTGTGCAATCTCCGGGTGTTGTAATACCGGATATACCTGGCAATCTGACGAC
>CAZXFH010000002.1:76958-122103 GCA_964640055.1 uncultured bacterium | reverse complement strand
ATGAAAAATATTGGGAAAATTGCAACTGACTTTTCTAAATGGGATTTTTAGGTATTAATAAGACAAAACTCATCTGGGATATTCTGCGCATAATCATGATTCCTTTCCGCTGTGGGTAATCATCGAGTAAAGGCCGTCGAAATTATTTGGGATTATACAAAAAAACAACCGAATATTTATAATTCTATTAATTGATTATTCTACATGAAGCTACTTGAATGTTGAGGGACTCCCTCGAAATTCTATTCCCATTTACCTCTTAACTCTTGATACTTTTCCAAAACCCCGGAAAACGGTCGCAAGGCCCGCTCAAAAATGCCCAGGGAATAGGCTATGGATAGACCATAATTTGTGACCGGGACGCCCGCTTTTCTCGCATACAGAATACGGGTCAATACCTCCCTCCTATTCAGCATACAGGATCCGCAGTGAATGATTAATTTAAAATCACTGATATTATCCGGATAGTCATGCCCCTGAACATGGATGAAGTTCAACTTTCCTCCCACGTACTGGGTCAACCAGCGGGGAATTTTAACAGTCCCGATATCATCGGCAATGGGATGATGAGTACAAGCCTCAGCCACCAAAATATTATCTCCGGGCCGGAGTTGATCAATCTGCATGGCACCCTGCACATAGGCCTCCAGATCGCCTTTAAAACGGGCAAACAGGATTGAAAAAGAGGTCATCAGCACCTCTGGGGGTGTATCACCGCTGACTTTCAGGAACGCCTGAGAATCAGTTACGACCAATTTAGGGGAGTGATTCAAACGGTTGAAAGCATCCCGCAATTCCCTTTCCTTGACCACCATACAATAGGCGTCATTATCCAGGATATCACGGATTGTCTGGACCTGGGGCAGGATCAGGCGGCCTTTGGGGGCTTCCATATCAATAGGCACGACCAGCATAATTAAATCCCCAGCGCGGACCAGATCACCGAGTATAGAGGGCGTATTGATGACTTCCGCCGGTGCCTTTCTGATTAAAGATTCTCGCAGATCCAGAATTCCGGTTCCCTGATTAGCAACTGTTTTTACGACCGGAATTTCTTTTTTATTTAGGACATCTATGCTTTGCTGAGCAGGTTCTGTCAGATCAGATTTATTAAAGACAACAATAACCGGGATTTCGCGCACCTGACATTCCTTAAGCAATTCCTCTTCAAATTTGTTCCAGCGATTGGCATTAGCCACTATAATGGCAATATCGGTACGATTAAAAACCTGCCGGGTTCGTTGGGTCCGCAGCTCACCAATTGCGCCGATATCGTCAATACCAGCAGTATCAATAAAAATCACCGGCCCAAGGGGCAAGAGTTCCATGGGCTTTTCGACCGGGTCGGTAGTGGTACCGGCAACCTCCGATACAATGGAAACGGTTTGCCGGGTTAAAGCGTTCAGTAACGAGGATTTACCAACATTCCGACGTCCAAAGATACCAATATGAAGTCTGAGTCCCTTGGGTGTTTTTTTCATAACAGTACTTTATTTTGAACCTAAACGATTGACATGTTCCGGTGCCACCAAGCTTTCAAATTCTGCGGTGGTGAGTAATTTCTTTTGCAAAGCCAGTTGCTTTAATGATTGACCACTCTGCACGGCTGCCTGACTCAGTTCAACCGCAATTTTATAGCCCAATTTTTCCACCAGGGCAGTGATGGTTGCTGTAGAGGATTCGACTCCCTGCTGACAAGCGGCTCTATTGGCAGTGATACCTGCCACACAATATTTACGATAAATAGCCGTCACATTTATTAAGGTTTCAAGATTGGTGAGCAAACAATCCGCAATCAGCGGTAAAAATGCATTCAATTCCAGATTGCCCTGGCTGGAAGCAATACCCAGATTTTGGTCATTGCCCATAACCTGTAAAGCACATTGAATCACTGCTTCCGGAATAACCGGATTGATTTTATCCGGCATAATTGACGACCCTGCTTGTCTAGGGGGCAAATTTATTTCCCGGAAACCGGTTTGCGGGCCGGCTGACAATATCCGTAGATCATTGGCTGATTTTAACAAGCTGGTGGCATAGGCTTTGAGAATGCCACTGACTTCCACAAAAACATCTGTATTTTGAGTCGCTTCTACCAGGTTTTCCGCCCGGGCCAAGCCAATACCAGTAATGGATTTTAACTGCTCGACTACCTTAAAAATATATTGTCGGGGCGCAGTGATACCGGTTCCGATCGCCGTTCCTCCCAGATTAACCATCCGTAGACGTTCTTCGCATTTATAGATCCGCCAGCGATCACGGGCAAAAGCATCGGCGTAGGCACTCATCTCTCTTCCCAGTGTAGTTAAGACAGCCTCTTGCAGCTGCGTACGCCCCACCTTTACAATATGGGCAAATTCTTTTTCCTTCTGCTGAAACGCTTCGGTTAAAGCGACTACTTCCCTTTCGAGTTGCCGGAATAACTGAACAGCAGCCAGCTTCAGGGCTGTGGGATAAGTATCATTGGTTGACTGGTGAAGATTGATATGATCAATTGGATCGAGCAGCTGATAAGTGCCGGGTTTCTCACCGATAAATTGCAAGGCCCGGTTAGCGATTACCTCATTGATATTCATATTGGTGGAAGTACCCGCGCCGCCCTGTAAGGCATTGACCCTAATATGTTCATCCAGAAGACCTTCCATAACTTCGGTACAGGCCTGTTGAATGGGATTAAAAACCTGGTCCGCCAGGTAACCCAGTTCATGATTAGTGCGGGCACAGGCCAATTTGACCGCTCCATAGGCATGCACCAGGGCTCGATGAACGGGTCGCCCACCGAGATCAAAATTATCCAAAGCCCGCTGGGTATGAATACCCCATAAACAATCCTGCGGAAGTTTTAATTGCCCCAGATTATCTTGTTCAATTCTGTTTTTATGCATGATTGATAATAATCCTCCTGACGGCTTTAGTCAGCTGTTCAAGTTGTTTTTCACTTAACTGCTTATCTTCCAGCACCATTCCATATTGATCCGTTAAACACACTTTTCTTTGCGGTGCATATAGATCAGATCGGCCAGCGATAAATGACCAGCGTTTCCCTAAAATTTGACAAAAATAGAGTTCAATGTTGTGGGTTGCATCCAGCCACTGAGCAATTTTTTTTAATTTTTGATTCAAATCCCAATCCGGATCGATTACAGCCGCAAGTTGTTTAGATATAGACATCCCGTTCCCCGTTAAGGATGCGCTGATGAAGTTCATTAAAGGTTTGCAACAGCTTTGGACGCTCTTGAAAGAAAGCCATGGCATGTATCTCCTGCATTTCCTGCTGGATTAATTGTTCCCCGATCCGGCGGGTTTCATCAGACGCATAATCGTCCAAATATTCTCGGAAGGTCAGCACCGCATTCAATTTGCAGAATTTACCTTCCACACAATTTTTCAGCAGCCCCATAATCTTATCGCCGGTCCGACCACAGCGGTATCCGGCGGTACAAAAGGAAGTGATCCAGCCCATTTCAGCAAACTCACGCACCTCTTCATCCAATCGCCGCGTATCACCCAACATAAATTGCTGTCGGCCTTCATCTTGCTCCGCATAAAATGCTTTTAAGCGATTCTTAAGTGCGGTGGTATAGCCGCCCACACCAATACAAGTCGAGGCATCAGTCTGAGTGCAACCGACCCGCATCACATCCTTTTTCAGTTCTGCGCGTTCACGATTGGTGATGATCAGTCCGGTATAAGGAATCGCCAGCCGGATCACGGTAACCAATTTTTTAAACTCATCATCATTGACCAGATAAGGTGAATTTTCAGCCACCTCGGAACCACTGGCATGCATCAAACGGGGAAAAGAAACGGTATGAGGGCCGATATTGAACTGGTGCTCCAGATCAATGGCATGATATAACAGTCCCATGACCTCGAAACGCCAATCATAGAGCCCGAAAAGAGCCCCGATGGCCACATCATCAACTCCGGCTTCCATGGCCCGGTGCAGGGCATATAACCGCCATTGATAATTGCCTTTGATCGTATTTTCAGGATGCATCCGGCGGTAAGTGGATTTATGATAGGTTTCCTGAAAAACCTGGTAAGTACCAATGCCCACTTGCCAAAGTTTTTTCAGATCCTGGATGGTCATCGGGGGGGCATTGACATTCACCCGACGAATCTGACCATGTCCGGGACCCCGGGGAGCCGGTTGCTTGACGCTGTAAACTGCTTCCATGGATTGACACATATAATTCACATCAGTGCGGGGATGCTCACCATAGACGGCGATCATGCGTTTATGACCCTCGGAAACCATGGCCGCGGTTTCCGATTTAATTTCAGCGGGTGTCAATACCCTGCGCTGCTCTGACTTATTTTCATTACGAAAGCCACAGTAAGCACAATTGTTGACGCAAAAATTGGACATATAGAGCGGCGCAAAAAAGACAATGCGGTTATCATAGACCTTTTTTTTAATTTCTAAACCGGTGAAATACATCTCCTGCCAGAGCGCTTCATCTTCCACACGCAGGAGTGTGGCGGTTTCATCTGGAGATAAACGCTCTATTTGCATAGATTTCTGTAATATATCCCGGACTTGCTGTTTCGCAGGTTGTTTATTATCCATCAATTTACGCTCGATAAGCTCGGCATTAATAAAGTCCTGACCATTAATCAGATATTTATCGATTTCATCTTGGCGGACAACTTTTTTAACCCAATTTTGTACGGCTATATTAGCCACTCTGACCTCCTTTGAGATAAGGGTTCATCTGGAAATATTTTATAGTTTCAGCGTACCAGTTTTCACCTTGACCTGATCTAACTGTCCCAGTTTACCACTCAAGGCACCCAACTGGTCATTTGTCATGTGAAGCATCAGAAAGATAACCGCAGTATTTTGGTCCGTGACAGGATAGCCCACACGCAACAGGATATCAGCTGCAAATTGATGCAGTAATTCACCAACTTGTTGATAGGTTGCATTGCGGTTATAAATTGTAATCGTGACAGTATGATAACGTTTTGACATAAAAATACCATCCTCCGGTGATTCAAAGGATGGTATTAAGATAAAATCTTTTCCCCTCCCTTGACGTTAGACTGATCCTTCATCTCAGGATAACATGCCTCATAAAGAACGATCTAATTTAATCAATTTCAAGGATGAAAAAAACATTAAAGGTCAGCGCATTCCAGTGACGATATTTATCCAGGTTGTCTGGTCTCCTCAATCACTGAGGGGATTAGTTTTCAGGGCCCTAAAAGGCCAAAAGGCTGGAAAAGTATTAAGCATTGTTTTTTCTGATAATCCTCATAAATTATTATCAGTGATGATAGGTTAAATCATTTTAAAAGAGGAGTTTACCATGAAACCCCTAAAACAGTCTTGCGGAATCATACTATCCTTAATCCTATTTTTCGGATGCACCTCTGATTTTGAGATTGATTTTCAGGATCTTTCTTTTTCAAAGGCCTTGCAAAAGGCCCGCAACCAGGACCAAATGGTATTGGTCGATTTTTATTCACCCACGTGAGGGCCCTGTAATAAACTGGACCAGTTGGTCTTTAACGATGAGGAAGCAGGCAATTATATTAATAAAAATTTTATCAGTCTCCGATTTGTATCGGGCGATACCAATACTCGAAAATATCGTGAGAAATTCAAGGTTCCCGGCTATCCCACAGTAATCCTCTTTGACAATAGTGGCCGGGAAATAGAACGGCTGATCGGTTTTAATAACGATAAAGAACAATATTTACATAAATTGACGAACTATGCTCAGGGAATCAATACCCTTCAGGCTTTGCGGGACAGTTTCCAACAGGATTCCAATAATGTTGACCTGAATTACAAACTGGGCATGCGGCACATTGCGCGCTATGAATATCAAAAAGCCATGCCTTATCTGGAGAATGTCCTCAACCTGGACCCCAATAATCAAAGTGGCTATCATGACGACTGTCTGTTCTACAAAGCCCTGTATCAGACCCGCTATGCAAATAACATAAAACCCTTGCGTAAATATTTAACCGGTGATCCCCAGAAAAAATATTTGCTGAATGGCTATTTTACGATGATCGGCTACTACCAGCAGCGGGAAGATACCGCTAAGATACTGGCCGCTTTTAAAGAAGCCATTGACCGCATACCCCAAAATACAACCTTGTTAAACAGCTGTGCCTGGTACATTTATACCAATAAAATCGAACGTAAATATGATTGGGCCATCTCCTTAACCAAAAAAGCGGTGCAAATCGATCCAGAAGCTGATCATATCTGGGATACTTTAGCCTGGCTCTATTATGAAAAGGGTGAATTGGGGAAGGCCATTGCCGCTATGACCAAGGCCGTAGAGCTGGCGCCTGACCAAACCAGCTATAAAGAAAATCTGGCAAAGATTCAGCAGGAAAGAAGTCTATAGAATTATCTGTCATCTGGCCTACGTTCGCCCACAATACTAATATTTCATGCTATCTATAGGTCATTGTTTTCTCTATTAATTACCCTGATTTCTTATTTTTGATCAGATTAAAAATCTGTACATATAGCTAATTCTTAGTGAGTTCCAATAATGATCAGCATGGCAATGGCACCCGCTATTTTAAACAGTTTACCTCCTAAGACACCGGAAAAAGCCCCAATGCCGGAACGGAGGGCTTTATTAAGGTCATTTATCCGCAGATATTCGACGGTTACGGCACCGCAAAAAGCCCCCATAAAAGCA
This sequence comes from uncultured bacterium, assembly GCA_964640055.1. Taxonomy (GTDB): domain Bacteria; phylum Fidelibacterota; class UBA2242; order UBA2242; family JAFGTP01; genus CAZXFH01. Next base: position 115,429 of record CAZXFH010000002.1, on the reverse strand, counting down.
CCCATCAATGACCCGATTATGGGTAATATTCCACTCCCTATGACAGCCCCGATAATAGTACCACCAATCGCACCTATCGCTGCCTGGCGGCTGGATCCGAATTTGCGACTACTCCACCCCAAAATCAGATAATCAAACAATTCCAAACTGATTGCGATTGCACATAAAATCCCAATAACTTGCCATTGAAAACCCGGCTGGGAATCAACCATTTGATACATTAGATCCAAACCAACGATCATAAAAGTACCCGGCAAATTAAAAGGAATCGTAAAAACAGCCAGAATTAGTAAAATCCAGAATAGGATCAAGATAACATATTCCATGGTTCAGCCTTTATTTTTATTGATTAAATGAAAGAATTTGTGATTGGCACGCGGAAAGGCAAAATTTTTCAATTCATCCGGTTTTAACCATTTATAATCCACTGGTCCATTGAGAGTTACCTTGCCTGATATATAGCGACACTTAAAGACTTCCATTACAATTTTAAAATGGGTATAAGCATGTTTGATTTGCGTCAGATGCTCGGTAACCTGGACCTCAATACCGACTTCTTCCCTAATCTCGCGCTGACAAGCTGTCCGGGCTTCTTCCCCGGTTTCGATTTTGCCACCCGGAAACTCCCATAAACCTGCTAATAAACCCTGTGGGGCTCGTTTGGTAATTAGGATTTGTCCATGGTGGTAAATTATACCGGTTATGATATGCTGTGTTGGAGTTTTATTTCGAGAATTCCTGAAAGGATATCGTTTGACATTATGGGTGCTTAATGCGCAACAGTATTGATTGACAGGACAGATTTTACAAGCCGGATTCTTAGGTGTGCAAACCAGGGCACCCAATTCCATGATCGCCTGGTTAAAAGTGCCGGGTTGTTTTTGATCCAGAAGATACTGGGCTTTATTTTTAAAATCTGGCAGATATTTTGATTTATTGACGGCCTGATTCATGCAATATAAGCGAGCCAACACCCGCTTCACATTCCCATCGACAACAACATAGGGTTGACAATAGGCAATACTGATCAGGGCAGCAGCTATATAATCACCAATCCCCGGTAGTTTTTTAATTTCATTAAAGCCATCTGGTATGATTCCCTGATATTCATTTAAAATAATATAGGCTGCTTTATGCAGATTGCGGGCCCTTTGATAATATCCTAATCCTTCCCAGGCCTTTAAAACGCTGTCTCTGCTGGCCTGAGCCAATGCTTTGATGTTTGGAAAGAGCGTAATGAAATTCCGGTAATAGGGTTCGACAGTTTTCACCTGGGTCTGTTGCAGCATAACCTCGGAAATCCAGATAAAATAGGGATTTTCAGTTTTCCGCCACGGAAGAGATCGTTTATTTCTATCGTACCATAATATCAGTGACTTACGTATATCAGATAAAGTGTTATTTGAAAATATAATTTTTAAACCCCGGTGTCATAAATTCCCGACCATTTTTATCAATCCACAGGGCTTCGCAATCTGGGAATTGCTGGATCAAAATTTGTCCGCGGGTCGGTCCCGCCACAAACATTCCCGTTGCCAGAGCATCAGCCAACTCAGCCCGGGGTGCAATAACGGTTACCGACTGACAGGAATCAGCTGGATAACCGGTGCGAGGATCAAGGATATGATGAATGCGCTGCCCCTTATGCATAAAATATTTTTCATAATCGCCGGATGTGGTCACAGCTTTATCAGAGATTTCCAGAATATATAATACCTTGTTCGTTTTCCGGGGATGACGGATACCGACAGTCCATTGCTTTTGATCAAAACGAGGCAGCGGGCGCATATCCCCGCCGGCATTGACCAGGGCGCCCGCTACATTCTGTTCCTGTAAAATAGAAATGGCCCGGTCAACCGCATACCCCTTTACAATACCGCCGGTTGCCAGTTGCAAACCGGGTTCATCACTAAGCAACTTACCTTCCTCCCAGTTAATATGAAGGTGTTTATAGCCAATGAACTGGCGGGCTTGCTGAATAGCAACTGCTTCAGGAAATTTTGGGTTTTTGTCTTTAAAATTATATAGGGATAAAAGCCTTCCGACGGCCATATCAAAAGTGCCTTCAGTTTTTTGAGAAATTTGCCGGGAGCGGGCAATCAATTTCAGAACTTCCCGGGGCATTTTCAAGGCACTGACTTGCGGCTGATTAAATTGATAGAGTGGGCTTTGGGGATTACCTTCATAAAATAGACTTGCTACCCGATTTATTTCCTTAAATGCACTGTCTATGGCGGCCTGTCCCTGTTTTGCAGACGAGTCCAGCACGGTGATTTGGACGATGGTTCCCATTGCCAGACGGGTATCACTGACTTTTTGGTACTCGAAATTGTTCTGGCAGGCAAAAAGGAAAAAAACCAGCAAGAATGTTGTCATCAATATTGATTTTATTTTCATGATCTGTTTGGTCCTCATTTTGTCTGGATCAATCCCCCTATTTACCGTAAAGATGAATGTTCAGTTGATTTCTCAATGGCTATCAGCTCGAAAATGGCAAAATCGTGCTTAATCAATTGGCCGCATAGCCATCTGATGCCCAATCCGGTTACGAGTAAGGCTAAGAGACCCAGGATAAAATGGCCCAGCTCCAGAGGGATCTGCCAGGGATAAGATTCAACCCAGATATTGAGCATAAAAATGGTTAAAACGAAACTAGCCAAAGGTAATCCATACTGTAAAAAGGCCAAAATAATATGGTTGCGATCCGAACTCTCGATCCTGACCAGATCTCCAACCCGTGCTCCCAGTGTGTTTTTCAATCGCAGGATTCGGCGACCGCTCTTATCCGGTTGACAGATCACCTGCGCCTGGCAGTGCTGACAGGCCTCTTTGGTGTCCAGTTCAATCACAGCTCGGTCCTGTTCAATATCGACTACTTTACCGAGCTCGTATTCAGGATCATTTTTCCAGAGATCACGGCTGTCTTTGACTGCCATCTTTTTTATTTAGACCGTATAAAATTATGATTTAAAATAAAATGTATGAAAATCTCCAACCATTCAACCAATCATCCAGTATTTACTGAAATTTAAGTTTCATTCTTTTCCCCGACCAGTACAATACAGTCATTGGGACATTTATCAGTTGGCAATGCGTATTTCTGATCATACTTTTCATGATCGACTACTGCCAGATTATCAGTAATTATAAATCCGCCGGATTCATCGGCTTTTTCACAGATTTTACAGGCAATACAGGCCGCTTGACACACTTTTCGGGCAAATTTACCCTTCTCTTTATTTTTACAAAGGACAAAGACATGTCGGTCAACCGGATGTAACTCAATGATGTTCCTCGGACAGGCATCCACACAATTTCCACAGCCGGTACATTTCCGGCGATCTATTACCGGTAACCCCTGAGATTCCATATGAATGGCATCAAAAGGACATACAGTTACACAGTCACCCTTTCCAATACATCCGTAGCTGCAGGCCCGTTCACCACCATTGGCAAAAGTAGCCGCCTGGCAGGTTTCGATCCCAACATATGTAGCGTTTTGTTTGACTTTGACATTACGACCCTGACAAAAAAGAACCGCTACCTGGCGCGTCCCCTTTTCCAATTCAAGGCCTAGAATTTCAGATATTTTTACTTTAGCCTCTTCACCGGCAACCGGACATATATCAATTCCCACATCCTGATTTACTAAGGCTTCCGCACAGGCCGCACAACCGGGGTAACCGCAGGCACCACAGTTGGCCCCCGGTAACCACTCTTCCACGTTTTCAATACGCGGATCCTCTTCCACTTTCAATTTCTTATTGGCCAACATCAATAGCAGGGCAAAGATCAACCCTATACCACCCATACTTATTACCGCTTGCAGAAAAGGTATATAATTCATATATGCTACACTCCTACTGCTCGATTCCGGTTTATAAAATACTTCAATTAATACTTTAAATTAATCCGACAAATCCCATAAATGTCAATGCTAAACAGCCGGCGATAATCATGGTCAGGGCACCCCCTTTAAAAGGTTCCGGAATATCTGCCATCTCCAATTCTTCACGGATACCGGCCATTAATACAATTGCCAAAGTGAAGCCAACTCCGGCTCCCAAGGCGAACACAATGCCTTCAATAAAATCGTACTGGTTAATCACCATGAACAGAGCCAGTCCCATAATGGCACAATTGGTAGTGATTAAGGGTAAATAAATACCCAGAGCATCATAGAGCGGTTTACTAACTTTCCGCACAAACATTTCCACCAGCTGCACCAGTGAAGCGATCACTAAAATAAAAGATACAATCTGTAGGTATTTCAAATCAAAAGGAACCAGGATATAATAGTAGATCAACCAGGTAACTGCGGCGGTCATAGTCATTACAAAAGTGGTTGCCATGCCCATGCTGAGGGAAGGTCCTAATTTTTTTGAGACCCCTACAAAGGGACACAGTCCTAAAAATTGCATTAAAACATAATTATTAACGACAGCTGCCGATATAAAGACAACGAATAAATTCATGATGTACTCCGCTGCTTAGCATTGATCCAGTTAGCCGCCCCGATCATAAAGCCCAAGATCAGAAAAGCACCCGGCGGCAAAGCCATGACCAGCCAAGGTACAAAGTTCTCCGGCATAATCTGCACGGCAAATAAGGTGCCTCCTCCCAGTAATTCACGTATTCCTCCCAGAAAAGTCAATGTCAGGGTAAATCCGACACTCATTCCCAGGGCGTCGATAATAGAGCGTCCGACTTTGTTTTTGGACGCAAAGGCTTCCTGGCGTCCCAAAATCATGCAGTTGACCACGATCAATGGCACGAAGGGTCCCAGGGCTTTACTGATATCCGGAAAATAAGCTGCCAGCGAACGGTCAGCAACAGTTACAAAAGTGGCAATCACCACAATAAAGGTCGGAATGCGAACTTCCTTGGGTATAATTTTGCGGGCCAGAGAAATCAACGTACTGGAGCAGGTTAAGGTAAACACCACTGCCAGCCCCATGGCAAACCCATTAATAGCCGAGTTAGTGACTGCCAGGGTGGGACATAATCCCAGGAGCATCACCAAAACCGGATTGTCTTTCCATAATCCTTTGGTGAATTCTTTTATTAAACTAAGGTCGGTTTTTGGCATGTTAACAACCCTTTATGATTTTTGACATTCTAAAAAGACTTCGCGATGTTCCTGAATGGCCGCATTAATGATATCAACCACGGCCTTGGATGAAATCGTAGCCCCGGTAATCGCCTGTACTTCGCCTGCAGATTTATTGGCTTCCTGCTTTTTTACCAGAGAAATCGGCTCTCCGGCCGGCAATTTTTTAAATTGATGCGCAAACCATTGGGGATTATCACTGTTGGGATCGCTGGCAATCTTGGTCCCTAATCCCGGTGTTTCCATTTGTTGTAAAATTTTGATTGCCAAAATTGAATCCATTTCCAAATCCATGCCAATCAAAATAGCAATCTTACTCTGGTAGCCATTCCCTACAGCTTTAAAAGCCACATTCTTGGGATTGCCCTGTAAATCTTTCCCGATATAAAATATTTTATCTCCGATCGTTTTTTCTTCATAACAATAGATATCAGGTAAGACCTTATTGATAGCTTCTTTGAGTACTTGCTCCTGATGCTCCTCTATCTCCGATTTGGTCAGCATATTAATACCGGAGAGAACAAATCCGGATAAAATGGTTGTGCAGGTTAATACTAAAATCAATTTGTAAGATTTATGCATTCTTTTTTACCTCCCCGAAAAACTTCGGACGTGTATAACGATTAATTAAGGGTGTGAAAGCATTCATCAGTAAAATCGAGTACATTACCCCCTCCGGTAAACCGCCGTATAGCCGGATGATAATTAAAATAACACCCGCTCCAATTCCGAAAATCCAGGCCCCTTTAGGGGTTACCGGCGAGGTTACCATATCAGTGGCCATAAAAAAGGCACCCAGCATCAGACCGCCCGAGAAGAGATGAAATATTGGGTCAGGATAAATGGGATTAAAAAGCCAAAAAAGCCCGCCTAAGACGAATACAGAGCCTAAATAACCTGCTGGTATGCGCCAATCAGCATGCTGACGCACCAATAAATAGACGCCCCCCACAATCAGAGCCAGGGCACAAGTCTCACCCAAAGATCCACCGATATTACCAATAAGCAAATCAAAATACGGGGTCACCTGTTGTTCAAACTTCATGCCTCCCAGTGGAGTAGCTGTAGTGATCGCCTCCAGGGTTTTAGGTGCCTCCCAGGTAGTCATACGCACGGGAAAGCTGGCCTGTAAGAAAGCACGGCCTAACAGCGCGGGGTTAAAAATATTATATCCCAAACCACCAAAAATTTCTTTACCTACGATAATGGCAAAAACAGCACCTAGGGCTACGAATCCCAGCGAGAGTCCCGGGGGTAAAGTCAGGGCTAATAAGATACCTGTAACCACCGCGCTGCCCTCATTGAATTTGCGATTACGTATTTTGTTAACCACCACTTCACTTAAGATACAGAAGACCACTGACGTCAGAATCATTAAAAGTGAATCCCATCCGAAGTAATAGACAGAAAAAGCAATCGCCGGAACCAGTGCCAGATTAACGGATTGCATAATATTGCGGACATTTTCCTGATTATCCAGATGGGGTGAAGGGGCAACAATCAAAGGCGACTTCTTTTGAGAACTTTGTGCGGCTTCTGCTTGTTTCTTGGATTTTTTCGCCGGCGGCGAATTTTTTGCTACCATTACTAACCTTTATTCATTTCATTAATACGCAATTTGCCGATACGGATGCGTTGCACCAGGGGAATATTGGAGGGACAGATAAAAGCACAACAACCGCATTCGATACAGTTAAGTGCCCCGAGTTCCTCAGCCATGATATACTTTTCGTATTCCACCGCTCTGGCAATGCGGGTGGGTAATAAGTTCAGGGGACAGTGGTGGACACAATTACCGCATTGTATACAGGCAAATTCGGGAGTACTGATTGGGGTCTGATCGGTTAAACATAATATTCCGCTGGTGGCTTTGATGACCGGAACCGCCAAACTGTCCTGGGTCAGTCCCATCATGGGACCGCCCATAATCACCCGATTTGCATTATGGGTAAGCCCACCACAAAAATCAATAACATCCTGGAAAGGGGTACCGATACGAATCATTAGATTCTTAGGATGTTGAATACCCTCACCGGTAACCGTTACGACCCGCTGGACCAGTGGTTTCTTTTTCTCAACGGCACCAGCAATTGCAATAGCCGTGCCCACATTATTGACCACGACCCCGACATCCATCGGTAAGCCACCTGCCGGAACGGCCCGGTTCAGTACGGCTTTGATTAACATTTTTTCTGCGCCTTGAGGATATTTCACTTTTAAAGGTATCACGGAAATATCATCATGGGCTGCTGTCGCTTGCATTAATTTTTTAATGGCATCGGGTTTGTTACTCTCGATACCGATCATGCCCTGTTCCACGGATAATACTTGCATAATGATGCGCATACCCGTGATCATTTCATCAGTTTGTTCCAACATCATGCGGTAATCAGCAGTTAAATAGGGTTCACATTCACAACCGTTTAAAATAAAGGTGTCGATCGGCTTATCTTTAGGGGGGCTTAATTTGACCTGGGTCGGAAAGGCAGCGCCTCCCAATCCCACAATACCGGCAGCCGAGATCCGTTTAATGATTTCATCGGTATCAAGTTCTGACCACTCTTTATCCGATGGCTTCCCGGTGACCCAATTATCTTTACCATCACTGGTAATCTGGATCATTTTAGCCGGGATTCCCAAAGGATGCATGAAGGTATCAATCGCCTTTATTTTACCGGAAACCGTGGCATGTACCTGACTGGAAACAAAGCCGTCTCTTTCCCCGATCACCTGTCCGGTTTTCACTTCATCACGCTTCTCAACCACAGGTTTACAGGGAGCTCCGATGTGCTGGTTCAGCGGGATAAAGACCTCTTTGGAAAGAGGCAGGCTTTCAATTGTCTGCTTTTCTGACAAGACTTTATTTTCGGGGGGATGGACCCCATTTTTGAAAGTCCGTAAATTCATCTAATTTGGTCTCCTTTATTTTTGTGCCGCTCAATCGCCATATCAACGCCCAAATTTATAAGAATAAGACATAAATTTCCTTAAATTTTTACTAAATCTTGTTTGCGCATTCTGTTTTATTTGGGACTTAACAATACTGTCATTACCGGACTATTTCAATAAGATCATTTTCCTTTTAAGAATTTCTGTTTCCTTCTTTAATACATAAAAATAAATACCACTGGAATGATGCCCTGCCTCCCATCGAATCGAGTGATAGCCCGCGGTTAACTCCCGGTCAACCAATTGCGTGATCAACTGGCTGTTCAAATTATAAACAGAGAGCGTAACCCTCCCCCGAGAAGTAATTGAAAATGGAATTGTGGTAACCGGGTTAAAGGGATTAGGAAAATTATTTGCCAGGCTAAAGTCATCGGCCTGTAGATTTTCCGTTACGGTGACCCCATTACCCAGACTATTGGCAAAAACAGCCTCCCCAATTTCAACAGGCTGGTTAGTAACCAACAGATCACATAGTTCTGCTAAGCGGTTACCATGACTGCTGTAAGCCACTAATTTGATGCCATCATCTGTTTCGGCCGTCATCCATTCCATGGTATTTAATCCCTGTAAAGGAGTCAATTTAAGTGGTTTTTCCTGTGTTTTTTTCAGCACCATGTTAAAAGCCGCCATGTTACCGTCCATATCCAGAGTAATTATATTGTCTTTTTGGATCAATTCTACAGCAGTGGCCGGACAGTCGTTGCGCTTGGTTAATTTTCGACTGTTCAGATTTAGAATCATCTCCACCAGGGGCACAATATCCAAAATACTGACGGTACTATCCTCATTCAGGTCTGTCGCCCATTTCTGACAGGTATCCAACGTGGCTGTCCCCAGAATGCCTTGCACAGTTTTAACCACATCCAAAACATTAATATCCAGATTATTATCAGGATTACCTTTCAGGAAGTCAGCACACAATCCCTGAGCATGAGCGCCGATCTCAAAAAATTCTAACATTTTCTTTAAAAGAAAGGTTTTGTTACTGGAGTCACCCCCATCGACCAAACCTCCGAATTCAAAGCTGGCACCAATGGTTTTATATCCATCGGCGGCATGGGCTACCGTATTCACATAAGCAGGTTCCTGATTAGTGAAGACCGTCATGGCAGGGAACTCAGGACTTAAGCGATCCATCCATTTATTATCTCCATTATAGCTGTAATGCAAACCCGCGGCATAACTGCCCGGATAGCCTTGGATCTGCTGAGTATCGCCACCCCCGTCACCGACTCCATTAATATTGAAATAAACATGCAAGCTGGTCGGGGAATCATAATACCAAGTTTCCCCGCCTTCCATATAGATACGCCCACCCTGGTTAAGAAAATTGACCAGCTGGACAGCCTCTTCCTCTGGCAATTGATAACTATCCGGTGATACTCCCAGAAACACAAAAATCGCCTGATAAAATTCGAGATCTGCCGTCGGCAGACCATCGGTTATATAGTCAACTGATTTATTTAAACTATCCCTGAGCAAATGATGCATTACCGGTCCACTATTTTGATTTCTATCCTTATCCCAGAGCAGAATTTCCGGGAAGCCAACAATGATCTCAAAAGACAATTGCGTTGTATAACCATTTTGCTCTTCAATTTTCAATTCGAAAGGAATTTGATAGCCCAGGGGTGTTTCCGGTAATGCCTTAATCAGAAAGGGATCATTCTGATTGTTTACGGTACCACCATCGGCAAATATTAACCCAAAATCGCTATAGCTGTCCTGAATACTGGTGTATTGATCAGCCGTTATTAAACTGCCCAATGTATTCTCCGCATTGGTGCCACCCTGATTAATCAGGGAAGGAATAACTTTTGCCGATTCCCCCGGGTCAAAGACCTCATCACCATCCCCACCCAGAACAATGATATCATAATCCAAAATATCGATCTGGGGTGCATTGACGGTAATATAGAAGCTGTTTAGCCAGTTCAGGGAATCATTGGCAAAGGCGTTCAGTTTAAATTTAACCGGATGTCCGTGAGGGGCGGCAGTATCGACAGAAACAGTAAAGTAATTCTGGTTAAGAATAATTTTACTACTATCCGCGGGATTATAAGGGGTTGAGTCCTGTAAAATTTCAACTAATGGATCTTCACAAGTCAACTGTGCCCAAGGGTGGTGAGCTGCATCAGCGCCAACATTTTTCAATGCAATATTTAAGTTAATCGTTTCCCCCCGTAATCCAACTGTCAGTTCCCATTGCCCTGCTCTGTATCATGAATGGTATAGCCCTCAAAAGCCAACCGGGGGCCTTGCGGTGCAATCGCAGCCAGCGTTGTCTTGTAGGGGACACAATTATAAGCATTGACGGTTAAGGTAAATTCTGCCAGTGCTGTTATTGCTGTCTGCAGTGGCAGACTTACCTGAGTTCCCGCTGGAATCATTCCACGGGCATATATTGTCTCGTTTTTGGTTAATGCCACACAGGCTTCATCGGTTCCGGTAACCGAAATATCCACAGTTTGACTGCCAATGAGAATAATCGAGTCATGCACTACGCTCAGGGCACCGGGCGTCGCGGTTCGTATCTGCATACTGCAATCACCAAATAGGTTGTACTGCTCCATGAGATCAATACCATCAGACCCCGGATATTGATCCAAAGCCGCATAGATTCCGTGAAAAGCAATTCCGCCGAAAGTATGTTTCTGTTCGGTTGTTATTAATTCCACAGCCTCATGCTGCATCACACAGGGCGGGACCCAGGCGGTAGTAGTTGATGAAGAAAACATGGCAATAGCCCCTTTGGGAGCGGTAACACTGCCCGCTTTAAGCCAGGCTTCCGCAAAACAATCATCACTACCGGTGAAGGCCCCGTTGGAACAGGAAACATCCAGGATATAGGGCAGTTTTTGTCCGTTATCGAGCAAATTAACATCGCTGATATTGAAGCCTGTGGTTACCCAACTGGTGCCACTCCCATGTCCGATATAATTTATTATTGAGCATCCCGCATTGACACTGGTAAATGCCTGGCTTGTTGTAGCCCCGGGATCATAGACCTGGTCCACAGCCGTATAGTTATAATTTAATAACATATCCCGCAATAAATCAGCTCGCTCATAGTCAGTTAAACCAGTCCCTCCTGATTCGGAACTGGCAATGCCCACCCCCCGGCTATACCAGGCGGCTCCTATCTGAGGATTTTGACCGTAGTTTATAAATTTACTTAACTGGGTTTGGACATCGGCTGCCGATTGGGCTGCAATACGCGATACAAAGGCATCCGCATAATGATCATCCCCTTCTAATAAAGCATAAGAAGCATCGGAAGGTGAACTGGCTTGAATCGTGGGGATTTGATCTGCATCGCCTGCCAGAATGATAAAACTAAGGCTTTCAGAGCTGTTATACATGCCGGCAAGATAATTTTTTATTGCTGAGGCAGTGGTACCAATATCGGAAAGCGCCACCAATTCCGTCACAATTCCGCTCTGGATCTTCCAGGTTACAAATTCATCCAAAGTATTCAGTAAATCATCATGGGCAATAATGATTAAGCGACCAAGTTCAGAAATGGGGGAATATTTATTACCATACAGTGGCACATAATTTAAAAAATGGGAGGTATATATTTTATTAAAATCGACTGGTGTCTTAGATAATTCCCGAGAGGAGGTTTTAATATTCTTACCGGTTGCGCCGGTAGATTGAATCTTTATAATCAATTCTTTATAAACCTGCACTTGCCCTGTTTGTGGTAAATAGCGAAAGGGAACAAACTGAACAACCAAGCCGCGAAAATCACGCAGTATATAGGGTGTTCCCAGCTCTATCAGTTGCTGTGGAAAGCTTTCTTGGTCTTCATAAACCGAGGATGCGAAATGATAGGCTATATTTTCCGGATCCACACTATGCGGCAAGACGCCCTTGGAAGTTAAGGGGGTTGGCAGATCAAGGGTTTCCCATTCCGCTGACAGTATCTCGTAAGACACGCTCTGCCGATCGGAAATAATGATACTTTCAGCAAATTTAGGGAAAGCAGGAAATCCTTTACGGGTTAGTCGCGTTAATGTCGGTACATCGGTCTGGCAATATACCGCACCCGATACGGCGACCGGCTCATAATAAAATCCCGCTAATGAAAATGACAGCACCGTAACATCACTACTGGCAGAGATCACTTTACCGGCGGGTAATTGTCCCTCTTCCCCATCCAGTGATACCCAGATCGGGGCTACCAAAGAGAACGATATCATTACAACTAAAAACAAAACATACTTACAAAACCTCAGGATTATTATCCTCCTCCACTAATACAGGTTAATGCGTTTAATTCAAGAAGGACCATTCCACTCCGAATAATTTCAACCGAGACCGATAGGGCATACCCGCCAGAGATGAAAATTGTCGTCCTTCAGCATTATATATCACATAAAATATACGAAAACGACCAACCCGTGCGCCGGCTCGCAGATTGACCTGAAGACGTTCATTGGTAAAGAATTCACCCTTGATCCGCCCATAATCCCTTAGTTTTTCAAACCACATAATCCCCTGCGTTCCATGCAGATAAGCTAACTCAGCAGCCGCATAGAGATGTAAATTATTGTTGAATAAATCCAGTCTTTGTCCCACGCGTCCCCATCCCTGTATTCGTGGGGCATAGTCCTCATCTTGTGGAGCAATGATCAGGTTAACGGCTAATTCACTTCCCCAGGAAGTGGAGAGGCTGAACCGGTTTGTCAGGTATATAGAATTCAGAGAGACAGAGGTTAATTCAAAAGTAGTATCACTGACTTGGGTCTGCGTGGGAATCCGAAAGTTACTGGAGGCAGAATGTAGTCCGATTTCAATATTTATACTTTTTTTGCTGTATTTGAAGCATGAAGAAAACAGGGTAAAAGTAAATCCCCGATCAACACGGGAGGCGCTATTATCAATTAATTTCGAATAATAAAGATAAGGATATAATGAGTAGTCTCTCTGAACAGCTATTGATAGCCCGAGGAAGGGCCGGAATTTTTTCCGAAAATTAAGCTGTCCGGTAAATTGCTCACCAGCGGATCCCAATTGCACAGCATAGTATGTCTGTTTTCTTTGCAACTCCAGTCCGATTGCCGGTTGCCACAATAAACGTTCTTGGGCATCAGCATGCTTAAAAAACATTATTTGACGCAGAGGCTTTAGCTGGATTTGCAGAGTCAGGTTTTTAAAATGGTGGTTATGGCTCAATTCACCCATCAACTGGGCAGCCTCACCATCCAGGGCGTTATTCAGATCCAGGTTATGCAGGCGATATAAAAAATTATCAAAACTAAATCCGATAGATGATGAATCCTGCTCAGTAATCCGGTTCGCCCGGTAGTAACCATTTACCCGTATCTCTGTATAATCCCCAATTCGGATCCAGCTCAGATATTGCAGGTCTTCAACCAATCCTTCCAACTGTGCCGCTACAACCCCTGGGGTATATTTCTGATAGGTCATACCAGATACATGATTCCAGTCTCCGGAAGGTATTTGAAAATCCAACTGGTAAGTCTGGCTTAAATTGACCCCCAATTGGGCTGCATTGATTCCCAACCAGCCATCATAGGACAGTTTTTGGCCATAAAAAGACCAACTAATTTTGCCGGGCATTTTTCCATTTATAAAAATATCAAACAGACTAAACCCGTAATCTCCACGATAATTGTTGAATTTTGAATGGATTTGCTCATCATCATACCAACGCGGCTGAATATTCATTGTATTAATTGTGCCGCTGTTACGGAAAGTTTTTGTATGATAAGGATGCCAGGCAAAAGGAATATTGCCATATAGCGGATCTTTTACCGGCAGTTGATTATACTCTAAAACAAAAGCGGTAGCAGGAAGTCCGTATAAAGAATAAGTGCCTTTGAAACCCCATTCATCATTGACATACAGAAACAAATTACTGTTCTGATAAAAATTATCAACAAAATTTAAATAATAATTTGATGAAGATGACGCATCGGCACCATTAGCCCGGAGGGGATCGATAATGAGAAAAACGAGTGATAGATATAGATAGGTCTGACGAGTGATTTTTTTTGAGCTATGTAATAAACAGCTAAATAGAATCATTACGCCTTAGATTCAAACCTAAAATATGGAATAGCCTGATAGACCCGCTGTACAGCATAGGGCACGATCAGTAAAAATATCAGTGCATTTACCAGAATATGTATCAAACTAAAGCCCAGCCCGGCCATGACCACTCCGATCATCTCCTTAACATTAAAACCGGCTGACAAAGGAAAGGCCAAAGAAACCAAAATATCATAAAAAAGGGTTAAACCGAATCCCAAGCCAAAAACAAGCAGACAATTGGTTGCTGAAGGGCGCCATTTTAGAATATAATTGTGCAGTATCCCCCCCACTGTTCCGATGACAGCCATGGCGATAATTTGGGCAATCATCGTTGGGGGAAAAATTAATCCGGAACCTATTGGATTGAGTGCGGAAAACAGAAATTCACCGATTACACCAATAATAAGACCCTGTCTGGAACCCATCAATACCCCCGACATAAAAATCAAGGCCGTTACCAGTTCCACATTAGGAACATAGGCCAGGGCATATCCCACGCCTAAAATCAAAGAGATAAAAATACCGCTGAAAGTGATCAACTTGATTTTGGGATCCATATATCAATCTTTCCAATACAATAAAGTTTGACCGTTAACCTTCTGTTTTTTTATTTCCTTTGTAAAGAGGACGTTTGAAATAATTTTTTTTCGTAGTCCAATTGCCTTCCGATTCATCGGACTCAATCGCCCGCTGTAGTTGATTGATGCGGGTATCCATTTCATCAATATAATAAACCAAGAGTGCCTCCAAAAACTGAGGCTCTTTGGGTGAAGCCCACTCCATGCGGCCTTGATGAGACAGGATGATATGCTCAATTTTATATTTTAATTCTTCAGGAAAATCCTCGATTTCAGCGGCGGCGTGTAAAAAGATATCTCTACCCAAAACCAGATGACCAATGAAATTACCGGCGTCAGTATAATTAGTGGTAATACCGGGCTCAAGTTCGTTGAGTTTCCCAATATCATGCAGTAAAACACCAGTAATAACAAGATCTCTGTCGGCCTGAGTATAAATCTTACAAAGAGTTTCACCATGGGTCACCATGGCCTGTAAATGCTCTAGCAATCCTCCCCGGTAGGAATGATGCAGGATCATTGAGGCCGGGAAAATCTTGATTTTAGCGGCATACTTAGTGAATATGTTATCAACCACCTGTTTCAGGTAGCTATTCTGAATAGAATCGATAGCTTGGCGGATGTTACGCCACATTGCTGCGATATCCTTTTGCGTGGTCTGAATAATATCATCAAAAGAGAAGCCAAAAGCTTTGTCACGTTCCTCATCAACGAGACGGATATCCTTGACAACTAATTGCAACTGCTCATTATAAGTATCAACTCTACCTTTGACTGCCACTGCGCGACCTTCAACAATATCGTCGGTTACTTGCTCAACATTATCCCACATCTTGGCGCTGATCCGACCGGATTTATCAACCAGTATCAGATCCAGATAGGGCTTATCCTGACGGGTGATTTTTTGCGCTTTTTGTAATATTCCGAAATAACCGGCAACCGTATCGCCTGATTTTAAATCCTTAATGAATTTTTTAGGCATACCGATTCCTCTTGGTTATTGATTTGAACTAATTTTCTTTAATATAACCATAAGTACACTCATTAAAAGGGAAATTCTTGTTCTGTTTCAGCCGGTTCCGGTTCCTTTTTCGGAGTTGGCTGGTTGTAAAACGGCTTTTCAGCAGTGGCGTGAGTGGTGTTCCTTTCCACAATAATCGATTTTGGAAAGGTAGGGCATACGTGTTGACAAGCACCACAGCCGATACAGGGTTTTTCATCAATTTTGGGATAGTACAGATTGTTCTTTTTCTCGATATAAACCGCATGGGTCGGACAAACTTCCGCACAAGCGCCACAATCCTGTCTTTCCTTTTCCACCACACAGGTATCAATAAACAATTTCACCTTGCCAACCTGGATCAACTGTTTTTCCTCCAAGGTTATGGGTGAGATAGCGCCGGTAGGACAAATCCGGCTACAGGTATTACAACTATATTGGCAATATCCCTGGTCAAGATCAAATCCGGGTTGCATAATACCTTTACGGCCAAAGGCAGCTACAAGCGGCGTCAATACCTTGCTGGGGCAGGCGCTCACACATAAATGACAGGCGGTACACAATTTGATATAGTTCTCTATTGATTTTGCCCCCGGAGGGATAATCGGAAGAGGGTGTTTTTCACCTTCTTTCTCCGGTGACTGACCATAGTTTGCGGAGGGCAATAACATTGCAGCGGACAGAAGTGTTGTTCGTTTTAAAAACTCACGCCGTCTAGACAAAGAATACTTTTGATCAATGGTATCTTTCAATTTAGGCACATAATGAATCTTCTGACACGTTTCCAGACAGTCGAAACACACCACGCAACGATCATGGTCAACCTGTTTAAAGCGACTATCGATACAACCCGCCCGACAGGCTCTTTCACATAATCCACAGGCATTACACTGTTGCTGGTCGATTTGAATGCTAAACAGGGACTTTTTAGCCAGCAGGCCCAAAACTGTTCCCACGGGACAAATTGTATTACAATATTGCCGTCCCTTAAAAAGCGCCAATCCGACCACCAGGAAAAAAAGTATCAGGGTAATGGATAAAGTGAAAATCGTCAGGGAATGAATACTACTATAGGTGATGGCATAGACATTAAAACTTTCCAGGATAGGGACGATTAAATTGTTCAATCCAATTAAAATTGGTTTTAATAGATGGGTTACTATTCTGCCGAATATACTGTAGGGATCCAGTAAACTTACCATGGTTATACTACCGGTAATCGTGATCAGGACGGACAATAATAAAACAGTATATCTGATGACTTTGAAAGGCCGTTGATATTGGTGATGACGTGTTAATTTTAACCGGTGGGAAAAGAATATGACAATATCTTGTAAAATCCCTAGCGGACAAACCGCTGCGCAGTAGAAACGGCCAAAAATAAAACTGGTTATGATGATGATCAGAAATCCCAGAAAAGCAAAACCAAAGGAAAAGGTAAGCACTTTGATCAAAGCGGGTACAAATTGGAGCCCTAAAAGAATCTGTGAATAATTTGGGGCATTACTTTCTATACCCCACAAAAAGAGCCATAAAAAGAGTGTAAAAATAATAAACGATATTCCTATACGTAATCTGCGAAGTGTCATTTATTTTTAATGCAGCGGATAACGGTTAGCGTATATGACCTTATTTACAGGGCGATGCGTTTGATATTCAATTCATCCAGATTCATATGACCAATATTTTTTTCGGCGGCATATTTGATGTGATTTATAGCGCCGGGATCAGCCTTTAGGACCCGGGCAGCAGCCGTATCCAGGGCCACGATATCTTCGGAAATTAGTAACATTTTTGTCAACTTAATATCTTCCGGACGGGCCCGTTGTGGCCCATTATCCATAGTTACCCGATACCCATCGGCAATATTTAGTTGTGGTGTCCGGTATAAACAAAATTCCGTAATACACCGATGCAAGCCATTGCGGTGATAGTATCCACGATCCCAAACCACTCCCATGAGGTTCTTCATGGCCACAGTGATTTGGGATGAGCCATGATGTTTGATAACCGGCACATTGACGATCACATCAGAGTCCAGAAATAATTCATGTACCTTAGTTTGTTTTAAGACTTTGGCACCGGGGACACGAACCTCCTGATAATAGCGCTCATCGTCGCCAGATACCACCTGGGCACCGGCTTCTTTAGCATATTTCTCGATCATGCTTAACTGATAGGAACGTTTCCAATCATGACAGGTATGGTCATAGACATAGACTTTTTTTGCACCGGCAGCATAGCAGCTTTCAATGATCGTTTTCACTAGTAAGGGATTGGTATCGGCCGCCAGTTCCGGTTCCCGGGCCCAGCCGATATTGGGTTTTACAGTCACAACTTGCCCCTTACTAACATAACGCTGCATCCCCCCCATGACTTTAATGGCTTTTTGATACATAACATCCGGCTCACCATTACGGACAGCAACCAAATCCGGGTACTTAACCACATTTTCGGCCGCTCGGCCCTTATTACCCCGTGGAAAAACAGCAGCACCGAAGGCCGCCATACCCAGGGAAATAGAATTTTTTAAGAAATCACGCCTGTTAATCGATTCTTTTGTACTCATATTCGTTATACCTTTCTTTTCATCTTCATCGATAATATAACTAGATTCGATCACATAATCAGATTTTTTTGTAAATTTTGACTGTATAAACTTCTAAAAATATTATTGCTTAAAATAATTCGCTAATTGTGAGCGGGCTGATTCATAGCCGATTTCAATCAATTCCTTGGCTTGCCAGAATTCCCATAATTTAATATGGGAGACATCCACATCAATCACCAGATCGGGTTGGTTGATCTCGATTTCCCGGTTTGATAGTTCTGTTAACAAAATTTTGAGCGCTTGATAACCGGCACTGGTTAAACGGGGAAGTTGGATTTTTTGCTGGGAAATACCGATATTGACAATATCGGCAATCCGTTTAAAAAAGTTATTTTTATCAGAATCGGAAATTACCTGGTCACGGTCGACACGGGTAAAGTGACCTTCTAAATTCAAATGTTTGGTCTTGAGTACATTGACGCCAAGTAAAAAATCGTGCTCAAACTCCTTAATCACGCGAAGCGGTAAATTAACTCTCACCCCACCATCAACCAGCAGGGTATTATTAGCGTGAAAAGGCATAAAAACACCCGGGATCGATATGCTGGCCCGAATTGCATGTACCAACTGTCCTTGATTTATATACAGAATGTCACCATTTTTAAAATCCACGGCCACTGCAATAAATTTCAGGGGTAGATCCTCGATATTAACCTCGCCAACTTTATCTATTAAAAATTCAAGGAAATTTTGCCCATCCAGTAAACCGCCGCGTTGAATTTTGGGGGATAATAACTGCACCGTTTTTTTGCGATCAATAGAGCGGGCGATCGCTTCCATTTCCTTGATACTTAATCCTTTGGCATACATACCCCCGATTAGAGCCCCCGCACTGGTGCCGGCCAAGACAGCCGGTTTTATATTATATTCCTCCAAGGCTTTTAACACGCCAATATGGGAAATCCCCAAAGCTGCACCGCCACTGAGAGCAATACCACATTTTTCAATCTTCTGTTTCTTGTTTTGCTTACTAAACTTGGTGTATAACCCCTTTATTGACATGTCTAAATATACCTAATTTTTATTATAAAGTAAAATAGCATTGTCGTTAACTAGAGGGAACTTTCAGGGCAACTTTTTGCACTGATGTTAGCTATATCACATTTTTTTTTAAATATTTTGTTGATAGTATTGGACTGATTATCTATATTTCATTTACCAGAATAGAGGCAGGCACTTGTCTTACTAAACATTATTGGGATGAATTTTTATGAAAATAAAATTTTGGGGCGTTAGGGGGTCAATACCAACACCGACCACCACTCAGCAGGTAAAAGATAAAATTCGTCGTATCTTAAATAATTTTCCGAAAGACATTCTGTCCGAACCGCTGCAATTAGAGCTTTATATTAACAATCTCAACGCAATTGAAGCCGGTGTAATTGGCGGTAATACAGCCTGCCTGGAACTCCGTACAGATGATAAAATATTCATATTTGACATGGGATCCGGCTTACGACGCCTGGGAAATCACCTGATGCAAAATGATCTCGATAAAGAAGGTTTGGATCTACATATCTTTTTAAGCCACACCCATTGGGATCATATCATGGGACTCCCCTACTTTACTCCAGCCTTCTTTCCGCAAAACAAACTTACTTTTTACAGTCCTCATCCCAATCTTCATGAGCGGCTTGAATTTCAACAGGATTTTCGCTTTTTCCCGGTTTCCCTGGAAAAGATGAGCTCTAAAAAAAAATTTGTGCAGCTGGAGCGTGAATCAGAAATAAAAGTGGGAAAAGTAAAAATAAAAAACCTGCCGCTGCACCATCCCGGTGGTTCCTTTGGATATCGTATCAGACACAAGGATAAAATATTTAACTACGCCACCGATACCGAATATAAAGATTTCTCGGAAAAAGCGATTAACAAACAAATTGACTTCATCAAAGATTCCGACTTGCTGGTCTTTGATGCACAGTATACTTTTGAGGAAGCGATTCGTAAGGAGGATTGGGGGCACAGCTCGGCTTTAGTGGGCATTGACCTGTCAGTCAAAGCCGATGTCAAACGCTTGGCGTTATTTCACCACGAACCCGAACGGAATGATTTTGAGATTGAAAATATCCTCAAAAAATCAATTAATTATAAAAAGATAAACTATCCTAAGTCCGATCTAGAGATACTACTGGCCATGGAAGATCTGGAAATCGAACTTTAGATAATAGATTTTATTTATTCCGGTAATTCAATATCAATATCTGTGGATAGTTTGAAACGGATAATTTCATTATTGCCTGTATTGACCACGTATATGACTCCGTCGTCGATGGAAATGCTCTGAGGATTATTCAGCATATCGTGATAATATTTGGTCATAATAGTATCCGTTTCAGTAAAGGTAGTATCCCCGGAAGAGATCAGGGTATCGATCACAGTGGTATCAACCTGAACCTCCCGTAATCCGGCTTTACGGATAAATTGTCCACGATCATTAAACTGTTGAATCTCATTTCTACCGGTATTCAAAACAAAAATATTGCCTTGGTCATCAATAGCTACATCGGCAGGTGAGGTAAAGCGGTCTAAATCCATAATCTCGTTTTCACCAAGGGCAAAAACCGACGTCCAACTCTGATATTCGGCAGAAATCTGTCTTATTTTGTGGACGCCAAAATTCTTTCCGGACTGGGTATAGAGCAGATTACCTTCCTGATCAACAACTATTCCCGCAGGATTATTGACCGTTCCCGCACCGGTTCCCGCATTGGCAATGTTACTAACAAAAACCCCTTTGTGTTGCCAAAGGGTTGTACCATCCTTCAGTTTCAGATATTGTGAGCGGACCAAGTCGATGCGGGTAATCCGTTGATTTAATTGATCGGTCACATAGATAGAATTGTTACCAAAAGGTGCGGCTGCAATTCCCACAAAAGCAGCGTCACCGAGACGGTCCTCCTGGTAGAAGACATGGGGTGCTAAAATGCTATCGATAAGTTGCGGGCGGTACTTCCATAGTACTTCATCAATGCGATACCCATTTTGTTCAAGTACTTTGGATTGTGCAAAATCGGCCGGCGTCACCTGCTTACGGTCGCCGATGGTCGTATTTTCATAGATAATCTCTGCCGCAATTGAATCTTGACCGGTATAGCGATTGTGGATATTATTAATGAATTGATTCCAGCAATAAATATATTTTGATCTATCTAAAACAAACAAATTTAATTTTGAATCCAAGGTTAGAGCAACCGGGGCAATTTTACTTTCACTCCTAGCGCTGGGGATTGAATCCAGTATTGAAAAGTCATTCCCGAAATTATCTGTCTGAATAGGTCGACCGGTCTTATTTAATACCACTATCCGCTTATTACCACTGTCAGCAACAAAGATGTAATCGTCAATGGAAATATAGATATCTCTGGGCTGATCAAAATCCCGGGTATCTCCATTCCAGGTTGGGTTGAGGGAAATGTATTTCTCCTCACCGGGTTTAAAAACCTGGCTGGAATCGGTGGTCTCGGGCATGGTCACCGGATCATAGGCACAATGCCAACCGAAAATTGAAATTACTGTTAAAAGGAGAACTACACTAATTTTTTTCATTAGAATAACAATGACATTTGAATTCGTTGCACATCGCCCAAAACACCAAAATCAGACCAGGCATAATCAGCAGTAAACCGAATAGTTCCTAAGGGAATGTTGAGACCCAGACCAGTGGTATAATTGCGTTCCTTTTGAGCGCCCATCCATCCGGCTCTTAAAAACAAAAGATCAGCCACATTCTGTTCCACACCTATCACGAAATTTTCCTTATTATCCACAGGATGATTAAGTTGACAGGAGAACAAGGTTTTGGTTTGATTGAATTCCAGCACATCCATGGCAGCTCCGATGCGGAACTCTGTAGGGGGTGAAAACAGTGTGTATTGAGCAGCTTCTACCCCACCCTCTTGTATTGGTTTGTCATAGGTACCGGCCGGACGGGATTGCGGTCCAAAATTGACCAAGGAGACACAGAACCGCAGGGTTTTGAATCCGGTCCAGTAAAAGGTGCCCAGATCCATCATAGCTGATTTCATATCCAGATCCGCCAGGGTTTCTTCCACATATTTAATCGTAAATCCATAGGAAAAACGATCGGTCATCTTTTGTGAAAAGGTCAACCCAAAAAAGATATCACCGAAATTAAAATATTCACCACTGCCATAGGGATGGTAGACTGTGGTTACTTCCATGGGATCTGTATATAGCGCCCCGGTACTGATTCCCAGATATATATTTTTACTTACTTTTTGAATGTATCCCAGGTAATTATATTGAATGTCAACCAGCCAGCGCATGTGGGAGACCGTTAGACTGTTGCGGCCCAGCTGAGCGGCAGCGGCCGGATTCCAGTAAAGTGTCGCAGCATCCCGGGCTAAACTCACTCCGCTATTTCCCATTCCGGTGGAACGGGCCCCGACACCAATTTTCAGAAAGGTAAAAACAGAGGTTCCGGCTCTTTGCCCCCCTAAACTTGGAAAAAGGTCCAAGGCATAGGTCTTCATGCTGCTCACCAAGAGAAGCAATAAAACACTACAAATAATCGGGGCAATTTTTTTATGAGCTAAAAATGGCATGAAACTCCCACCATAATACGGCGTGGCCGGCGATAGCGACTCGGGTCAAAATTTGGATTGGGTTTATCAATATAACGATATGCGATCGGTTGGCCCGGATCATAGGGCTTTCCGGTGTAGGGATTGATATACCGGGCGATTTTCACATCAAACAGATTCTCGATTTGCATGAATAGCCGGACTGAATAAGTCTTACTGTTAACCAGGTCTTTATAAAATTTAATATCCATTAAGGAATACATATCCGCTACTTCGGAGTAGGGTTTATCTGATTTTGAGGGTCCGATCAGATAAAGGTTACCCTCGGAAAAGACCGAGTCAATAATAGTACTGGCGGTATAACGCCTTCCGGACTGTAGTTCTAAGTGCACATTAAGGCCCCAGTGGTTTAAAAAAGGTATTCCCAGAATCCGGGGGCGCGTTTGTTTATGAACTTTAATACGTAAATTACCCGAGACTTGCAAGGGACGATCCCAGCGCAAATAATTCTCAGTCAATGGTTTGGACTCAATTCTTCCGGCTTCAACCAATAAATTATCCGTGGGCCGCGAGCTCTTACCGGTAGCAATGGAATAAGAGGCATTCAAATCCCCGGTAATATAGCGACCGTATCGTTGCCGATAGATTAATTCCACTCCCCGGGAACGGGCATAGTCCATGTTGATATACATAATTAAACTGTAGCGGCCCAATTTAGGGTTGTAGGTATTAATTTTCTGGGAAGTTTCATAGTCAAACATGTCTTTATAATAGGCTTTGAATTCAATCGCCCGGTTTTCATCAAATTTATGTTTGATTCCTAATTCATAGGCTACGGTGGTTTTCGGATCCAGATTGGGATTACCGATCAGATTATAAGTTGCTTCAGCTGTACTGTTTAACTTAGCATAGACAAAAGCATAAGTCGGTAATTGGGAAAAATGGCCGTAATTGAAATAGAGCATGTCATTATCCGTGACCGGATGAGATATACCGATACGGGGGGATAAATGTCCCTTGCCGCGACGACCTAAAAATTGAAAGGTCTCTTTTTTAAATTTTTCCCGCCCGGCTTCCGTAATGGTGTAAATATCCGGATTATTAACAGCATCTTCAATGTACTCTCCCGGAAACCAGTAATCATAGCGGATGCCCAGATTAGCGATCATACCCTCAAAGACGATCCGGTCCTGCCAGTAGAAAGCGCCTTTGGCCGGATAGACCCGGTACATATCCCAGCTTTGCCCCAAACCACTGGTCCCCAGCCAGGGTTTGTAAATATCAATAACCTGTAATTCTGTGAAGTCCGAATTGAAACCGGCTTTGAAACTGTGCCGTTGCGTGGGATGGTAACTCATATCCCCTTTAATTGACCAGGTGTTACTATAATAATCATACCAATGGGGATCATCACCACTATCCCAATATTCATCTCCCTGATAGATGCGGATATCCCCGTCCTCATTAAATTTCGAGTATTCAACCGGCTCCAGATCCAGGGTTTCATTATATTCGCTCCAATGTTTGCTCCGGACATCGGCATGGTCAAAGGTCAAATATTTCCCAATATTCAACTCATAAAAGGCTTTCGATGAGAGCGTTTGCTTCCAAATAAGATTGGTCACATATGAGCCTTTGGATACGGTCAGATAATTATCCAAAATCTTGATAAACTCGTCCCGGAATCCACGGTAGGAAAAAAAGCCCTGGTCGATATTCAGGGAATTGTTCTGGGAAATAGAGAATTTATGTTTGGGAGTCAGCTTCCAGGTAAATTTACTCATCCAACTCCAGCTGTTATCTTCCCGCAGGGCAAACTTTTTCTGCCAGCTCTCTTTCGGATATAACTTCTGGGCATGCGGCAGATAAGTATCGGATATATTCATATAGCCACTGATGAAAAAATACATCTGGCCGGGGAGGTCCATATTTATATTGGGTAACAGGGTTCCGGTGAGCGGTTCGGGTCCGCCAATGGTAAATTCGGCGATATCCGTATTAAATCCGGACCCCAGGATATCAAACTGATCGGATTTCAGAGTCAGACTACCTTCGTAGTGGTTACCACCCTCTTTTAATTTTACATCGATAATCCCGGACATCGCCTGCCCGTATTCGGCATTGAAACCACCTGAAATAAATTCTAATTCCTCAATGGCGTTGGGATTGACATACAACTGGTTGACCGAGCCGGTCAGCGGATCTTTTAGGGATAAACCATCCACGATAAACTGACTTTCATCAACACGCCCGCCACGTACATGAATCTGATTATCACTCTCAACCACGCCGATTTGATCCTTGATCACATCGCTGACACTTTCCGCAATGCGTGACGTGATATCATCACTGGAAAATTTTAGTGATGAAGATGTATTGTCGACTTCAACAATTGGTTTCTCACCGACAACCACCACTTCCTGACCCAGGGTCAATACGGTTTCTTCCATCTCTATATTCACTTCCCGGGTCTCTCCTGCTACTACTTTTACACCGGTCAGTAAAACCACTTTATACCCGATCATTTGGGTCTGAATGTCATAGACACCGGGTGTTATATTGGGAATTCGAAAGGTGCCATTTTGATCGGTGGCTGCGCCGTAATATGTGCCTTTTATCAAAATATTAACACCAGGAAGTGGTTTACCGCTTTTTTTATCAATTACTTGCCCGGTAATCGTTCCTGTTGACTGGGCTAATAAGGTAAATCCAGCCGCCCCCCAAACGAGCAAACCGATCAAAAGCAGAATAAAATGTTTTCTAATCTTCGAATTCATCATTAATGATATAATCTATCAGTGCTTTTACATTTTGGTCGCCATTACAATAATGGAGTGGTAATGAGAAGTAGATACTCTCTCCGGCAATATAATCGGGCTCGAAATGTAGACCAACATTAGGGGTGCCTTCATAGGGTACTGCAATATCTGTACTGTCCGGATGCTCCATATTAAAAACAGAATAAGTCCCCGGGATCGCTTTCGGAATCAGCGCAGAGACACGATTTCCAATTAGCTGCTCAACCCGTAAATTGAGGTTCGTGTCCACTTCCGGAACGCCAAAGTTCGCATTCACATAGATGTCGGGCAGTAAGCGACCGCCCGGATTGAGCCGGAAAGTCGAATCAATGCTGGTAAACAGCCAGGTGGTATCAGGTGCCTGTTCATTGCCGTTAGTAATAAAAAGATGACCACCATTCTTTATATAGCGGGTCATACTGAGACCGGCTTCGGTGATGTGCGGTTTACCCAGATGACAGAACCAGATCACTTTATTAAAATAACTTAAATAGGCTTCAATATCCGTGCTGGAATAGGGCAAGGCATTTTGCGGGTTAACGGCTGCATCACCAAAAGTACTGCCAATTTCCCAGACTGAAAAAGTATCCGGCGCCGCGATGATTTCTTTCAATATAGTTGTATAAAAATTTTGTACTGTATAATCATTCTGATCCCAGGAAAAATCATTAACCAACAAAACACTGCCCACAGCTGGTTTAACATACCAATGGTTCGGTACGTTATCATCAGTTGTATCGGGAAACATGAGCAGGTTACTTTCCGCACTGGCAATATCCCGGGCTTTAAGATAGAAGGTATGGAAGCCCACCGGAATATCGGTCAGGGTGATATGATCGGGTAAGTTTCCGAATTGGTCACGCTGGATCACGTTCCACTGCGTGGTATCATCCAGGCTCCATAATATTTCAGTGATAGTCTCATTCCCATCGGGATCGACGGCATCCCAGATAAACGTTCGGGTAGGAAAGGTATAATTGGTGACATCCGGATTATTCGCCGGTGCAGGTGGATTACTCTTATTACGGAAACTAATATGCGGGAAGGAGTTAAAGACCGGAAAGGAAAGGGTCGCCGGTACCCGATCAACCAAGCTGTCATTATCAACAGCTTGAACCTGAAAATCAAAGACATCGTATTCCTGCCGGATCGGGACGTAAAAGGTGCCTACTTCCGCGGTGGTGAAAACCGGTTCACTCATATAGTTCCATTGATACCAGTAACCGATTACCTCTCCATCTGGATCCTCACCCCACCAGTGTAATTCCTGCCGGCTGGTGGTTGTATCCAAAGTGGTAATAATCGTATCTTTTACAATCACCGGCTGGTCATCCTGATAGGTCGTATCCTGAACAGTCAGAGTATCACTATCAAAATAGAGAAAGAGATAGGTCTCGGGTGGTTGGTTAGCTAATTTTTCTGATTTACGGTCTTTTAAGAAAGGATTATCACACCCTATAAAAATGATAGACCAAAGCAGTATCAATATTAATAAAAGAGAGACAATGTGTTTACACTGTGCAGTGGAGATAACTTTTGATAAAAAGATAGTTCGGTTTCGTTTTCCCATGTCTCTCGAGATGTTTTCAGGGCAGGAAGTTGCCTTACTTCCCGCCCTGAATTAATGATCTTAACGAATTAACAGCATCTTCTTCGAGTCAATGTGGTTGCCGGCTTTCATGCGCAGGATATAGGTACCGCTGGAGACCAATTCACCGGAATCATTGCGCCCATCCCAGTTCAGCACATATTGACCTGCCGAATATTCCTGACGAGTGAGTGACCGGATCCGCTGTCCCAGAATATTATAGATCTGAATGGATACATGCTCTTTTCTGGGAATTTCAAAATAGATGCGAGTATCCGGATTGAAGGGATTGGGATAGTTCTGTTTGAGGCGATAGGCATAGGCTTCGGTGATCGGATTTTCCGCAAAGCCAACATCAACGCTTACATCAACCAAATCGCGCGGAGTAATTTTATAGGTCCCGAAACTGAAGATAAAAGGTCCGGTGACCTGAGTCATGGTATGGCCCACGGCCAGGGTATCAAACCAGGCAGCCAGATCACTGGGTGCGGCATCGTCATCAATCAGACAGCTGCCGGTACCATCATCTACTGACCAGTCATAAGTATTAAGCGCAGTAACCTGAACATCATTGACCGAGACCAAAACACCTTCATATTGTTCGGCTGTGGTGGTATCGTTGGATAATTCGGCGGTCGTCAGTTCAACCGGCTCTGGCAGAGTGTTGCCTTCAGATAATACTTCGATGGAATCGGCCAGGATCACAGTATTGTTGCCCCATTTATAAGTCCAATCAGGATTGTTTTCGGAAACCGCGCCGTATACCTTGATCTCATCGCCGCGTTGTAACAGTTCTGTAATACCAAAAACGCAAACGCCATTCCAGGCACCACTACCATCCTGAATTGTATAGGCTTCATAAGCGTTATTAAAAGATGTATCTACAGTTACAATCCCGGAAACCGACACATGACATTCATTAAAGGGGGAATTAGCTATATGCCAGGGAGAATATTGAATATCATATATTGAAAGGCCTTCATCCCTGATAATATAGCCATATTTAAAAGCCGAAGTATCCGCCGGCATAAAAGAACTCATCCCATTGTTATCAAAGGCCTGGATATAATATTCAACAAAAGAGCCGTTGGCTTGGGCTGGAATCTGGCCGGTATAGATATCACCTTTGGTGTTACTCATGTTGACATAATTCAGATCTCCACCATCAACCGTGTAGAAGATTGTAACCGAATCAATTTCAGCATTGGTGGTGACATCAATTTCAACCGAAACCGCATCGGTGGAAAGCGGTACTCCCGGATCACGAGATACATCTGTCAATTGGGGTGGACCGGAGCCCAATACAAGATCATCTACATACAGTGGTTCTAACTTATAAGTACTGGAATCCGCATAGCTACCATAGTGATGGTAGACCCAGCCACTAATCGATTCAAACAGAGCACCTACGGGCGGATCGACATAGCCTTCCAGGCTATCACTGTCGTCATCAATCAAGATTTCGCCAGTGCCATCATCAACTGAAAAAAGCTCATACTGGGGATTCACATTGATTACTTCCGCATCTTTTACCGCTACAATAACATTGCCCCACTGTTCCGCGGTGGCGGGTAACCGCAGATCACCGGTATTGATCGTATCCACCGGTGGCAGATCCTGGCCGATATTGGTAATTTGAATCGGACTGGTAATCCAGAATTCAGTCATATTACTGGAACCGGTGGTATACTCACCAATATAACCGGTCATCTCGATAATATCGCCTTCATACAGGGTGGGATAGGCCGTGCTATCCTCATTGTAAGATAAAATCGCACTCCAGGGGCCACCCGCTGTATCAGAAAAAATAAATTTGATACCAGCACCCGCAAAACTGAGGCCTGTTGGCATGGTTACCACTCCGGTCACCGAAATGGTATCCCCGTCCAGATAGGAAATGTCAGACACACCGTCCTGAGGTGTTTTTAACAGATCACTATGACGGACCTGCTGGATCCGTTGCAGGCGGGTAAATCCGCCCGAACCAATAATATCATAGGCCAGGCGC
This sequence comes from uncultured bacterium, assembly GCA_964640055.1. GTDB lineage: Bacteria > Fidelibacterota > UBA2242 > UBA2242 > JAFGTP01 > CAZXFH01. The sequence goes on along the minus strand of CAZXFH010000002.1, from coordinate 86,180 downwards.
GGCAGAACTTTAAAATTGCTGTAAGAGTATTCCAAAACACCGGTTAAACTGCGGACACTATCATATTGCGCCGGATCAAAATAATAATCGGCGGCATCATCTACCCGGCAGGCGCCCGTGCCATCATTCAATTCCCATTCGCCATAACCCAGATCAGCGTTGGTGATCTCGGCATCACTGACTTGTACTAACACACCTTCATAGGCTTCGGCATTACTGCCGCCGGTTCCGACTTCTTCGGTGTTTACCAATATCGGATCAACACTTTTGCCACTATCTAATTTAACATATTCGATTACATCGGTAATTTCAGTAACATTATAGTACTCATCCACAGTTCCGGTAATCCGGACACTATCACCATAGGCATTACCCCGGCCGGAATCATAAACCTTGATTCCACTCCACATGGCTTCGGCATCCTGTACAAAATAGTAACTGTTACCAAAAGCCCAGGATTCGGCGGTTACAATACCTTCAATGGTCACGCTTTGTCCGAGCATAGCCGAGGCATCACTACCAGTACCCGTGGTATCCTGAACGTCAGCTATCGGGGTAATGGCTTGCCCGGTGGAGTAAGCAAAAAAGACCAAAGAGACCAAAAACAATCCGAATAACTTTTTTTTCATCCTTTTCTCCTTTCCTCTCTCTTATTTGATAATTAAAAATTTACCACGCTGGATTTTTCCATTCTCCAGGTTTTCCACTGTGAAAATATACAGTCCGGTGGCCACGGCTTGATCCCATTTGGTGATCAGATCCCAGGCATGTTCCCCACCAGAAAATTCAATGTTACCGCGCGCCGAGACACTTTTTAAATTATTGATATCGGTGCCCTGATAACTGTGGGCATTGTGCTTAAAGGAATCGACTAATTCACCGGATAAAGTGAAAATCTTGATCTGGGCTCTGGAGGGTAGATTATAGAACCAGATCATGCGTTCCCGTTCACCAAAACCATCCCACACTGCCCGCGCTTTATAAGGATTGGGATATACGCCAACCTGAGTATTTTTTTGAGCTGTTTCCGATTGGGGGCGTTTGCCGGCAATAACATAAGTTAAATTCGTAATAATATTGCTTTCCAAACTCTCCAGGCCAGTAGTAGGGTCTCCTTTGTCATAGGAGGTAACCGCATATACATTGCGCTCCGGCCAACCGCTTTTAATCCCCTGATTGACAAAGCGGTAAAAAACCGTGTCTCTGTCAATTATTTTGTAATACGAAGTATCGCTGTTAAAAATTTGATAGGCATAGGTGGTATCCATACCATTTACTTGTGTGACCGTGGCCTCTTCTCTAGGAATCTTTATATGTTCAAATCCGGTATTATACCCTATCTCATTTTTTTGATCGAATTGTCCTAATAAAGTCCATTTAGGATTATCCGTCACAGTTTTACTGCGGGCATAAATCCGGTACCCTTCAAAATCTTTTTTCTGGGTCAGAGGATCTTTGCTCTCTTCGGGATGGCGGGTCCAATAAAGCGTGGCTTGCTTACTTTCCGCCACAATATGTAACCGGGGTGAAGGCGGTGGTGCCGGCAAAATATAGCGATCCAGAACTCCGTCCTGATCCACATCTTCCTCCGGTTCCAGGATACCATTACTATTCACATCCTCTCCATTAAAAGCGATTTGAGCCCAGTCGGAGTTGGCATAGAGGTATGCTTTGCGGGCTTCGTTATCAGACAGAGCTGAGGTTGCCCAGCGGGCACAGGTCACAGCTAATGCAACCTTAATTGAATCACCGGGCTCCATAATCCAGTTTGCTGAATCCGGTGTCGCCGGATCGGGACGACTTCCAAATGGCCCGCCGGATATTAAAAATATCCAGCTATCGGGATCATTCGGGTATCCATTGCTGTTATAGCCTTCAACCCCTATTTTACGCGGTACAGATTTATGCATCCAATTATAACGCTGCTCATCATCAACGGGCATGGCATATTCCAAATAGTTCATGTTAACCGAGGTTGACCAAACCCACTGCCGGTAGTAGGTAGTCCAATAATCCCGGGGAACAGCTGCATTTCCGAGTATACGAAAGCCGATATAACTGTGGGCAAAACCGTTATCTCCATCAGCATCATACTGGTAGGCGATATGGCGCGGATATCCCGGTGTTTGATCGCTGGGGTCAGGATCGAAGATGCTGTGATCAAAACCATCCAGATTATCATACCAGGTAAACCCCCCGCCGGGTTCATAAGCGCTGGTATAGTTCATATTGGCTACGGAAGCATCCGCCCACATTCCAAGGTAGATATTTTTAATATTCCACCCCTTTCCCTGGGGATCAATCTTATAGGACTCATTATAGATAGTATAGTCCATGATCACGAAAGCATCGGTAAAGGAATAGTTCCAGGCATAGGATTCCTGATGCACCCGGATACCCATGGGATCATGATTGATCACGCCGCCGAAATCGTTATAATCACAAATAAAATCTTGATGGGAAATGGCCCGAGGTGAATAATATTTACTGGTCTCAATAGACGACTTAATACGAATGGTATCGGCGGGATCAGGACTGTACGAGAATTCAAATCCTTCCGCTCCGTAATCAAAAACCCCGTCAACAATGGCAGTAGTTACCCGGCTGTTACCTTTTACTATTCCCCCTATCCATAATCCAGCATAGGAAAAGTGTTCAACTTCCTCACGATCAATATCAGCATACTGTTTATAGCGGCAGGATGGCTGGTCGGGATTATTCCAACCCTCACCCAACAGTCCGAAATTGGTGATGGTCATGCCAATCTGTCCTACGGTGGTAAAAGTATTGTAATCGGCAACCGTAGACTTATTCAAACCCTTTATTGAGGTGCGCCGGTTAGGATTTTGTGACAGTAAAAAGCAGGGAATCAGCAGAATGGAGATTATTTTTAAGTAAGTAGGAAAAAAATTATTTAGCTTCATCCAAAATATTAATTAGCATCCAATTCCATTTTACCTACGAAACATAGGCATATTACCTAAAAATTCAAAAATAAATTATTGTGAAATCTGGGTTAAAATTGCGTTAATAATTAATTTTTAGTCCGGTGAATTTATTTATATATTTCATTTAATTTATTAGTGTCAATCGGGTTGATGCGGGTTTCTAATCGGGCTATATACCGACGATAACTCTTGATTGAGACCAGCCCACACAATAAAAATGCCGGAAATAAGCTGCATACCAATCGCCAGCGTCCGATATAGGCCTGGGCTATCATAATTGCCCCGCATGAAATAGTCACCATACCTAAAAAAGCAACTCCGAAACCGGTCAAGATCGAAACACGGTGTAGTGGTTTCACCTCTGCTTTTTGGGCGATTGGTTGCCAGCGTCCCAAGGGAACAATACGCCGGTAAAATTTGACGAGCTCTTCCTCTTTATCGGGCGGGGTAAATAATGCTACTCCAATCCAAGTCAGGGTGGTTATCCCGATGGAGATAAATACATGCCAGTAGGGACTTAGCTCTTTAAAGAGTACAAATTTTATCAGAATAAAAATCAGCGGTCCCCCAAAAGAAGCCACAATTCTGGCTTTGGCATTAAAGCGCCACCACCACCATTGCGCCCAGTTGGCCGTCAGTTCCGCAGAACTGATGCCCAGCATAAAGATAGCGATATCAATGACATTCCTGGCCTGCAGTGCTACGCTCATGGCAAGGCCCATGATCAGAAAAATAATTCCCCGTCCCACCCATAGATAGTGTATTTCTGATTTATCTGGTTGAATAAAGCGGCGGTAAATATCATTGACCACGACCTGGGAGCCGAAATTCAAGTTGGAATCAATGGTAGACATGATACTGGCGCCCAATCCGGCAATGGCCAGCCACAGAATCCCCGGTGGCATATAGTGAGCGATCAACAGGCCGAAAGCGGTTTCCTTGTTGATTGCACCCGTATATAATCCCGGCCAGCGAACCATGGCACCCAGGGCAGGCAAAGTCAGGAGAGTCAGTAAAGCCATTAAAATGATCAGGGCCCAGATATACATCTTAGACGCCTCACGACCACTTTTGCTGGAGAAGATACGTTGTCCTTCCATGGCACCACCCATGGGAGCCGCATCCCCGCCATAGCCTACGGCTGTACCAATCGTCCAGGCGATCACACCAGTTAATCCCAACAGCTCATGTTTTAGCGGAGGGTGCGTTCACTGAAATTACCGTCGGGATAACGATACATAAACGAAATGTATTGTGATGTTGAACGGCACATAACATAAATATCATTGCCAATATTGGTAATTCCGCGAGTCGAATGTACATCGGCGTCATCGCTGTAATCATCGATCAAGGTAAAGACCGTGTCGCCTGGAGCGGCTTTATATAAAGCATTGTGGGCATCCAAAGAGGTTGAAGTAGAAGAAATTAGCCATAAATTACCTGATGAATCAGTTGTACATAAAAATGGATTACTCAGGGCTGTATCTTGGGAGCTAAATTGAATCTCCAGCTCCGGATGATAATACCAGGTATCCTGGCCGAAACCAAAAATAACCATTAAACTGAGCATAGTAACTGTTAGCAATATTCTTCGCATGCTTTTCCTCCTTTGTTGCTCTGGTTACAATATTGCAAAAAAGCCGGAAAAAATCAACCGAATTGATCGTCATTAGAATTCACTATCTATTTACAAAAATAGGGTTTGAATGGTATTTTATTTATAGGCTTTACTGGCACGTAATTAAAAAAATAGAGGCCAATAGACCTGGGTATTAAAATATCAATTTTTTGTAAAAACGATAAAGCCTGAAAATGTGATGCTTACGAGATCTTTTCCCAGAAATATGGCCTTGCTTTAATCAAAATAAAAGTATTTCCGATCTATCCTTTCTTAACAATTTGCTTATACCCAGAAAAGAAGTTTACCGCCGGTCAGTCAAATCCCTTGACATCCCAAGCCAAATTCCTTAAAATTCTCCGCTAATTTAGGTAGCAATATATTTGAGATTTTAAATGAAGGACTTAATCCAATACCTTTCCGAACATAAAAATAAAACGCCCCATGCGCACTTTATCGTTTACCAGGATCAGCAATGGACCTATAAACAGATATTTGACCGGAGCGCCCATTTTAGTACCAATCTGAAAAACAAGAATATTCATCAAAAAGGTCAAAATATTGGCTTGCTCCTGGATGATAGTCCCGAGTTTATCATTGCTTACTATGGCATTCTGCAGGCAGGCTGTACGGCTGTTCTGCTGCCCACCCATCTCAATGCTTCACAACTCAATACTTTGACTAAATATGCCCGGATAAACACCCTGATCTATGCGGCGAAATACCGGGTAATTGTGCGTGATATTGAATCTATACGGGGTAAACCTTTCCTGCGTCTTGTCTGCGGTCAGGTACAGGATAAGGAAATGGATTTCAATTCCCTTTTACATGAAAATGTCATGCCGGACCAACATTCGGCTATCAACCTGGATCAGCCGGCGGTTATTTTGTTCACCGCAGGCTCTACCGGTTTCCCCAAAGGAGTCATCCTCTCCCATAATAACATTGTTTCCAATGCCTTGGCATGTGTTGAAATATTTGAAAAAGCGAATCGGCACCACATTTTTGGATACCCTCCCCTCTACTATTTTATCTCCCATCAGTTAGTTTTGAACCAAGCGCTTATTATGGGTGGAACGATGATCCTTTCTGATCAAAAGAACCCAGATGCAATTATTGAAACCCTGCAAAAGGCAGCCGTATCCATCTTTGTCGGCAGTCCGACGATCTTGCGTGCCCTCCTGGCCGAAAAAGAACAACTAAAACAGCAACCTTTTCCTAATTTAAAAATATGTATCTCTCTGTGTGGCACCCTATCAGCCAGAGAATTAAATCAGTGTGAAAAATATCTTGAATGCGCTATTTTAGAAGGCTACGGATTAACTGAAGCAGGACTTGTCAGTATCAATCGTCTGGGTTATGACCGGCGACCTGCATCCATCGGAAAGCCCCTAGCCTGTAATCAAATGAAAGTTGTTGACGAAAACGGAGCTGAATTGACTCCCGAAAAAATTGGAGAATTGCACATAAATGGCTCAAATGTATTTCACTCATATTTAAATCCCAAAAAAGCACATGAAGCCGGTAAACAGTGGTTTGCCACCAGCGATCTGGCAAGCAAGGATCTCGAAGATTTTTTCTATCATGAGGGCCATATTTCTGATCAGATCCATAAATTTGGTTTTGTGATTAATCCCAAAGAAATCGAAGCCATCATCGTTCAACACCCTTTAATTGAACAGATAATTGCTTTGAAATTGATAGGGGAAAACGATGATAGCCAGATCAAATTATGTATTGTTCCCAAAAAAGAAGCAAAATTAAAAACCCAAGAAATCCTGGAATATGCCAGAGAGCATTTACCTAAATTTTTATATCCTGACTTTATCGAATTTTATAAACAGTTACCGCGGAATAAAATGGGCAAATTAATGCGAGATCAATTAATACGATCCAACAAAAATATTTACTAAAGGAGGATATTTTGAAAGAATACCAAACTAAGGAAATCAGAAATATTGCCCTGCTGGGACATGCATCCACCGGAAAAACCTGTCTGGCGGAAGCCATGCTATATACAGCCGGTAATATCAACCGGTTAGGTCGAATCAATGAAGGCAATACAACTTCAGATTATAATAAAGATGAAATCGAACGTAAACACTCCCTTAATTCTACCTTAATGTATTGTGAGCATGATGAAACTAAATTCAACCTGATTGATAATCCCGGCTATTTGGATTTCATTGGCGAAGGTAAAGCCAGTACCCGCGTGGCTGATTTTGGTTTGATCCTGGTCCATTCTCAGCTAGGTACCGAGGTGGGTAGTGAAGTCGTATTTAATTTTACCAAAGAGGATAATATTCCCGCTGGCTTTGTGATTAATTTGTTAGATAAAGAACATGCGGACTTCGATGGGGTAGTAACTCAAATCCAGAAAGCCTTTGGTAAAAAAGCAGTACCACTCCAGATACCTGTTAATCAGGGAGTTGATTATAATACAGTGATCGATATCGTTAATTCTAAACTCTATGAATATTCTATTGATGGAAAAGGAAAACCACAGGTCAAGGAGATACCTACTGATCTGAAATCTAAAATTGAGCGTATGCATGAGGAATTGTTGGAATCCGTGGCCGAATCCGATGATGAACTGCTGGAAAAATTCTTTGACAACGGAACGCTTACGGATGAGGAATTCAGAGAGGGGCTTAAAAAGGCCATCCTGTCCCGGGAATTATTCCCCATATTCGCCACCTCGGCTTATAATAATATTGGTGTTAGTAATATGATGACCTTGCTTAAAGATTTTGCGCCAACCCCCGACGAATTACCCGCTCTGGAAACGAAAGAAGGTGACAAACTGGACATCGACGACGAATCCCCCACCTCACTTTTTGTCTTCAAAACAGTGAGTGAATTACATGTTGGTGAACTCTCCCTGTTCCGCATCATGTCCGGTAAACTCAATGCGGGCACTGAACTGGATAATACCAGAGCCAAAGAAACCGAAAAAATTGGTCAGATCTATTGTATCAACGGTGAAAACAAGCAAGAGGTGGCTCATCTGCATGCCGGCGATCTGGGAACCGTGGTAAAACTTAAATACACCCACACCGGTGACACTTTATCCACCCCCAAAAATCCGGTGGTCTATCCGCCGATCGATTTTCCCCTGCCAGTGATCCGGGTGGCGGTAAAACCCAAATCCCGGGCCGATGAAGACAAAATCAAGATCGGATTACAAACGATCTCCGACGAGGATCCGACTTTCCATTTCGAATATGATCCGGAAATTAAACAGACCATTATTTCCGGTCAGGGCGAATTGCACTTAAAAGTAATCCTGGCGCGGCTCAAAGAAAAATTCAACGTGGAAGTTGAACAGGAACAACCTCGTATCCCCTACCGGGAAACCATCCGTAAAAAATCGGCAGCCAAATATCGTCATAAAAAACAGACAGGCGGCGCCGGTCAGTTTGCCGAAGTATGGTTGAAAGTCGCTCCTCTCGAACATGGCAAAGGGGTTGATTTCGAAGATTCCCTGGTGGGTCAAAATGTGGACCGTGTTTTTGTGCCTTCGGTGGAAAAGGGAGTTAAAGCCGCTTGCGAAGAAGGTATTCTGGCCGGTTATAAAGTCACCGATGTAAAAATCAATTTTTACGACGGTAAAATGCATCCGGTGGATTCCAAGGATATCGCTTTTCAAATCGCTGGAAAAGAAGCTTTTAAAAAAGCCTTTCTAGATTCTGATCCGATTCTGCTGGAACCGATCTTTGACTTGGAAATCATTGTCCCGGAAGATTTTATGGGAGATATAATGAGCGACATCTCCACCCGACGTGGTAAAATAGAAGGAATGGGCTCCGAAGGTAGCTTCCAGAAGATTACAGCCAAGGTGCCACTAGGTGAATTACATCGCTATGGATCTGCCCTTCGCTCTATGACTCAAGGCCGCGGTCTGCATCGTCAGAAATTTTCACATTACGAATCCATGCCCCGTGATAAACAGGAAGAAGTGGTTAAGGAATCAAAAGAAAAAGACGAGAAAGAATAATTATATGGATAGACTATGGGCGCCCTGGCGCATGGAATATATCTCCGGGATCAAAGAACAGGAATGTTTTTTCTGTAAATATATTGAAGAAGATAGGGATACCGAACGCTTTATCCTCTATCGGGGCCAATATTCATTTGTGATCTTGAACTACTATCCCTACAACAATGGACATCTGATGGTAGCCCCCTATCAGCACACTGCCTCTCTGTCAGATTTGGATCAAGTCGTTAAGCTGGAAATGCTCAACTTGGTAGATAAATCCTGCGTCATCATCCGGGAAAAAATGCAAGCCGAAGGCTTTAATGTGGGGCTGAACTTAGGGGCTGTGGCCGGCGCCGGAGTCAAAGACCATCTGCACATGCATGTTGTCCCACGCTGGACCGGCGATACGAATTTCCTGCCGGTTACCGGTCATACCAAAGTAGTTAGTGAAGGTCTGCGGGAAACCTGGCAAAAACTGCGTAACAATTTCAAGGATTTAGACCTATAAGAAGATTGACAAAGCGCTTTTTATGACTTAAATTTATGCGCTTTTTTTGACCATGAATCCAGAGTAGCTCAGTTGGTAGAGCAGGTGGCTGTTAACCACTTTGTCGGGGGTTCGAGTCCCTCCTCTGGAGCACATAACTAATAATATATGCATCAATCAGATTAAG
>CAZXFH010000002.1:70376-76858 GCA_964640055.1 uncultured bacterium | reverse complement strand
AGGAGGGATGAGAAGTTTATCCCGATAACGAAGTGTATCGGGGAGTCCCTCCTCTGGAGCACATAACTAATAATATATGCATCAATCAGATTAAGAGGAGGGATGAGAAGTTTATCCCGATAACGAAGTGTATCGGGGAGTCCCTCCTCTTCGTGAAATCCATAGCATGACCAATTTCTTTAAACAGGTGAAACCTGGTTTCAAGCCGGCTCAGCCGGGTCAACCGGACGATCCAAAAACCGGTTGGCTGCGCGAAACCGGGTTTTGGAAGGTGATCAATACCACATGTTGGTCTGTTTTGTCGCGAAAAAATTTACTGTCTTTACAGGGTTGGAATCAGATTAGCCCAAAAATCAATATTGATAATTTTAAAAATTTTATTTGTACGAAAAATATTATACATCCTACCCCACGCAATTATTCTGCATGCATTATCAGATTATATTGACTCCGGATTGAGTGCTGTGAGACGGTTATTTAAATTTGTGATCTGATTTATTCACCAGATGCACTTTTCACTGATTTGACCACATCAATGGTCAGGATTAAAAAGGCCAGTGAGCCCAGAATGGCCGGGATAATATAAACCTCGTGGTAATTCACTCCTTTGAACCAAAAGCCAAAGACCGGCGATCCCAGCCAGGCACCGATCCAGCCAACAATCACCTTGGCAATAAAGGATACACTACCTGCCCGGACATAAAATTTAAACCCATAATGCAGGATCAAAGAAACCACCAAACTGATGGCCAATAAAATAATAAAGCTTAAAAAGTTCATTCCAATCATAACGTCCCCTCCTTATTGGTTTATTTATATCTGACCCCACAGCACTCTGATAACTCGGAGTCAACCGTATCGCTTATTTGATCAGCACGCATTTTCCTTTTTGCTTAAAATCCCCGACTTTAATCTGATACAGATAAACACCAGAATTTAGCTGATTGGCATCCCAGGTGATGGAATGATATCCGGCCGGCATGGTTTGATCCAATAGTGTCTCAATTCGCTGCCCTTGAAGGGTGTAAATTGATAAAGTGACCGGTAATCTATCAGGAAGGTAGAATGGAATCGTGGTAACCGGATTGAAAGGATTGGGATAATTTTGCCCCAGCCCAGGGGTTTGCGGTCCTGATCTGACCTCAGGTATCCCGGTTTGGATAGCGATATACAATGAATCCGTCCAGAAAGGAATCCCATTACTCATGATCTGGATATGAATCGGGATCTCTATGCCAACCGCACAGGAATCAGCAATCTCAATGGGATAAAACCACTCGGATTCAGCGCTTTCTCCTGGTCCGATATCACCAAAATCCCGGCTAACCTTGCCAACTGCAATATCCTCATAATCAGATGATAATGTGGCGCTGATGTCCCGAGCGCTCACCGAATCGCTCTGATTGCTCAGCGCAAAATAAAAACTGTAGGTATCGCCGGGATGGATTACCTCCATACTGGCATTGGTAATTTCATCGAATATCACCGGTCCAACAGTGGTGAAATGAATTTGGTCGGTTAAAACAAAATCGGTTCCGGAATCATTGTCTTCAATGACAATATATCCGGCATATATATCTTCAAAAGGTACCGGTGCAATTGTATGGCCCCAGATGCCATCCCCTGCCCCACCATCGCTATGTTCCCCATCGTCGAATAGTTCAACAGAGTCAAAATAACTACTTTCCAAGCCATTAATCAAAGCCGCCAGCTGGAGCTCATGCGCCGCCGGATTTTCCATCTGCAGGAGTAGCCGGAGCGAATCTTCACCCACCGGTATATAGGAAGACGAGATTTCTACATTAAGCAGCTCGATTCCATACTGATTAAGAAAAAAAGAGTCAAATACAGTACCTTCTTGATCAATAGCTGCAAAACTCATCCAGTCATTATCAATCTCAATTTTACAATAATGATGAACCTGAGCGGTGGTTATGATATGGGGATATGATTGATTGGGTGTATACAAGGGGGCCCCACCGCCACCGGTGGTGATATGGAAGACCTCATTAACCTCAGCCCGGGCATAGTAATGGTTATGCCCTCCAAATACGATCTGTACATTGTATTGCTCGCATAAGGGTTGCAGGTAATTTTGCACACTGAGGTTATTCCCATGCCCACCGGCTGACCAGCCGGGTTCGTGGAGACAGATTAACTTCCAGGGTTTCGCACTGGCGGAAAGATCGTTCGCTATCCAGTTTAGTTGGGCCGAACCGGTCGAGTAACTGGTATACTGATCGACAATCACAAAGTGAGCCGGCCCGTAATCAAAGGACCAGTATCTTCGGGCAATAAAAGGATAAGGGAAATATTTTTGGAATAACATCCCGCTTTGTTCATGGTTGCCCATACAAGACTGGTAAGGCAAATTGGCCAGCATAGTCATAATGTTATGATAGCTTGGATTGAAGAATTCATCACGCCAATCAGATTCATAATCGCCGTGGGTAACCAGGTCGCCTACGACGAATACAAAGGACTGCAGCTCCGGTTCAGTGTTATATTCATTCACCATCAATCCAGCTATCTGATTGTGATCACTGGGATAACTCCGGGTATCACCATAAGCGAAAAAACTGGTCTGGGCCGCAGCTGTACCTGGGGCTGTGAAAAAGGAGCCACTGTAAACAATCGTATCCTGCGCCACGGTGTAGTAATACCGTTTTCCGGGGGTCAGATCAGTCAGCAGCGCCGCATGCTGATGATCAGTGCCATATTCCGTGGTAACCATCGAGTCTGCCAAAGCACCGGAATCTGTTCCCCAGAAGATGCGGCAGGAATCTGACGCAGAGAGTTGGTAAAGGACTTTCATTTGGGTATTGTCGCCGGGATAAATCAGGTAAGGTTGTTTGCGAAAGCCGGCCTGGCTAGTGGTTGCACAAAGTCCGATTATTATAAAGGGGATAAAAAAGCAGTGCATATTAGACTCTTCTTGAATTCAAGCACTTTTAGCCAAAAGAGCATTTTAATAGGACATTTACTTATGCAGGTGCGTTCACTAATTCTAATTGTAGGTTGATAAGTCAGTTCCCACCCACATTATATATTTTAAGAGCTACTAAAGTCTTTGTCAATAGTAACCCTGATTTTTTAGAAAATATTTATACCTTAACCTATTTTAATAAGAAACCGAGTCAATCCTTTTGACTTTCTAAAGCATATCACGTATATTTTTTTCAGAACCAATAAAATTATTCGCCAGGTGGATTATGAAAATAACCAGCTGGGTACAGCCTAGTTCAAGTATGCTTTTTGGCGCAGCAAAACAGCGCATAACTTTTTGTACTATCCTAAACATATTTAGAAAGCAAAAAATTCAAGACCCATTTACAAAAAAATTAGAAGGAGAATAAAAATGAAGAATCGAGCCAAAATTCCGGTGATACTGATAATTATCAGCATTGCCACGGTAACCTTATTTGCAGATGGTACCCAGCCATCCGGTGCCGGTACCGAGAGCGATCCATATCTGATATCAACCTTTGACCATTTAAGATGGGTCAGCACCAATGCCAGCTCCTGGAATTCCTATTTTGAACAAACCTGTGATATATCTGCTGCCGCTTCCCACACTATACCCTTTTCACCTATTGGTACCCTCTCAATAAAGTTTACTGGTTCTTACGATGGCGGTGGCTATACAATTGATGATTTGTTTATCAATCAATTGGATAGTAATTATGTTGGTCTGTTTGGTCATACATACAGCGGTGCTACAATACAAAATTTAGGCGTGACTAATGTAAATATTAGCGCAACTCAATATGTGGGCGCACTGGTCGGTTACCATAAAAATTCTGACATAGCTAATTGTTACAGCACCGGCAATGTGTATGGGTATTCCTTTGTAGGTGGCCTGGTGGGAATGAACTATAATTGCACTCTGTCTGAATCCTATAGTACCTGTACGGTGCAGCCAGCCACTAGTGACTCCACAGTGTCATTTGTCGGCGGATTAGTAGGCTCAAATGCCAGCAGTGCCATGGTAAGTAACTCTTATAGCACTGGCACTGTGCAAGGAAAGTCTAGTGTGGGTGGATTGTTGGGAGTAAATAATGGTTCCAATGTGGATAAATCCTATAGTAAGGCCTATGTCAGTGGAACAGGCTTTGATATTGGCGGAGTGGTGGGATTTAATACCGGTACCATAACCAATTCCTTTTGGGATACTGAAACCTCCGGGGAGTTAACCGGGCAGGATGATGGAGTTGGTAATCAAACAAGGGCAGAATCAGGTGTCTACGGCAAAACCACATTTGAGATGAAAAATGTATCAACATTTACCGATGAAACCAATGCCGGTTTAACCACGGTCTGGGATTTTGCAAACAATCCCAATGATGACAACGCAAATAATGATTATTGGGATCTAGACAGCTCTGAAACCAATCCCGTCAATAATGGTTATCCTTTCCTCTGCTGGCAAACGGAAGCAGATACATTGTGCCAACCTTACGGAAATTTTGTGTGGTCCATCAGATTTGGCGCCCGGGTTGGCGATGCTGTGGATTTAAATAATTATATCGGTGTAATTGCCAGGGCTGATAATAGCACCACCGACCCCTATGATGTGCCTGAACCGCCTCACACACCCAATAATTATATTCAGTTAGATTTTAACGGGAACCTCTCTGTAGCGGCCTATGATACGTGTTGGTTTGAACAAAATGTAACGGTAATTACCTTGAATTTGGACACAGATTTAGATCGCAATCAGCCCCTTGAACTGGAAATTGAAATTGGGGACACCACTGAAACCCAAATTGCTATCCAGACAAAAAGTTATAAGTATAGCTTTTATACAAAATTTGATTCATATATCAGTATGCAAGGTAATGGTTTTGGCACCTACGATTTTCCTGTTATCCCAGATTATATTTATTTTGTAGTGGGTTACTTAGACACTACACACGTTCATTTTTCAACTTTCCAAGATCCAATTAATTATTTTCTAGGAAATAAAAATTTAACAATAGGTATATATACAGAAAATTTAATATCGGGAGATCATGTCATTTACTTTTATTATAAATCAAATGATAGTAACTCCTGGCAATTCATAGGAAATAGTAATGAGCCTGGAACTATTTCATATGTATGGTATGATCCACCTATGTTAGGAAAAGGAATTATAAGGGCTACAGTATATCCATACGACTATATTGGTTATGCTGGTAATTTATCCTGGAAAGATTCAAATCCCATTGTTTTTACAGATAATTATACGCCAATCAATGAGGGTTGGAATTTCATTAGCGTGCCTCACTCACAAGGTGAGGGTAATCTTGATGAAAAACTCTGGCTGGATAATGTTCCGGATTACTGGTTGTTCAATTATGTAAATACGGATGGATGGTCACAGGTAAAGGACGTAGAGTTGCCTAAAGGCTATGCCATATATGTTGACAGTGCTGATGCTTTCGGGTATTATTTGGATTCTGATACGACGGTTACCCAATCGCTTGAAATCGGCTCAGGCTGGAATTTGCTGGGATCGCCCAATAATTTCAGCAAAAGTCTTTCTGATGCTCAGCTGATCCATCATTCCGATCTCAATGATACCCTATCCTTTGGTGATGCGGTTGATAGCGGCTATGTATTTAACACTGTTTATGATTATGGTGAAAATTCTAATTATACCACCACTACAACACTTGCGCCCTGGAAGTCATATTGGCTGGCTTCCATGCGTGACAGTTTGACCTTGATTTATCCCAGCCAGCCACAAGCATCTGATAGAATTCAGGAAAACGAATGGCGGGTGGCATTAAATTTCACTCATAATGAAATAATCACATCAGCTATTGAACTGGGTGTCAATTCCCAGGCAGAAAATGGGTTCGATCCTGTCTACGACTTTCCCAAACCACCTCCCTTCCCTGAAAAAGGCTATCTGAATACCTTTTTTATGAATGAAAGCTGGGGTGATTTGTTTGGTGGAAGATTTATGACCGACATTAGAAAAACGGATTATGATCAAGTCTGGACTATTGACGGGTTGAATCAACCTGAGGATGCCGTTATCATCTCATGGAATCAGGAGACCATACCCGATACCATTCAATTGATCTTACAGGCTGGCAGCGATTCAATTTCAATGAATCAAAACAGTAGTTATGCCATGCAGACAGGAACATCATTTCCTCTCCATATCACTTCACATAGAATGGCAGTGTCAAATCAATCAAATATCAATCTGATTCCCTGTGATTTTGAATTATTCCAGAATTTTCCCAATCCATTTAATCCAATTACCATCATAAAATACAGTATCCCGGTAAAATCCCATGTTACCATCTCTGTTTATGATCTGCAAGGTCATTTAATTTCTAAACTGATCAATCAAAACCAGCAACACGGTTATTATAAGATCCAATGGGATGGATCTGATGTCAGTTCCGGTATTTATTTCTATCAAATTCAAGCCGGATCCTATGTTAAAACCCATAAAATGGTTTTGATGAAATAGGATCATATTC
>CAZXFH010000002.1:0-70276 GCA_964640055.1 uncultured bacterium | reverse complement strand
ATACCACATGGATTTCTCATAAAGTATGTAATTTTTTGTAGCCCATAGGGGAGTCCCTGCCTGACTGAAAGGCTTCAGTCATTCAGGCAGGGAACCCCTGTCGCTAAATATAATTTTTAACATCTCTCTCCCTGCAGCCGATTTGAGATATCGCTCCCTTTGCCGCGCCTCTGATCGGCTCCCGACTTTCTCCTGATAGATCAACTGAAAGGGGCGACGGGAACGGGTCGATCGCACTTTTCCCTGATTGTGAGCGATTAGCCGTTCCTCCACATGCTGAGACATCCCTGTATAATGCCTATCATCCTTCTCACTCTTTAAAACATAGACATACCACATGGATTTCTCATAAAGTATGTAATTTTTTGTAGCCCATAGGGGAGTCGAACCCCTGTCGCCGGCGTGAGAGGCCGGTGTCCTGAACCACTAGACGAATGGGCCGGTTTGCTGGGATGCAGGGATTTGAACCCCGATACCCAGATCCAGAGTCTGGTGTCCTGCCGTTGGACGACATCCCATCTGTAAAAAGCAGGCTAATTTACAATTGAGGCATGCAAAAGGTCAAGCACTTCACCACAGGCGTCCCATCAAAAATCCCAGGGCCAGCAGCACACAGGTAAAAAAATGGATTCCAATAGTGAGACCATTGACCGGCAGCAGCTCATAGATCTTGGGATATTCCTTATTGGACAAAGTGATAGCCTTGATGACCAAAGGGATCAGAATAAAGACCAGCAGGGTCCAGACTGGGAAAAACTGTAAGATGACAAAAGGAATAACCCATAGGAAAGCCAGTCCGAGCAAAAGCTGATACAATCGGATGGCTCGTTTCTTATTTTGAAAGCGAACCACCAGGGTCTTTTTGGCCACCTGCTTATCAGCCAGGTAATCCTGGAATTCATTAATGAAGAGAATCAGAAAGACGAGTATTACGGCTGGACCCGAAGCCAGAAATGGGAGTGCAGTTAATTTTTCGGTTAATACATAAAAAATACCCACTGTAATGAGCATACCAAAGCCCAGGCCTACGGCAAGTTCCCCTATTCCACGATGCCCCAGACGAAGGGGTGGTGCTGAGTAAAAATAGCCCAATAATATACCAGCCAGCCCGATCCACAATAAAGTATTCCCGGCCAATTGGAAATTGAGATAGAGTCCAATCCCAATCGTTATCAGAAAGGCGGTATAGGCGGCCACCATTACCTTTTCGGGTGCGAAGATACCGTCCTGGATCATACGGCTACCACCGGAAAAAGCATTAAAGTATTTATTCTGATCATCATTGCCGCTTTTATGGTCAAAAAAATCATTGATCATGTTGGTGCCGACATGAGCGGTTAGAGTGCCTAGCACAGCCAATCCTAAATGGAACAGATTGAGCTTAACCTGACTGTACCAGGCCAAAGCCGCTCCTAGGATAACAGATCCCAGCGAAGCGGTGAGAAAGGGCGCTCGTATAGCATTGAACCACATACGGAACCACTGACCCCATTTACTTAAGATGGCTCTCAGACTGCCGGGTCTATTCTCATTGAATCGCAGAGTTTGCTGTCCCTGAATATTGGTATTATCGATATATTGAATTTTGGTAGGTACGATTTTATACAACCGGCTGCCAGGGCTCTGAAAATATTTGCGGTACTGCTTGAAATAGCGCATGAAATTAGGATGGATCCGGTCTTTCTCATCTTTCGCTTTAACAGCCTGAGCAATCCCGGTTACCCGAATCCCCTTTGCCCGGTTCCTGAAGGCGGTGTCAATAATAACGCTTACCCGGGAATTATAACTGATCTGTCGGGCATTTCTACCGGCTACAGGCAGATAGCAATAGAGCTCAAAGCCATCATTTACATAGGGCAGCTCGCTTGTCGCCGGAATCCCATTCACACTGGATGCCAGAAACAAATAATGATGATTATCGATTTCCTTACGGATCTCTTTGTATAGTTGCAAAGACATATTCCTCTACTCTTGGTTTAGAATTACAAATTTTCCAAAATAAAAGCCGTCATTTTCTCAAACAGATGGATGCGGGCTTCATCAGCACTGATCCCATGCTTCTGTTCAGGATAGATCATCAAATCAAAATCCTTATTATGCCGCACCAGTTCAGCAGCCAAAGCAATGCTGTTCTGAACATGGACATTATCATCCGCCAATCCATGGGCCAATAAAAACTTTCTGCTTATATTGGAGACGAAATTCAAAGGAGCACTTTGCTGGTAGCCGTGAGTGTTATCGGCTGGCATACCCATGTAACGTTCTGTATAGATGGTGTCATAATATTTCCAGTGCGTCACTGGTGCAACTGCAATACCGGTTTTATAAACGTCCGGTGCTTTAGTGAGTGCAATCAGGGTCATATAGCCACCATAACTCCATCCCCAGATGCCAATTCGGTCGGGATCAACATAATCCAGATTTTTTAAATAATCCACACCGCATAATTGATCCTTTAATTCATATTCTCCCATCTGTAGATAGATCTTTCTTTCCCATTCTCTGCCGCGGGCAAAGGAACCACGATTATCCAGGCTAAAAATCAAATAATCATGCTGAGACAGGAGATGATTCCAAATCCGGTCAAATCGATTTCTCACCCGTTGACCGTGAGGTCCGCCATAGACATAAACCAATACCGGATATTTTTTCTGGGGATTGAAATCCCGGGGATAAATCAAGGAACAATAGAGGCGCATTCCCTCTTCAGTTTGGATCTCAAAAAATTCTGTATCCCCCAAACCGTATTTTTCTTTATCAAAGTAGTGATTGGCATACAGGGTTGTGACCCGCTGTCCCTGGGTATTGGTCACATAGATTTCAGCAGGATGATTCACATTGGAAAAGGTTTCTAAATAATGGTTATAATCCGGAATAAATTTGGCCGCGTGGGTACCTCTATCCTTATCAATACGGATCATTTCTTTAGTGCCCAGGTCACAGGCATAAATATGTCGCTCTAAAGGCGATTGCCGGGTTGCTGTGAAGAATATCCGGTTATTTTGCTGGTCAACACCATTCAATCTGGTTACCATCCAAGGACCAGTGGTCAATTGTTCAATTATACACCCATGATAATCATAGAGATAGAGATGCAGGAATCCATCCTGTTCAGAATACCAGATAAAGTTATTGCGGTCAGAAAAATAATAGTAAGCATCGGTAACATTGACCCAATAGGGATCTTTCTCGCATAATACCTCGTGACAGGTATTTTGGCCCAGATCATAAAACAGCAGCCTCAGGACATTCTGCTCCCGGTTGAGCAGCTGGATCGCCAGGGTGTCCCGGTTTGGCAGCCAGTCAAAGCGCGGAATATATTCATAATTGTAATTTTGTAAATCCACCCAATTAACGGTCTGCTCGGCAATGCTGATGATTCCTATTCTGGCAGCGGGATTTTGCTGACCGGCTTTGGGATAATATTCCCACTGAACCGGCGTATCCACTGCTTGCCATTGCGGCAAGGGAAAACGGTTAACCCCATTTTCATTCAGTTGCAGGAAAGCAATATATCGGCTGTCGGTTGACCATTGATAACCACTGGAAATGTCCAACTCCTCGGGATAAACCCAGTCCAAAGCACCATTTAGGATATGTTCGTTCTCACTCTGGGTCAGTGGTACGGCTTCTTTTCCAGACAACTCCTGCAGCCAGATATTATGATCCCGGGTGTAGGTAAGCCATCTTCCATCGGGTGAAAATTTTAAATCCTGTTTTTGTTGGCCACCATCGGTCAATCGGCGCAGGGATTGATCCTGTATGTTAAATAAAAACAGATCCCGGGCTCCTTTTAACAATATATATTTACCATCCGGATGCCATTGATAATGATTCAGTTCCACATTTACGGTATCGTCTCCTGCGGTCCATTTTAACTGTGATGCCTCAATCAGGGTATCGGTTGGTCCGGAAGGAATCTGCAGAGAAACCAGGTACTCGTTCTGGACATGAAACGAATCAATATAAGTGACCCGATTACCTTCCGGATGCCAGGTGTATTGTCTTTCCCGGTGTGCGTTCCGGTCAAGCCCCGGATCGGTATAAATATCCTTAACGGTAAATTTCGTTGACTGCGCCAGAATGATCTGAACAAGCCATAAATATATTACGATTGATCTTATAGATAGCATGAACATCTCCCTATTTCAGAAAAGCGGTCACAGCTTGAATTAACTGATCCGCCCCAACTATGGTTTGGGGCTCTACCGGAAAAGCGGTTTTAAATAATCTACCATAGCTTTTTTTATCAATGCGAGTATCCAAATTAATAATGACACCCCGATCACTAGAGGAACGGATCAACCGTCCAATCCCCTGCCGGAATTTTAAAACCGACTCCGGAACGTAGTAATCAAAAAAAGGATTGCCACCAGCCAGCTTAATTTTTTCAGCATTGGCTTCGATGATTGGTTCTGTGGGCACTGCAAAGGGTAATTTGTCGATAACCAGGATCTGTAAAGATTCTCCAATCACATCAACTCCCTCCCAGAAACTGGTCGTTCCCAGCAAGACCGAGCTTTTTTCCAGGCGAAAGCGATCCAGAAGCGCCATGCGGGAGCTGCCAAAGCCCTGGGCCAGCAAAGTGGTTCCCATATTGCGAAAAGTCGGATAAACGGCTTTATAAATTGAATTCAGGGCTGTATAAGATGTAAACAGAACCAGCATTCCACGCCTGGTTTCCTGCGCCAGGCGGATTAAAAGGTTAGCACTCCCATCTTTATCACTGCGCTTTCCAGCGGTCATATGATAGGTAAAACATTGCACTTGCTCTTGAAATTTGAAAGGCGAACCCACCGCTTGCGTGGACACTTTTTGCGAATCAATATGCGCCACACCCAGGCGTTTCAAAAGATAAGTAAAGGAATCCCCGACTCGTAAGGTGGCGGAGGTCAGAATCACACTGTGTAACTGATTAAACAGATACTCATAGAGATAATCTCCAATCGCCAGGGGTGTACAGGCCAGAACGACGGATTTTTCTTTACCGCTGCCCGCCATTTCAACCCAAAATATGAGATTTTCGTCATCACTTTGAACAATGGTATTTAAATTATGTTGGTATGCCTCAATTTCTGTAAGACTGGCTTTCAGATCGGTTTGGATTTCATCCACAACCTTGGCCTGATCTGCATCAAATTCCCCCAACCGTTCGGTCAATCTTGTGATTAAGGGGATCAATTCCGTCAGGTCATCTTGAAATTCTGTGCTATCATCCTTAATACCCGGAAAGTGCTCACAGAATTGTTTAAAACGTTCTTTCAGCCCGAAGATTTTTTGGTTAGGCGCCGGGTCAGCTTTTTTAATAGCCGCCAGGTGTTTAAAAAAAACGGCTGCAGTTAAGCGGGTTTCCTCTATCTTGACTTTTATTGATTCCAGGGTTGTTTGCAGTTTGGATATTTCCTCGATATGCTGGCCCAGATTCAACAGATCATTCAACAGACCAGTATTATGTTTCCCGCTGCTATGCAATTTATCCAATAAAAAAGTGATTGCCGGCAGGGTTATAAAGGCGGCAAAAAACTGGCTGGCATTCTTTTCAAGATTGTGGGCCTCATCAATAATCAGATCAGAATATTCAGGGATCACTTTGTTTTCGGTCGCTGCATTACTTAAAAGTAAAGAATGGTTAATGACCAATACATCGGCCTGATGAGCTTCCTGACGGATTTTCCCTAAAAAGCAGCCCTGATATTGTTTGCATACGTTGGTAGTACAGTAGCCCGGTTCAGAGCAGATTTCATTCCAGATACGCCAGTTCCTTTTGGTAGAGAACCCATTATTTTCAGAGATATCTCCGGTACGGGTATGCTTTAACCAAATAACCAGGGGCAGGATTGCTGACCGTTCACTGATTGGTACCCGGTTCGACAGGTCATTTAAAAGCCGGTACCAGCGGGTTAAGCAAATATAATTCTGACGTCCTTTCAGCAGGACAGCTTTAAAGGGCAGCTGCAGGTTATGCTGAATAAAAGGAATTTCTTTATAGAATATCTGTTCCTGTAAGGCTTTGGTATTACTGGCCACCACCAGCCGCACTTGTTCCTTTTGGGTGGTCAACCAGTAGACACTAGGGAGTAAATAAGCCAGGGATTTGCCCACTCCGGTGCCGGCTTCCAGCAGGGCCACCCTGCCATTACGCAAGCTATCCAGCACCAAAGTTGCCATTTTACTTTGCTGAGGCCGAAATTCAAACCCAGACAGTTGGGCGGCCAGTTCCCCTTTTTCACCAAAATAATCAGCGGCAAAATCCTTTGTCTTTAAGGGCTTTCCGTCCCTATTTGTTAAGGTTCCCAACTGATTCTTACGCGCCTGCCAATCAATATCCGGCACCGGAGATTTACTGAGAGATTTCCTTAGGGTCCGTACCTGTGCCAGATCCTGGAAAAGAGCCTGATTGGGATCCTGGGTACCGGCTAAAATGCGATTGAGAGTTTGCAGTGTTTTAAAATCATAGCGTTGGGCTTCCTCGACCAACCGGAGCATGATTTTACCAGTCGTCAGGGCATCTGCTTCAGCCCGATGCGCTCCGGCCGTGGAAAGCCCGCAATATTCTGCCACCGTTCCCAGAGTGAAATCATGCAGATAAAAGAAAAATGTCCGGGCCAACAGCAGGGTATCATAAATATGACGTGGTAATCGTTGCGCTTTATAACCCCCTTGCCGATAGATAGCGGCCTTTAAAAAGGCTAGATCAAAACTGATATTATGAGCCACCAGAGGAATTTTTCCAATAAAATCAATTACCTCACCAAGATGTTCCTCAAAACAGACTTTACCGGATATCATAGCGTTGCTAATGCCAGTCAGCAGTTGTATTTCCTCGGATATTTCAAATCCGGGATTACAAAGCAAGGTCAATCTTTCCCGGGGCTCACCCTGCTCAAACCGTACTCCGGCAAATTCAATCACCCGATCATGACCGGGATCAAGTCCGGTGGTTTCAAAATCAAAGGCAATATAGGTATCTAAATTTATCTTTTTGAGAAAGGAATGATTCACTTAGAATCCAGCAAAAGCTTTTACAATATGGAGCAATAAACCCGGATGCTTTTTAAATACATATTTGAATATTTCGGTCAAAGTAATTTCAGCAGGATCTCTATCCTGAAATTTGTCTGCTATTTCGTCAAATTCTTCGTCTGTCATGCGTAACGTACGTTCTTTTAATTTATAAAAAAGCCGATAGGTGCTTCCGGTTGTTTTATCCCACTCTTTGACATAAGGCATCAACTGTTTAGCGGAGGTGTCGTCTTTACGAATGGCTCCGGCCGCCACTTTTCCGGCCATCTGACCGGCTTCTACAGCGGCTGTTATACCTCCCCCTGACAAGGGATTGATCTGTCGCCCTGCATCTCCAACCGCCATAAATCCGTCGGCTACCAGTTTTTCCAAGCGCAGGGCTACCGGAACTCCGCCGGCGATAGTATCCAGGGCAACGGCTGTGGGATAATTTTCAGCGATAAAATTGTTCAAATATTGCAGCACCGATATTTTCCCGGCATAAATGCCATTGACACCCAATCCAATATTGGCCAGCCCTTCGCCCTTGGGAAAAACCCAGGCGTAGCCACCCGGGGCCCATTGACGACTGATCCAGAATTCTGCCAGATTGGGATCTATATCAAGGTTACCCGCACAAATTTGAATGCAAATATCAATATCCTCCGGTTTCAAATGGGCATTAATACCATAAAAACGCGCGATCCGGGATTCCACCCCATCGGCCGCAATCACCAGTTTGGCTTTTACCCGTTTTTCCCGACCCAGATAGTTCAAATACAACTCTGTATAATTTGAATAGCGCTTCAGCTTAAACACATCGGCTTTCGTGAAAATTTCCACACCACAGCCCGCGGCCTTTTCCGCTAAGGCATGGTCAAACAAGCGGCGATGTAGTACCAAACCCCGCTCTTTGGGAATGAGTTCCACAGCTTTTTTCTGAGGTGAAATCAATCGGAACTTAGTCAATCGGTTGGCAATCCACTGAGGATCAATTTCTAAATATTTTGCCAGGCCTTTTTCTCCAACGCCTTCCGCGCAGCGGACTGGTACCCCAATTTCCCGATCTCTTTCAAAGAGAACCACGTGAGCGCCATTTTTAGCCGCCTCCCAGGCTGCCGTGGTCCCGGCAGGGCCCCCGCCGACAACTGTGATATCATAGTACCCTTTCATCGCCTTTACTCCACTTTAGCGGTTTTTTCCGATTTTTCCAGGGCCGCCATAGGGCATAAACGCACACAAAGCAGACAGTCAGTGCATGCGGTTTGCGCTATAGTGAGTTGATACTCACTGAGCACAATACAATCTTGCGGGCAGACCCCCACACAAGCCCCGCAAAGATCACAAATTTGCTGATTGACTATTATCATAGGCTTCCTCCTCTATTTTAAAGGAAGGATAATCAAGATTAAAGCGCGTGGCATAGTATATTTTTGATATATAATAATTCGCCAGAATGGCTATAAAGAAGTAGGGAAATTCCACGCTTAAAAACAAAGCGATAAATAAGATTGGATAGCGAATAGTGCGTAAAACCCAGGTTAGATCCTGTTTAAATAGTAAAATAACGTATAAGGGAGAAGATATTAAAATGGAATGAGAAATAACCGGGTCATCATTAATCAACCCAACGATAAAGGCCAGAGCGATTATGACAAAGGAA
This sequence comes from uncultured bacterium, assembly GCA_964640055.1. GTDB lineage: Bacteria > Fidelibacterota > UBA2242 > UBA2242 > JAFGTP01 > CAZXFH01. The sequence continues at coordinate 61,611 of CAZXFH010000002.1, read as the reverse complement.
ATCCATATGCTAAGCTTTTCGCCGAAGCGGACTGCAAAGGTTATTTTACCGGTAATACGGTCCCCCTCCATATCAGGAATGGTGGTGAGAATTGCAATCGATCCAATGGCTAAAATATAAGGGACAGCATAGAGCAGTGTGCTTATTTTTAGGGGTCCCCCCAGGCGCCATCCGAACATAAATAATAACAAACCCACCACGATCATATTGGTCAAAACACCCATAACCGGTTTGTTTTTCCAGGCAAAGGGGTCGTAATTATAACAGTAGCCGCCGATCAGTACCACTCCCAAGGCAATCAGAAACAGGGATAAATTTTGGAATAAAAACAGTAGGAGCGTGATACCAATGAGTCCGTAACCAATCTTTTTTGCGACGGACTGACTGACAATATTTTCCGCGATCAGAAATAGCTTTCTATTCTCTTTGTCAGTTTCTATATCATGCAGCTGGTTCAAAATGAAGGCACCTCCGCAGCACAGCGTTATCAAAAGAAAATTAAGTAAAATACGCCAGCTAAAATGAAAGTTCCACCATACAATAGCATTATCGTAAAGGTGAAAGGTTGCATATCCGGCCAAAGTAGCAACCCAAACCGGGAAAAAAAGCGTTGGCCGTAAAATAAAGAAATAGTCCAGTGGTTTCAGAAACCGGGGATTGATATTAAATTTCATGCAATTCACTCCTGTTCAAATCTGCGCAGTCCTTTTGTATTGCAGACCACACCGTATAACCCTTGATATTTTCTATTTTTTGCATAATGGACATTTTATATATGAGTATGTTAAATACTAGATTAAGATAAATTAGTCACTTTTCATCTGGTTAACAATATAATCTCCTGTAAAACAGGCAGTACAAAAGCAATTGCGAGGCAGGGATGTAGAATTCAGCAATCCCGCCACACTCAAATACTCCAGGCTGTCAACATTGAGATGCTTGCGAATGGCTGCTAACTCTTTCCGGTTGGCAATCAATTCCGCCTGAGATGGAAAATCCATGCCATAGTAGCAGGGATATTTTATCGGCGGTGATCCAATTCTTACATGGATCTCTTTGGGCTGCGCTTTGCGAATCATACGCACCAGCTTTTTCAGGGTAGTGCCGCGCACAATGGAATCATCAACAATAGTAACCTTGCGATCCTTCAGCACACCAGCAATGGTATTGAATTTTAGTTTGACCGAAAAATCTCGGACCTTTTGGGACGGATAAATAAAAGTCCGGCCGATATAATGGTTGCGAATCAATCCGATTTCAAAGCGCGCTTCTGACCGTTGCGAATAGCCGATCGCCGTTGTATTGCTTGAATCCGGGACCGAAATGACAATCTCTCCTCCTGGTACCGGCTTTTCAAGGGCCAGAGTTTTACCCAATTTACGCCGTGTTTTATCTACATATTCCCCAAAAATGCGGCTATCCGGACGGGAAAAATAGACATATTCAAATATACAGTGTTTTGGTTCCGGCGGGGCAATCTGATAGGACCGCTCTTCATTTTCATCCAGCACCACCATTTCACCGGGTTTGATATCCCGGTCATACCGGGCGCCTACCAGGTCCAGGGCACAGGTTTCAGATGCAAAAGCAACTGTATCATTCCATTTACCCAGACACAGAGGGCGAAAACCATGCCGATCTCGGGCCGCAATCATTTTATTCTGATACATCATCACCAGTGAATAAGCACCCTGTACCCGGCGTAAGGCCTGCAATAATTTTTCTTCAAAGGTCTTCCCCCGGGCATGGGCAAAAAGGTGAATAATGAATTCTGTATCAGAAGTGGTTTGGAAAATGGTCCCTTTGTTCTCCAACTCTGTTCTGATGGGCTCTAAATTGACCAAATTACCATTATGGGAAATAGCGATCTGGTGGCCCTTAAAATTGAAAAGAAAAGGCTGTACATTCTGGAGCGAAGTGTCACCGTGGGTAGCGTATCGATTATGCCCGACTGCCATAGTGCCTGGTAAAGCGCGCAACTGCTCTTTATCTGAGAATACCTCCGGAACCAAACCACGTCCTTTGGACAGATAATTACGCTGACCGTCATAAGAAATAATACCGACCCCCTCCTGTCCCCGGTGTTGTAGGGCATATAAGCTCAGGTAAGTCAGCGTCGATGCTTCCGGATGATTGTAAATACCTACGATTCCGCACATAACCTATGCTTTTTTAATTTTTATATGATTGCTGTAAATCCATCCCCGCTGGTCTTTTTCCACCTCCAGGCGGTAGCTACCTGCTGGTACGGAGACTTTCAACTCAGCTGTGTTATCCCGGTGATATATCTGACCATTGCGAATCAGCTTACAATGGGCTTTTTGAGGTAAGACTGCTCTTAACACGCTCTTTTCCGCCTGTCCAGTTTCACCCATTTGGAGTGTCTCCGAACTGGTTTCAGCCCAGAACCGAAATCCCCGGGCATTCCCCCGCCGGTAGTTGGAAATAAACGTCCGTCCCAGGCGAATAATATTTAGCATGGCTTGTTCCACTTTTTCAGCATCCAGCCGGTTATGCAACTTATCATCCATCAGAAGGTGCGTATGGATGGATTTGAACATAATTTTATAATCAAAAATTGCCTTTTTGAAGAGACCCAGTATCTTTATCTGCGTAGCGTGCACATCTACGGCGCCCACACCGGTCACTTTCCGCTTTAAATTAGCCTGATCCCACCACTCTAACAAACTTCGTTTCGGAAAAGTGGAAAAACTGCGCGGATGAATAACATTCCAGTACTTATTCTGCAAGGTAGTGGCTTCCATCCAATGGGACATCATATTCCAGATTTCAATTACTTTCACCTCCGGATAATCCAAACTGGACCAGGTAATGGGTGGGTATCCGGGCAGGGCCTGTTGGTCATCCCGTTCTTCAAAAGGATGGGCGGCAATCCCCAAAGCGCCCTGTCTTTCAACTGCTTTGATATAATCCCTATGGGGCAGTTGCGGCGGTAAGGTTGAATCCAGACCAAAGGCCAGGTAATGGTGTTGATCCTGGGGATCCTCAATTTCATAGCCAATACTGAGAAAAAGGTCATCATGCCAGCCGAAAAACCCTTTTTCCCTTCCTTCCAAAGTCATATGATCGGACATCATCAGATAATCTAATTTGGATTCCTGAGCAGCCCGGATTATTTCGGGATAGGTGCCACTGCCATCAGAATAGACCGAATGGGCATGGATACAACCGATATATTCCTGAAAATTTTTCATTCGATTCTGTTAATTAATAAAAGGCCGATTAAGAGCCCGCTCATATCGGCCATCAAATCCTTTATGCTGAAATGACTATCAGCCTTATAATAATCACAAATTTCCTTTCCGATCCCCAATGACAGGACCGTGAAAGTAGTCCATTTCCGGGCTTTATTCTCCGCAACATTAAAGCCTCTGTTTTGATAATAATAGGAACTCATGGTTAAATAAAAGGCCAGGGAAAAATGTTTTAATTTATCTTTACCACGCCAACTATCTGTCGCCTGCTTAAAATTATATCCCTGCTTATGGACCGCATATGGCCGGTTAATTGGTCGGATATCCGGGGAGTTAGCATAAATAAAATCCACAGTGATAATAAAAATTAAAAAAAGTCCCAATAATTGTCTTGACATACCTGCTGTTTACTTATTCCCTTTACCTCAAAAAATGACAATTAATGTAGACAGAATTTACACATATTCACCTGTTTCAAAAAACAAATTTTTAGGCCCTTTTTCCAGAGGTTGTCCAGGCCGCTTTCCTGTCGGAACCCCCGCACGGTTTAATACATTTATATGATCCCGATCGAGGTCAGAAAGACGATCAGAATCAAGATAGGCGCCACATAGCGAATCAGAAAGGACCAGAGCGTAAGCCAGCGGTCCGAAACTTCCTCGGCCCCTTCCTTTAGATGTGGAAGGGCTTTTTTAATCCCCCAGTACCAGCCTACGAACAGGGCGATAAAGATACCCCCCAACGGTAAAAATACATTGGTGGCCAGAAAATCGGCCAGGTCAAAAAAGGTATGTTTGAAAATATGCACTCCCTTTAAACATCCAAAGGAAAGTGCACTGGGTATCCCGATTAAAAATACAGTAGCCCCTAAAATAATAGCCGCTTTTCTGCGTTTTATCTTGAATTCATCGACAACAAAAGCGGTGATCACTTCTAAAAGTGAAATGGTTGACGTTAAAGCAGCCACAGAAAGCAAGATAAAAAATATGATCCTGAAAAAATATCCGCCGGGGATCTTGTTGAACATAACCGGAATGATATTGAATATCAAAGCCGGTCCCTGATCAGGATGCAGTTGCATGGCAAAAAGCGCCGGAAAAATCATAAAGCCGGCCAAAATGGCGATCATGGTATCCAAGGCAACGATATTGACGGCACTCGAGGGTAAATTCTCTTTTTTAGAGATATAACTACCATAGGTTAATAAAGCCCCCATTCCCAAACTCAAAGAGAAAAAGGCCTGTCCCAAGGCCATCAGTATCGTGCGTTTGTTGACTACGGAAAAATCCACTTTGGTCAAATAGGCTATACCCGCTTGAGCCCCGTTAAGAGTGACTCCCCTTATCAACAGGACCACCATGAAAAGCAGCAACAGGGGCATTAAAGTCTTACTGGCCTTTTCGATGCCTTTTTTAACACCAAAGTATATGATAGAGACAGATAAAGTCATAAACAGGGCGTGATAAAACAGACACCAGCCGACACTGGCTGAACGACAGCTAAACAGAATACCGGCATTTTCCGGGTGATTCATATCCTGAAAACTGCCCTTGAAGGACTCGACCACATAGCCCAGGCTCCAGCCGGCGATCACATTGTAGTAAGACAAAATGATGAACCCGGTCAAAACTCCCAGGAAACCAATACCCATCCAAAAAGGATTACCTCTGCTAAGAATTCGAAAACTGCCCACTGGATTTCTCTGGGCGGTTCTGCCGATCAGGATCTCAGCAACTACTATTGGTAAACCGATAATAACAACACTGATTAAATAGAGAATAATAAAGGCCGCCCCCCCGTTTTCACCGACCAGATAGGGAAACTTCCAGATATTACCCAACCCAACCGCTGAGCCGGCTGCTGCCAGAACAAATCCGATTTTTGACCCCCACTGTTCCCTTTCAATCTGCATAACTGCTCCTTAATTTAATACTTAAGGATAACCCCCATTGCCGGGAAGCGATAAAGCCACTTAGTTCGATTTTATCTTCTGGAAAATTTATCAAATGCGCATCAACATAGGCATCTAACATACCCATAATATATATACCGGCACACCACCAGGCATATTTATTCCTTTTTTCCAGAGCGCGACGTGGGCTAATTTGAATATTATATCCCTGCTTTTCCTTTAAAACTATCTGATGATATTGAATCATACGATACAAATGATACCCTTCTGCCGCCAAGTAGAGCAGCCCTTTAAGAGGTTTTCCCACATAGCATTGTCCCCATCCCGGGATAATGGCCGATTTGATAAGGGCTGTTGTGGGAGATAAGGTGGTGTCAGGGCGATCATCATCATTTAAAGTAAATGATAACACAATGACAGGTAAGCATATTATATTAAATATAGTTACGGCTTTAATAAATTTGGTCTTCAGCATTCCTGTTTTACCAATTTCCAATAATATTGGCGGCGGCGGGAATTAAGCTAATATTGATTTCGTTAGCGGCAAAATCATACATTTCACCGTCAAAATGGACCGGTAGGGGGGCCGGACTTTTCAGTGTGATTTGTTTACCGCGGGTCAGGCAAACCTCATTGATCCGGTCGATAGTTCCATTTTTCAAGCGCATCAAGTTTAACACAATTTTCCAGGTGGATATATCTTTTACATAGCAAATATCAAACACACCATCATGGATAGAGGCTTGCGGATTCAGATTCATACCTCCGCCACAGGCCCAGCCGTTACCCACGGCAATTAAAAAAAACTTGAGATTCTTGAACTTTTCACCATCAATTTCCATGTCCAAAGGTACTGCTTTCCAGCTGATCAAACTGGTTATCAGGGTTAAATAATAAGATGCCGGACCTTTAATTAGTTTATCGGTCTTATTGCGTAAATTAACATAGCCATCAAAGCCCACTCCGACCCCATTCAGAAAAATGCGGTCGCCAATGGTTCCCAAATCCATTTTGCGAATCCGATAGTTCATGATAATATTAAGGGCGGCATCCAATTCCTGGGGCATATTAATACTACGGGCAAAATCATTGCCAGTGCCTTCCGGGACTATTCCCAACGGAGTCTGGGTACCCGCCAGACCATTGACCACTTCATTAGCAGTGCCGTCACCACCAAAGGCAATCACTCCGTCAAATTCAGCCTGAATGGCATCGGCGATCAAACTGGCATGTTGGGGATACTCACTCGTATAAAAGGTGAAATCAGCGCTCTGTGCGTCTGCTAGCTTTTTTAACCGGGGGAGCAGTTTGGCAGTTCTCCCCTTTCCGGCCACCGGATTTACAATAACCGCAAACCGTTTCTTAATAATGTCTTCCTTTCATGACCAGGAAACATTGAGTTCTTTGTTGGCTTTCAATTCATCCAGCCGTCTTACCGGTGTATGATAGGGGGCTTTGTGGAGTGTTTCCGGTGATTGTTTGGCTTCCTGATCGATTTTTTCCATGATCTCGGCAAAATACGCTAAGGCTTCCAGGGATTCGGTCTCGGTGGGCTCAATCATCAAGGCTTCTTTCACGATCAGGGGAAAATAGACCGTAGGCGCGTGTACACCAAAATCCAGCAGGCGTTTGGCAATATCCAGGGTTTTAATATCATGCTGACGATGAACCGTACCGGAAGCCACAAACTCATGCATACAAATCCGGTTATAGGGGACCTCATATGTTGCTGACAATCTATTGCGCAGATAATTGGCATTTAATATGGCATTTCTGGACACCTGCCTGATCCCCTCTTTTCCGAGCATCATCAAATACACATAGGCCCGTACCATAACACTAAAATTACCATAGGATCCTAAAATTCTGCCGATAGAATCGGGATGCTTATCAGAGAATCGGTAGCCCTCCGACTTCCGAACGATCCGTGGAACCGGCAGGTATTTCACCAGTTTTGCAACCACCCCCACCGGCCCGCTGCCAGGTCCGCCGCCGCCATGGGGTGTGGAAAAGGTTTTATGCAGATTCATATGCGTAATATCAAAGCCCATATCAGCCGGTTTAACCCAACCTAATAAGGCGTTTAAATTGGCACCATCTAAATAAACCAAGCCATCCTGTTGGTGAACGATGTCTACTATATGTTCGACTTCTTCCTCAAAAAGACCCAAAGTATTGGGATTGGTGAGCATTAATCCGGCGACTTCATTCGTCATTTTTTGTTTGAGATCGCCAATGTCTACCAAGCCTTTTTGGTTGGATTTAAGACAGATAATCTCATGGCCTGTGGAAGTTGCACTGGATGGATTGGTTCCATGGGCGGAATCGGGGACTAAAATATAGCGCCGTTTTTGCCCTTTGGATTCATGATATTTTTTAAAAATCAAACCACCTACCAGTTCTCCATGTGAACCAGCCGCTGGCTGGAGCGTAACCCCGGCCATACCGGTAATCTGGCATAATAACTGCTCCAGTTCATAGATAATTTGCAGTGCCCCCTGGGCCGTCGGTGGCGGTTGCTGGGGATTCAGTTCCAACAATTCTTCCAGACCAGCCAGGCGGTCATTGATTTTCGGATTATATTTCATGGTACAGGATCCCAGTGGATAAAAACCCTTATCAACATGATGGTTCATAGTGGATAAATTGGTAAAATGTCGGACGACCTCCGGCTCGCTGACCTCGGGTAATTTTAACTCACTTTCCCGTAACAGATTTTGCGGTAAAATTTCGGAGGCTGATTTTTCCTTGGTTGTCTCAGGGGGCAACGCCACTCCTATTTTTCCTTTTTTGGAATATTCAATCAATAGTTTTTCCATATTATCCCCTGTCTAGATTTTCTTTTATTATGCTGAAAAACAGTTTAGATATCTCGATTCCCTTCAGAGATTGAGTAGTGCCGGTCGTGGCCATATGGGGTTTACCTCCGCCACCGCTTCCCAGGGCTTTGCCGAGACCTTTCGCCAGTTGTCCGGCCTTTAAATTATATTTCGCAAGTACCTGGTCACCTACGACGATCACAAAGTAATTTTTACCTTCATAATGGGAATAGACCAGACCAACCGCCCATTTATCCTTCTCTCTGATCAGATCACCGACCTTTTTTAAGTTATTAATATCACTGTCAGCAACAAATTTGGTAATGATATCAATTTCTTTTATGGTCTGCTTTTCCTCCTGAACCTCCTGCTCAATGGCCTGTTCCCAGCGCTGCTGTTCTTTCTGCTTAAGTGATTTTTCCAAAGCTTTGATCCGCTGCTGTAACTGTTTGACCATATCGACCAAATTATCAGTTGAGCTATGGGTCAATTCTTCCAGATCTTTAAGGACAGCTTCTTGTTGATGGATCAATTCCAGAGCCTTGGGACCCGTGATCGCTTCTATTCGTCGGATCCCGGAGGCTACTGATGTTTCGGATAGGATCTTGAATAATCCAATTTCACCCGTACGCCCCACATGTTTGCCACCGCAGAGTTCCTTGGAAAACTGCGGTACGGCGACAACTCTCACACGGTCAGTATACTTTTCACCAAACAAGGCCATGGCTCCCGAGGAACGCGCTGCTTCATAATTCTGATAGTCAATCTCCAGGGGGACATCAGCCCTGATCTTCTGATTGACAATATTTTCAATTTGCTTTAATTGTTGTGTGTTTAACTTATGATAATGGGTCAGATCGAACCGCAGCCGGTCAGGTGCGACCAGTGAGCCGGCCTGGTTCACATGTTTTCCTATAACCTTTTTCAAAGCGGCATGCAGTAAATGCGTGGCCGTATGATTGGCTCTAATCTGTTTACTCAGAGATTGATCGACTTTTGCCACAACCTGAGGATCAGCAGGTGCTTTCCCCTTTTTCAACTTCCCCACATGTACGATGGTTTGATCATATTTCACCGTATTTTTTACTGCAATTTCAAAATCTTGCCCTTTGATCACCCCTTTGTCACCCACTTCGCCCCCGGCCTCTGCATAAAAGGGTGTTTTATCCAATATAACGTGGATATCATCACCCTCTATTAAATATCTGCGCAGAGTCGCTTTACTTTCCTCCCGGTCATAGCCGATAAATTTTGAATCCGGACCTTTGCTGAGGATAACCCATTCCTTATCTTCCTGGGTATAGTTCACCTGAAAAGTATGTTGTGCTTTGGCTCGCTGCCGCTGTTTTTCCATTTCGCGCCTGAATCCCGCTTCCTCTACGGTCAAGCCCTTTTCTTCGGCTAGTAGGCGGGTCAAATCCAGGGGAAAACCATAGGTATCGTATAACTTAAAGGCCTCCTCCCCTGGTATGCTGTTTTTATTTTTTTTATTAACCTGTTCGCAGATACCGTAAAAAATCTCCAGCCCTTTATCCAAAGTCTCACCAAAGGATTCTTCCTCGACCTTGATCACCTTTTTGACATGTTCCCGCCGCTCAATAATCTCCGGATATACCTCACCTAAAATATCGATAACGCTATCCACTAGTTGATAGATAAAGGGGGTGTGCATATCCAGCATACGACCAAAACGGGCTGCACGACGCAAAATACGGCGGATAACATATCCCCGTCCGTCGTTAGCCGGCATTCCGCCATCGGCAATGGTGACTGTTAGCATACGGACATGATCAGCAATTACCCGGTGTGGCATGCCACTCTCCTGATGATAAGCTTTACCGGTTAATTTACTGATGTGACGTATTATAGGCTGGAACAGGTCGGTATCATAATTGGATTGCTTCTGCTGTAAAACCGCCACAATCCGTTCCAAACCAGCGCCCGTATCAACATGTTTGGTAGGCAGTGGGTAGAATTGCCCTTTTTTATCCCGTTCAAACTGAATGAAAACCAGATTCCAGAGTTCGATATACTCAGGGTCATCGGCATTGATCCGGGTAGGATCCTGGTTATCGGGATCGCTACCAGTATAGTAGTGAATCTCGGAACAGGGGCCGCAGGGACCAGTTTCTCCCATTTCCCAAAAATTATCCTTATCACCAAACCTGAGAATTCTTTGAGGCTCAATATCGGTGGCATTTTTCCAGGCCTCTGCCGCCTCCTCATCCTTATGGTGAACCGTAGTCCATAACCGCTCTTTAGGAAGTTGCCAGACTTCAGTCAATAGTCTCCATGCCAGGCGGATAGATCCTTCCTTGTAATAATCACCAAAAGACCAATTCCCCAGCATTTCAAAAAACGTGTGATGATAGGTATCTTTACCCACCTCTTCCAGATCATTATGTTTACCGCTGACCCGGATACATTTTTGTGAATCGGTGATCCGGGGATAGACGGCCTTTTCCCGGTCAAGAAAAATTCCTTTAAACTGGTTCATCCCGGCGTTGGTGAATAATAAGGTAGGATCCTTCTGGGGAATAACCGGGGCACTTTTTACAATTTTATGATCGTGTTCACGAAAAAATTCTAAAAAATCCTGACGAATCACGTGGGAAGACTTCATATAATATTGCTATAACCTTTCAATTTCTTAATCTTTCATAATTATTTCAACAGGTTGGTTATGTCTGCAACCCGGGTAAAATTATTTTTCAATCAGCGTATAAGCAAGCAGATAAAACCTGAGCATATCAATGGTAGTACTAATTTCAGAAAAAAGAATAGGATAGATTTATACCCAGGATCTGTTTATATTGACGGCGCCTGGATATATCACTATCATAGTAAATCCGTATATTCAGGGAAATACCAATATATTCTGATATTTTCATGTTGAGCCGATTTTGCCAGTCAACGTCTACATTTCTAAAACCACCGAAATCAGTAAATAATTCCAGTTTAGAATTAAAAAGTACATTTTCCCTGAATTTTAAATGGAGATCTGTCACGGATTCCATTCCGGGTTCTATCTTGATTTTTTCAATCTTTCCGGTTTGCGGATCATCGGCATAAGGGGCGGGAAAGTCATGGGTAAAAGTCTCCTTAATGGCTGCTCCCAATCGGGTTTTGATTTGGCCATTCGGGTCATATCCCAAACCAATACTCTGTCGAAAGTACCCCGGATCCATAAAATCGGAAACAATTACCCGGCTGGTATCTGAATAGCGATATCCGGGTGCTATTTGGGTTTGTCCGGAAAAGGAAACTGACGGGTTAACAAAAACACCTAATTTATAAAGATACACGCTTTCGATTTTTAGCTCGTCGGCTGCTTTACGGGTATTATCGGTTCCCAGCTTGGTTTGGCCAAAAGATATCTTCCCGGAGCTGCTCCATTTAAAATGAGGCCGATTATTAATCAGATTACCATTAATATCCATCAACCAGGACCATGAATCCTCACCGCCTTCTTTCCAGTTATCCAATTGATTCTGTACAAAATTCAAGTCACCAACTAATTCCTTTTGCCAGCCGAAAGCATTTGTGGATTGTTCTGCTGCCCTATTTAAACCAGTAAAGATCAGAACTGCGGTTAGCAGACTCGATACTCGTAATAAAAACCTTGCTAACATGCTAAGTCTCCTGTCATTGATAAATTATTTTATCGTGATGGTGCCTGGATACCGATAAATGTTTCCAGCATAATTATCCCGGCTCTCATTTTTTTTATATTTATAATACTTCTTGCAAAACCTGATAAATGACTGGGGTGGTAAAGCCCTTCCCCTTTAAGTAGCGGTAGAGTTTATCCCGTTTCTTTTGGGGATCTTGTCGTATCAGCGCTAATTTTTTACGGGCTATACGCAGCGCAACTGCTACCTGCTGGTCACTATCGGTTAAGGCATTCAGTTGCTGTTCAATCAGGTTGTGGTCGATCCCTCTTTGGAATAATTTCATACGAATTTTATTAATACCGGCTCTATTTAAATTTAGTTGATCATTGATAAAAGCACGGGTGAAATCGACATCATCCAGATATTTTTCCTTGAGACAATAGTTGATAATACGGTCCGAATTGCGGGGGGATATTTGTTTCCGCTTAAGATAGGTGCGCAATTCTTTTTCACTGCGTAACCGTCGCCCCAGATATTTTAAGGCTTTACGTTTCCCCTGCTGATATTCCTCGTGAAATTTGAGAATCCATAACTGCCGATTGCTGATTTTTTGCCCCACGCTGAGAGGAAATTTCAACAGTGTTTCCGGACTGATCCCAAAGGCATATTTACCATTCAGAAAAATCGATTTCCGGGTGGGATCTTTTTTCTGAGCGGCAATTTTGGTTACCTGAAAGAATGTCCTTGTTTTGTTAGGCATGGTGAAGAAAACCTCTAAGAGGACTGCTTGGATTTTTGTTTAACGTTCTCCTGCTCTGCTTTTTTCTCTTCGGTAGGTTTGATTAGCCCCAGATATTCTTTGGCCTGTTTGTCGATCTGCTTACAGGTATCATTATTTTCCGCCAGAAACTGTTTTACGTTCTCACGCCCCTGTCCCAGTCTCTCATCTCCATAGCTGAACCAGGAACCGGATTTCTGAATGATATCCGCTTCCACTGCCGTATCCAGCAAGTCTCCTTCGTAAGAGATCCCGGTGCCATACATAATATCAAACTCGGTAAATTTGAAGGGTGGTGCCATTTTATTCTTCACAACTTTGACTTTGGTTCGGTTACCTATGATGGAATTGCCTTCTTTAATGGAACCGATACGACGAATTTCGAGGCGCAGTGACGTATAGAACTTCAAGGCTCGGCCACCGGATGTGGTTTCCGGATTGCCAAACATAACACCGACCTTTTCCCGAATCTGATTAATAAAAATTACCGCTGCTTTTGACTTGCTGACTGCCCCGGTCAATTTTCGCAGAGCCTGTGACATTAAACGCGCCTGTAAGCCTACCTGAGGATCGCCCATTTCACCTTCCAGTTCCGCCCGCGGAACCAGAGCCGCAACCGAATCGATAACAATCACATCAATAGCATTACTACGCACCAGGGTTTCAGCGATCTCAAGGGCCTGTTCACCGTAATCGGGCTGGGAAACCAGCAATTCATTGGTATTCACCCCCAGATTTCTGGCATAGACCGGATCCATGGCATGCTCTGCATCAATAAAGGCCACATAGCCACCTTTCTTCTGCGCCTCTGCAATAATATGGAGGGCTAAGGTGGTTTTTCCGGAGGACTCCGGACCATAAATCTCAGTAATGCGGCCTTTGGGAATGCCACCGATACCGACACAGGCATCCAGGGAAATACTTCCGGTAGGGATTACCTCTGCCTTTACCTTGGCCTCATCCGCGCCTAAGCGCATAATGGAACCTTTTCCAAAACGACGGTCAATTTGCGAAACAGCCAAATCAACGGCCCGTTTTTTGTTATTATCAGCCATAGTATCCTCCTATGGTTTGGTTAGTTTAAAATTTTTCAAGGGAGTATGAATCGCACCCTGGGGATGTAACTGACTTTCATAAAATATAAGCGCTGTAACTTCATTTATTACCGGCTGGTAATCATAAGATAAAAATTTATCGAGACCCTTCACCGGCTGGCGTTTGTTCTTTACCCGGCCGAAAGTTAAATGGGGTTTGAACCGTCGTCGGTCTTCCGGTATTCCCAACAGGACCAGTCGCTCATTAATTATTTCGTAGAGATTTTGCAGTGAACGGGTTTTATCATTTATGCCTAACCATAATACCGAGGGACGCGATGGACGGGGAAATACACCAGTCCCCTGGCACGCATAAGCAAAAGAATGAAAGTTACGCAGGGCCAGCGTGAGGGTTCCTTCTATTTCAGGGATTAACTCTTCGGCAATATTGCCTAAAAACTTTAAAGTAATATGGGCATTTTTCGGGTTCGCAATCCGGATATTCTCCCTTAACTCGGGAATATCTTTCTTTATCTGCTGCATGAGTTGGCGGCTTTCGTCAGAAATTTTTACTGCAAAAAATGTCCTTTTCATTATTTTTTATCCTTAATATCCTGAAGATATAATCTCAATTGATTTAGGGCGAACTTTGAAAAAGCCAGTTTATTGGTCAACCGATCCTTATTAAATATGAATTTATGGGTTTTGATTATATTTTGCACGTCTATTCCAATAAAAACAGTGCCGACCGGCTTGGATAAACTCCCACCGGTTGGCCCAGCGATTCCCGTGGAACTTAATCCCACCTCACAATGACACCTCTCTTTAATTCCTCGGGCCATTTCTGCAGCGGTTTCTTGACTCACCGCCCCGTAACGGGTCAAGGTCTCCGGTTGAATCCCTAATAAATCAACCTTGGATTGATTACTATAGGTAACTGCACCGCCGATGAAATAATCGGAGCTACCAGGTACATTGGTCAAACAGTGGGATATATACCCGGCGGTACAGGACTCAGCCACTCCAATAGTTAATTCGTTTTTTACCAGCAGACGGGCTGTAACGCGTTCCAAACTATCATCGTTATTGCCGTAATGATAATCCCCTAACAAACCGGTTAAACCCCTTACAAGGGCACTGAAGCGCGTTGCTGAAATGCCTGTTTTGCTTAACAGGGATATATCCACCCCCGGCGACTGGGGTAAAAAAGAGACCTGCAGGGCATTATTTCTGGCCATCCAGGGTTTTAATTTCTTATAAAGGGCTGCCTCGGTAATACCCAGGGTATGCAAGGTTGTCGTGCGAAATACAGGTGTGGACAAGGCTCTGATTTCCGGTAGAATGGTAGTGGCGACCATTGCCTGCATCTCTTGAGGAACTCCGGGCATGAAATAATAGCGGGTTTTTTGCCGGACAAATTTCATCCCCACTGCACTGCCAAGGGGATTGAGTATAATCTCGGCCCGGGTTGGAAAATAAGCCAGGGACTTATCCTTAAAAACCATTTTGGGCTTCCGTTTCCGTAAAAAAGCTTTAAGATGCGCGAAAACACGGGGGTTAAAGGTAAGTTCAGATCCGAAAAACTTAGCCGCCGCATCCATAGTGATATCGTCATGCGTCGGTCCCAACCCTCCGGTAATCAGCACCAGGTCAGTCCCGGGATCAATTTGATCCAGGGCTCTACCTATGTGACCGGCATCATCCCCTACTGTCTGAATTTTGCGGGTTAAAACGCCCTCTCGTTGCAAACTGCGAGAAAGATCCACGGCGTTGGTATTCTCGATCAGCCCGTAAATCAGTTCATTGCCAATGGTAATGATTTCTGTGGTTACAGCCATAGTCGATCCAAAAAAGAGATTATCACCGCCGTGTAAAATCCGGCTAACAGATCATCCAGCATAATTCCGGCCCCGCCTTTTATCTTTTCCAGTTTTTTAATTGCGAATACCTTTGTGATATCAAGTATACGGAAAATAATAAAGGCAATCAAGACTAAAATTAAATTGGGTTGTGCAGTCGTAACCAACGGAGTTAAGGCCAGCCACATTCCTACTACTTCATCGATCACCACGCAAGAGGGATCAAGAATACGCATTAAATTTTCAAGTTTCGTGGCTGAGATATACCCCAGCACAAACCATCCGCCAAGAATTAGCAGATAGAGCAAAACGGATTCCCAGGGTATCATTATCCAAATAATTGTGGCTACTGCGCTCGCAACAGTGCCGGGTGAGACCGGAAAATACCCCACATAAAAAAAAGTGGCAATTAGCTGAGTAAGACCAAAATATTTACGCATCTATTTTTTCGATCGGTTTGAGTATATCGTAAATTTATCGATAATGGTATTAGCGCTTCCCTTTCCCCGCTATTAAATGCCGGAGATGATTTTTATTAACCACCAGATATTCAATACCGGTTACCACCGTAAACAGCGTAACAATCAACATCAAGATGTATATCAAATTAAACTGAGTCAGGAGATATTGCTTAATTTCATCTTTTACAGGTCTGAAGACAACCCATCGCTGGGTAATGATATAGACTAGAATAAAGCAGACTACGCCGATCTGGGCACCGGTTTTTACTTTAGCCGAGGTACGGGTAATCATGGTGGCATTGTGTTTCGACATGGATATTCTTATTCCGGTAATCGTAAAGTCCCGTAAGATCACCAGTATAACCATCCATAGCGGAATCAAATCCATAACCACAAAGGATATAAAGGCCGCCGACATTAGCACTTTATCAGCCAGCGGATCTAAAAATTTACCGATATCGGAAACATCCGCATATTTACGGGCAAAATAGCCGTCATAGGCATCAGTGACCGAAGCAATGATAAAAATTGCCAGGGCCAGCAATTCAAAATGGACTTGCTTGGTAAACAGAAAGTAAATAAAGAGCGGGGTAAGCAATATTCTGAGAAGCGAAAGCAGATTGGCAATCGTAAAAATCTTCTGGCTCATGATATATCGGTTCTTCCCTCTAAGGCCCGGCTTAAGGTTATTTCATCCGCATATTCTATATCAATACCCATGGGAAGGCCCTGGGCAATTCTGGTCACAGGTACATTTTCTTTTTTCAGCAATTTGGATAGATAAAGCGCAGTAGTCTCACCGTTCCGGCTGGGATTAATGGCCAGAATGACCTCTTTCACGCCCTGCGCTCGTTGCAAAAGATCCTGGATGTGCAGATCCTCCGGTCCAATGCCATCCAAAGGAGACAAGACGCCCCCCAACACATGATATAGACCGTGATAATCACCGGTTTTTTCAATCGCAAAGACATCCATGGGATCCTGGACCACACAGATTACTTGCCGGTCACGTTGCAGATCTTTACAAATATCGCAAGGATCATTTTCTGCAAAATTGTGACATTGGGAACATTGATGAATGCGGTCTTTTATACTGACAATAGCCTTGGCCAAGTTAACTGCTTCTTCACGAGAAGTTTTCAACAGATAAAATGCCAGACGCTGCGCCGTTTTTTTACCGATACCGGGAAAACGGGCCAGTCGCTCCACTAGTTCTTCCAGGGAACGGGGGGTAATACTCATAGGCCGGGAATTTTTATTCCGTTAGGCAGATTGGGCAACAAACCACCGGTAACCGCTGACATCTTTTCCTGACTAATCTCTTGCGCTTTTTTAAGGGCTTGATTAGTGGCGGCAACAATCATGTCCTCAACCATCTCGACATCATCGGATAATATCTCAGGATCTATTTTGACTGATAAAATTTCCTGTTTACCATTGGCTGTAACCTGTACCATGCCTCCACCGGCTGAACCTTCAACCGTGATTTCTTCCAGTTCGTCCTGTACCTGTTGCATTTTTTCCTGCATTTTACCAAATTCCTTCATCAGGTTACCTAAACCACCTTTGGGTATCATATTATTTCTCCTGTTTAAACAATTATTTCGCCATCGAAATCCTTGGCCAGCTTTTCCGCCATTTCATCAACCTCCTTGGTATCGGGTATTATCTTAGAGTTTTGGTTGGAGAGGATACATTTGATGCGTAGGCTGCGGCCAATCAATTTCCGGATGGCTTTTTCGATAACATTGGCTTTATTTTTTACATTTTGACGTTGAAAATCAGCACTTTTATGGAAAGTGATTGCCAGTGTATTGTGCTTGATCTGATGGGGTTCCCCATGCTTTAAAAAAGTTGCTAGGGATACATTGGTTTGCCTGACCTCTTCAATGATTTTTTCCCAATGTTGTTTTATTTTTTTCAGATCCCCTGCATCATCATGCTGAGAATCGGTTTGTTGTTCCCCGGCCTCCTTAGACACCTGTCCTGTTTTAGAATGCGGCTTTCCTTCCTTGACAGAATGCATACCAGAGGATGAGACCGGTTTCGAGGTCAACGTCGTGTTTTTGCGCGATGTCCCACCGGATTCTATGGCTTGGATGAGTTGTTGGATTGTAATGGTTTTATCCAATGAGCCCATTTTTAACAGTAAAAGCTCCAAATGGGTCCGTTGATTGAGGGCTGATTTTAAATTCACTTTGGCATCAGTAGTCAACTGGATCAACCGGAGCAGATCACCGGAATTCCACTGATCCGCTTCCGCTATATATTTCGATTTCATCTCTGCAGGCAGGTCTATCATTTCGACGGAACCTGTGGTTTTGGCAATGAGCAGATTTCGGAAATGTTCACCCAGACCAGCTAAAAATTCGCCCACTTCCACCCCTTTATTGAAAACCTCATGGGCTCTTTTGACCAGCGCTGCACGATCCTGCTGAAGTACTAATTTGCTCAACTCCATAAAATAGTTATAATCAATCAGCCCCAGAATGCGCTGAGCATCCTCAATTTTCACTTTTTTACCGGAAAAGGAAATGACCTGATCTAGTAAACTTTCCGCATCCCGCATTCCGCCTTCGACTTTTTTAGCGATCAGAATCAGGATATCACGGAGGATTTCGACCTTTTCCTCTTGAGCAATATATTCGAGTTGGGGAACAATTTTTTCCACCGGTATGCGGTGAAAATCATAACGCTGACAGCGGGAAATGATGGTTTCCGGAACCTTACTCGGTTCGGTCGTAGCAAAGATAAATATCACATGCGGTGGCGGTTCTTCCAAAGTTTTCAGAAGTGCATTGAAAGCCTCTTTGGTCAGCATATGAACTTCATCGATGATAAAAATGCGGTAATTGGCCTGGGAGGGGGGATATTTAACATTTTCGCGTAAATCTCTGATCTCGTTGATTCCTCGGTTGGAGGCCCCATCAATCTCCAGAACATTTACACTGCGTCCGGTGGTAATTTCCTTACAGTTCCGGCAGGTATTACAGGGGTTGGCCTGCTTGGGTTCTAGGCAATTGAGGGTTTTGGCCAGAATACGCGCGGTAGTGGTCTTTCCGATACCCCGTGACCCGGTAAACAAATAGGCGTGGGAGATACGGTGTGCCTGAATGGCATTCTGCAGGGTTGTGGTAATATGTTCCTGCCCGACAATTTCATCGAACCGCTGGGGCCGATATTTCCGTGAGATAACTTGATAACTCATAATTAACCAACTAAATAAAGGCCATGCACCGGACCTCGAATCCGTGCTGACGAACCATGACAAACGACGCGGCTAATTTTCCAACTTTCTACGGCACACAAACAGACCAGCTACCGCTGCTCCCTTCCGGGCCTGACGGGGTTTACTGGTTATCGGTTGCGCAGAAAAGAAAATGTCATCGCTTTGCCGTCTGCTCCGGTCTGCCAGACAAGATCCTCAGCCCGGCATCCACCCTGCTATAGCGGGTTGCAGGTGACAGGGCACCGCTAACTCCCCGTGTAGCATGGCCAATAGATCATTGCTCAAAAATCAGTGGAGCTGATGGGGATCGAACCCACGGCCTTAGCATTGCGAACGCTACGCTCTCCCAGCTGAGCTACAGCCCCATTACCAAATAACCAAGGCATAAAATTAACAAACATAGCTATGTTTTCAAAAGCATAATTTTCAGGAAATTATTGCGCAAAAAGCACTCTCTGTATTACCATGTTTCCCGGAATAATAAACAGCTACATTATTTTCAAGCAGCGTGAGTTTATTAATCGTATTTTTAGTAATTAAAATTCCGGATAGGGAATGATAAGTATTCTTAGTATAGCATCTCTGGTTAAATAATCACTTTAAGAAGATTTTTGCTTTTTCTGGCCAAAAAGTCCAAATTTTTTCTTTGATTTAGCTGGTTTCTCTTTGGATTTCGGTTTCTTTTCTTTGTTTTGTTCTTCAGCTTTAGGTTGTTTTCCGGTTTCAGCCTCCTTCTCTTTTTTCTGTTCGGCCTTTTCCAACCGCTTTTCAATGGCACTGAGTTCTTCAAAATCCGCTTCTGCCGTTTCGGTTTCCGGGATATCCTGTGCATCAGATTCCGGTGGTTTCTCTTTTTCCCGGTTCTTACTGATAAGCTCCAGTTTATCCAGCATCTGTTCGACATCATCATTAAAATCTTTAATCGTTTTTTCAAGTCGCTGCATTAATTCATCGGTCAGCCTTTTGCCGTAAGTGCCCCCAATGTTGACCATGATATCGTCCAGGCGATTATTAATATAACGCAGACGATCGTTTTTATCCCCTAAATTTAATTCTTTGATCGATTGTTCCTCATCTGCCTGGTCTTTTTTCTTTACGCGTCTTTCTTTAGCCATATGCTCCTCATAAAATCTTTTATACTATACAATAAATTGTGAAAAGGATCAAGTTTTTTCCGATTGTGCGCTAATTCAATCGAATAGCTCAATAATATTTGTTCGTTAACCAGTGGAAAAGCATAATACCCCACGGCCGTGCCTAGCGAAGCGCCCAGTGTGGCATTGAAAATCCGCCGGTAATTTGAAATATTGATGGCCCAGCTCAACCCATTGAAAACCAAATGACCCGCTAAGGCACCCACCATAATACTCCCCCATAAAACACATGGATCCCGCTGATAATCGGGGTAGTACTTGATTTTGACGATATCATGAACTGGGATTTTTTCCAGGCTTTTATCCTGCCAGAGAAAGAGATGATTTTGTTGATAGCCATCAAAAACACCTTTGACCCGGGACTTGTCTCTGAGAGTAATTTGACAAAACCTGTTCTCCGGAATTTCCATAATCAATCGATCCCGAGGTGAATATATCGGCAGTGACTCTTTTTGGTGCTGTCCCTCAGTCTCTGTAATCTGCTTGATAAGATGTTTATATCCGGTATCATCCAGGGATCTGACGATGGTTTTAATACTGCCGTTCTGACTGTGCCTGATCTGCACAATAAATTGGCCACTAGATAATTGAATGCAGCGGGCGTGAATAAAATCGGTGATACCAGGGAATAAATTGTATTGTTCATTTTCATCAGGGTCAATAATCCGGCCGACACTGTTATGCAAACCAAGCACCTGCTGAGCAGTTAAAAAACAGGTGCAGGCCAGAATAAACAATAACATCCGGATTATTTTCTCATGGTAGCTACGGGACACGCAAGCCCTCTGTTTAAATTTTAATAAGGGACGTACTTAACCTAAAGTACGCCCCTTTTTTAATAGCTATAAATCACAAATCGGGTTAAAAACTAAATCCGGTTTCAATGGTATTGAGCGTAATCGATTCATCTTTGGGATCTATTTCCCCATCACCATCCAGATCCCGGTAGGTTTTCTGAAATTTATAGTACAGAATTGCACCACCGCCTAATTCAAATCCAACTTTATATCCCAGAATTGTATTTTCGGAAGGCTCCGTAAATCGAAAAGGATTAACATCATTGTTACGCTGGTAAAAGCCCACGGCTTCGGCCAGCTTAGGTATTTTCCCCTGGGGAATGGACGCAGTGGCCATAAAACTGCGTACTTCATCCTCTCCGGTGGTCATATGCTGGTAATAGCTGCCGAGAACCACATAATCAAGTACATTCACATTCAGAGAGCCAAAAACCCCCTGCATGGGATCATTCTGCAATTTCATTTGATCCTTGGTATAAACCCACAAATCACCTGTCTGATTGCCCGCCTGGTCGTAGCGGCGACGAGTAGATACACGTTCAAAATCATAGGCACGATCCCAGAAGTTATACAGAAAATTTCCGCCGGAATAGCGATATTCGACACTGGCATTGATGATCTTGATAATATTGGCCCGTAGGCCAGGCGCTGCGATCCCCCATCCGGGTGTAAATTTATCATGAGTTTTATATTCTTCGATTTTTGTGGGGATAAAGGTACCGGCTTGCCCGTAGACATGCAAATTCAGGAAGTTCATGTTCAGAACCGGGTAGCCGACATCAAAAGCCACAGCGGCCAACATTTTACGCTGATCCTCGGTATTAAAGGGATCCGGATCCTTTTCCACGTTGGTATCAAAATTACGATTGGGATCATCGAAATTGTCCGGGTATCCATCACCGTCAATATCACGATCGATTTCATCGGGAATACCGTCTTTATCACTGTCAAGGGCATACTTGTCACCTTTCAGGGTCTGTTCAGGATTGTAACCAAAATCCCCAGCGGGATACTGTTGAGGTAGCTCAAACTCGGTACGGGGAAAGGCATCAAATACATCCGGTACATAATCACCATCAGTATCGGTCAGCCCTTTATATTGGTTAATATCCGCCACTAGAGAACCGCCGAATTGGAGGGGCAGTTTCTTTAAGGGCTGATAGGTGACTCTTCCGGCGACCAATCCCGGGCCCATGATTTCCTTAAAGTTGGCTACAAAGGCTTCCCAGCCTAAATTATCGAATTGCATGCCTAAATGGACGCCAACTTTGCGCACTTGCGGGTACTCGGTGGTATTGGAATAACCATCCATCAGAATGCCATAACCCAGAGTCACATTTTCCAGGGCGCCGATCCTGGTGAAGAAGGGATCGCCAGGCTGTCCCCATCGCAAATAATACAGCTTATCAAGATAATCGGAAAATTGATCCCATTCCTCTTTGCGGATATTGCCTTTCTCATCCATATACAGCATCAGATCGAGGCCTACACCCAGTTTTCCAAATTGTATTTCCGGACGCAGAGAGATTTGGTTGTAGATCTGGCCATCAATGGTGACCGATCCCAAGCCGACGCCCAGATCCCAGGGGCGTTCAGCCTCCCCCTCTACAGATGGCTGAGCCTCTTCTTCTGTCTCTAATTCCTGTTGCGACATGGAAGCCACATCTGCAGTAGAACTAGGCGGTGTTGCCGGTGGTTCCTCTGTTTCCCCGGGTTCGGTGGCTGCGGATTCGGTCTCCTCTGCCGGTTGTTCTTCAGGGGTTGGGGCCTCACTTTCCGGCGTTTCTTCCGGATCTTCGGGCAATTCCTCCGGATCTACCGGGATCGTTACCAATTCACCACCCGGGGTTGAGATCACCATATTACCCTCTTCCAAAAGAACTTCATTGCCAGTGATCAGATTAATAATATCTACCTGTCCCGATATTCCGTAAAAACGATCGCCATGCTGTGGCGAAGAGATGATCCAGAATTCCGTCCCCTTGACCGAAGCCACCGAGGTGGGGGTCTCAACCCTATAAGAAGTGCTGACACCCGGTGTCACTTTGGTGAGTATTTTACCCTGGGATACTTTGACGGTGCGCATAGCGAATTTTTCCTGGATCTCGATTTCAGAATCTTCCCGTATTTTCAGCAAACTCTTGTCACTGTTAAAAATTAAAGCCGCGTAACTATTCTCATCCGTACGAAGTGCATCACCTTTAAATAATCCCATACTGGCTTCAGCCGGTGTGGTAAAACTATTATCCGCGGACCGCCTTACATTTACAGTACCACTCTTTTTTATGATGGTGGCAAAATTTGGCTGGGCATATAAACCGACATTAACCCAGCAAATAATGAATACAAGCATACTTAATTTGATACTTTTTTGCATATCTTCTCCTCGCTATTACTATTGTTTGGCATTTAATACTCTGCCTAAGATTACTTTTTCATTTTCTAATTCCATAACACTGAAATACATCTTACTTTCCACCGCCGAACCCTCAGCCTTATTAATTTTAACCGTGAACGAACTGATCAAGCCATGGTCTATCTGATCGATTAGCTTATTAAAGGAAGAACTTAAATCCGAAGTTAATATTTCAGTAATCCGACGGTTGACCAGATCCCGGCGATTGAAACCGAACGTCTGGTTAAAACTCCGAGAAGTTCCGATAATTTTACCACTGGTCAGAAAAAGAATATATTTGTCCGGAGTATAGGTCAAGGTTTCCGATAGATCATCGCGGTCCTTTTTTATCTGACGATACATTTTGATCAGCTTTTCATTGAAAAGCGTCTGCCGCTCCAGTTTGTCCTGTATTTCAGTAAGCATTTGAGTGGTTCTCAAACAAGCGACCGTTTGGTAGCGATTCTTTTTCTCAGCGATGTAGTCTTCAGGTGTATATCCTAGGGCAGCAATGGCATCCCTGAGTAATTCATTTTGAACCGACTGAGTATATTCAATGAAGTGATGATATTTTCTCAAGAGAGATTTTTTATCTTGCAGCCAATATTTGGAGATATTTTTTAATTTATTGTAATTCCTCACTTTCAGGTTAGGATAGAGTAAAAAATTTAATTCGGTAATATGCGGAATCTCGCCAATCACTCGTAACTTAAACTTCTTATCTCCATCGACCGAATTTAATGCCTGATCGGTAATGATTGCAGCCTTCATGGATTTATCAAGCAGCTGGTTTATCAGTTCGTCAGAATCAGTGGATTGGTGATGATAATCAGATCTAAATTCCTTAATATTAGCGTTGGCTATTAAATATTTAACGATTGGATTGGTAATGTACCAGGGTTCAAATTTATTAATCGCAATCGGCTGTTCCTCTAATTGCGACAGGGAGTTGATTCCGGATTTTTGATGACAAACCAGTACATTTTTTGATTCTGAATGACCGACTTTTAATAGCGGTGTATAACCGTATTTTTTTTCTAAATAAGCCGCTTCTATAGTCGGCATATAAAAGCAATAATTACCGCCCATAGCGATTTTATCAAGGGATGCGGACAGGTAACTGATTTCCTTTAACGTAAATTGTAACTTTAACTTACTTCCCAAATACTTGAAAAAATCATCCACCAAACCAAACAGGTTATCACTGAGAAATGGGGTAGGTATATAACAGATAATTTTTTTCATAAAAGCCAATAATACATTAAGCACTCTGGTAGAGACTGTTTGACATTTTATGGTTCACCGATATTGATCAGGACATTTTCTTCGAGGGTATTGAGATCAATGGGTTTGGGGACAAAGGAAATGGCGCCTAATTCGATCAGCTCTTTGGCAATCGAAATATCTTTTATACCCGATACGATCAACACCGGCACATCTATTTGTTTTTGATTGATGATACGCAGTACTTCTGTACCATCCATTTCCGGCATGATAATATCGAGGATTACCAGGTCAAAATTATTCTGATCTAAAGCCCTTAAGGCAGCTTTCCCCGATAGAACTGTTTCAACACAGTAACCTTTGATTGAAAGAAACTCTTCTAAAAACTCACAAACAAAGGCCTCATCATCAACAACTAATATTTTCTTTCTTTCCACACTCAAACCGTAATCATTATTTGTGAAAGACCAACAAATCGGTCAGGTTACTTAACAAATTGAGAGATTATACCGGTCTCAGTCATCATTTCTACATAAATATTATTTATATTTTTTAAAATATCAACCGGAACTTTTAGTTTATATTGATATTCACTGCTTTGGCGGGACAAATAGAGTTTGACACGCCAAGCCCCACTGGTCAGATTAACCAAAGGAGTAAAGCGCTGATAGGCGATTACCTGGTCGGAATTCGGTTGACATTCAAAAGGAACGTCTATGATTGTATAATAAATTTTACCCCGGTCACTTTGAAAAATAATCACTGGAAAATAGCGGTATCTCCCACGGGCAATTTGCGCTAGGAAAGCGTCACTAAACATAAATTGATGCTCACTAAAAGCATATTCTATATAGTTAGTCCGGATAGATTTTTCAGAGGGAATAGACGCCAGCCAGCCTTCAATCAGATCATGGTTCAAGGCGAAATGAACATTAAAACTTAAGGCCACCTGGAGTGGTTCCATAGGTACGCGGGTAATAAAGGGATCGTCAATCTCAATATGGTAGGAGAGGGCTGCAATTGTTTCCAAAATATTTTGAAAGGATGCGCTGTGCGTCACATAGTCCTGGAGTTTATCGGTGAACAATTCTGCCTGACTCGGGGACTGTTTATTAGTTACTATCTTGGCCGGAATGGATTCCGCTGATTTTTTTTCAGATCGCAGCAGTTTTTCAAACTGTTCAACTGCTTGTGATATATCCAGGGTTGCCTGAGATACTTTACCTAGTTCTGTTTTTGTTTTCTGTAATTCTGAATCGATCTGATGATCTGCGGAAGCAGGTAGTGAGCTCGGTTTGGATACCGGTTTCTCCCTATCTGTTTCTTGCGCCTGTTCATGCCCTAATAATAACTGATCGA
The DNA here is from genome assembly GCA_964640055.1 of uncultured bacterium. GTDB lineage: Bacteria > Fidelibacterota > UBA2242 > UBA2242 > JAFGTP01 > CAZXFH01. The sequence goes on along the minus strand of CAZXFH010000002.1, from coordinate 35,761 downwards.
CTTTTTGATTGAGGGCCTGGATTACTTCGGCCAGATCCGACTGCCCGATCACTACGCTGTCCTCCATAAACTGTTCCCAATCGCGGATATCGGTAAATTGTAAATAGATCAGAAATCTGCCCTTTGACCGTTCGAAGCTACCCGTCAGAATATAGTTCGGGTAGGCTTTTAAACTTGGCTTTTTTTCAAGACGATCGATGACCTGTTTAAGTTTTTCAGTGGGCTGGGCTTCAACCCGAGGCTGATCCTGATAATGATTGATTAAAAAATCCACAAACCCCTCTCTCAGCCAGTCAATTTCAGGATCCTGAGCCAGATTATCGAAGGAAAGGATATATAGAAATACAGGATCGGATGCAGCTGTCCCGGGTAATGATAGGCTCGCTAATATTATCACCAAGCATGCAATATACCACCATTTTCTAGGCATGGGAGATCCCCTTTAAAGGTAATGAATTTAAGGCCTTCTTGATACGCTCAATAACGCATTCTTTTCCCAATAGGGAGGCCACCTGAAAAATTCCGGGACTCACCCCGAATCCGGTTATAGCCAAACGCAAGGGATGAATTAACTCAGCGGCTTTCAGTCTCCTCTGCTGGGCCAAGTCTCTCAGGCTCCTTTCAATTTCAGTGGTTGACCAATTATCAAGTTCTTGCAAGCTATTCAACAACCACTCCATTTTACGATTTACTGTGCAGGAATCCCAATATTTTTTAACTGCCGGTGGATCATATCGCTCTGGTTCCCGGAAGAAATAATAGCCCCGCTCAGCAAATTGATAGTAGGTTTGCATCCTACTTTTCATCAGGTCGATCACTTTTTCAATATAGACTCTTCTCGTATCCTGTTTCTCCGGTTTTACCAAATTGTGTTTTATAAGGATTGGTAATAGCTGCTGATAGATCACATCTGACGCCTGCATGGAGATATGTTTGCCACTTAACCAAGCCAGCTTTTTTTCATCAAATACAGCCGGTTTCTTGGTAATAGATTTCAGGGAAAAGCGGTTCAGAATCTGTTTTCTGGTCAGCACTTCGCGGTTATCTTTCGGAGCCCAACCCAACAGGGCCAGATAATTAAAAACAGCGGCGGCGGCATATCCTCTTTCCCGATAGACATTGATGCCGATAGCCGCATGACGCTTGCTCAGTCGCTGCCCATCCTCCCCTATCAGGAGAGGTAGATGAGCAAATTTGGGAATTGGTTTTCCCAAAGCCTGGTATAATTTGATTTGTTTGGGAGTATTGGAAATATGATCACCCCCCCGGATCACATGAGATATATTCATCTCACTGTCATCAACGACGACAGCCAATTGATAAGTGGGGCTGCCATCGGATTTAAGAATAACGAAATCATCCATTTCACTATTATCGACTGATATATCTTCATAAATTACATCTTTCCAGCTCGTCTGGCCAGAATCCATTTTAAACCGCAGTGCATAAGGTCGTTTTTCATGCAGGTATTGCGCTATTTTCCCTTTGGAAAGGGACCTGCATTTTCCACTATATTTATATACATCCCCCATTTGCTTTGCTTTTTGATTGTTACTCTCAGTATCATCGCAAAAACAGCGATAAGCTTTATCCGCTTGCAACAATTGGTGGGCATATCCCTCATATATTCCCATACGCTCCGATTGTTTAATTGATGCGCCATCCCAGTCAAGACCTAACCATTTTAAGGCATCTATAATCTGGGCGGTAAACTCTTTTTTAGACCGTTTTACATCTGTATCTTCGATCCGCAGTAGAAATTCACCCTGATTGGAACGTGCAAAAATCCAATTATAAATCGCCGTCCGGGCGCCTCCTAAATGTAATCGCCCGGTGGGACTGGGAGCGAACCTTACTTTGATCTCTTTATTCATAAAATCCTGTCGCTGATTGAATAAACCTTACTTATACCATGGGATGCATATATTTTTCTGTATGAGGCATATATTTATGTTCTCCGTCCACTTTGCGTAAAAAGTTGCTGAAAAATTACCTATAAATCAAGTAGTTTGCAGTTCATGCACTACATTTGAGTTCAAACAGACGCAACCGTTTCTCTTATAGGTTAAATTAGGATACGATAAAGCCCTTTCTTCTTAGAGATACCGGTAAGTCGGGCCAACCGGGGTTTAAGCCGGTATTAAAATATTCTCCTATTCCCGCTGATTTTTTTTTATATTTCCGGTTATGAAAGAATTGACAACAGAATTATTCAATAGGAATACTTATGCAAGTTGACAAAGAAAAAGCACCCAATTTTATCCACCAGATCATTGACGGTGACCTGGCAAAAGGAAAAAATGAAGGGCGTGTACACACTCGTTTTCCACCGGAACCCAATGGTTATTTACATATCGGGCATGCCAAATCTATATGTCTGAATTTTGGCACGGCTGAAAAATATAACGGTCTCTGTAATCTACGCTTTGATGACACCAATCCCATGAAGGAAGAAGAAGAGTATGTCCAATCCATTATCAAGGATGTTAAATGGCTGGGATTTGATTGGCAGGATCGCCTTTATTATGGTTCTGACTATTTTGACCAGATGTATAGTTGGGCCCTTGACCTGATCAAAAAAGGGCAAGCCTATGTCTGTGATCTCTCCGCAGCAGAAATCAGGGAATATCGCGGCACTCCCACTAGGCCGGGTAAAAACAGTCCCTATCGGGATAGAACCATTGACGAAAACCTGACTTTATTTAGAAAAATGCGCCAGGGACAATATCCCGACGGTAGTAAAACCCTGCGGGCTAAAATTGATATGGCACATCCCAATTTAAATATGCGGGATCCCGTGATGTACCGCGTCATCCACGCTTATCACCACCGGACCAAAAACAGGTGGTGTATCTATCCCACCTATGACTGGGCCCATGGATTAGAGGATTCTATAGAACGGATCACTCATTCGCTGTGCACCCTGGAATTTGAGGACCATCGTCCCCTCTACGATTGGTTTCTGGATCAATTAGGTGTTTATCACCCCCAGCAGATCGAGTTTGCCCGTCTTAATCTCAGTTTCACCGTCATGAGCAAGCGTAAACTGAATGAGCTGGTACAACAGAATTATGTCGATGGTTGGGATGATCCGCGCATGCCGACTATCTCGGGATTGAGGCGACGGGGATATACGCCCGAGTCCATCCGTGATTTTGCCGAGCGGATCGGCGTGGCCAAGCGGGAAAGTCTGGTGGATATCGCCCTGCTGGAATATTGTATCCGGGATGACCTGAACAAACGGGCGCTACGTAAAATGGCTGTTTTACACCCCCTGAAAGTCATTATAGATAACTATCCGGAAGAGCAGACGGAAGAGTTGGAAGCGATCAATAATCCCGAAGATCTCAGTGCCGGAACCCGCCAAGTGCCGTTTTCAAAAGTGATTTATATTGAAAAAAGTGACTTTATGGAGCAGCCACCGAAAAAATTTTACCGGCTGGCTCCCGGCCGTGAAGTCCGTTTAAGATATGCCTATTTTATTAAATTTGTCAGGGTGGAAAAGGATGCGGCAAGTGGCGAGCTTACAGCCCTACATTGCACCTATGATCCGGCCACTCGCGGCGGAAATGCCCCTGACGGGCGCAAGGTAAAAAGTACGCTACATTGGGTTTCCGCTCCCCATGCCATTCAAGCGGAGGTCAGACTTTACGATCGTCTTTTTGAAGTGGAAAATCCTTTGGCCGAAGCCGATGATAATGACCGGGATTATAAAGACTATCTGAATCCCAATTCCCTGAAAATATGTTCAAATTGTATGCTGGAGCCGGGTTTGGCCCAGGTCTCTCCCGGTGAACGCTATCAATTTGAACGCCGCGGTTATTTTTGTGTGGATACCGACTCAACCACGGATAAATTGGTTTTTAACCGCACAATCACCCTCCGGGATCCCTGGAAAAAAATACTAAAAGCCCAGCGGCAGAAAAAGTCTGCCACCCAAAAAAAGAAAAAATAGAGATATGTACTCAGGCCGTAACTTTCTGATCACCTGCAGCGGTAGTATTGGACTGGCCCTCCGATTTTTCTGCTATTTCCGGTGCAGGCGCTGACTGGCAGTAACCATTCATGGCTTTGAGTCTTATTTGAATACCGCCAAATTGATGGGTATAAATATTATAGAACCAGCCAGCCAGTATTAGTAGAAAAACCAGTAAAATAGTCAGTAGAACCCCATTAAAAATAGAGGATAAAATTATACCCCCCAGCCCAATTTCCATGCCACTTAAGGTGTTAAAATCAAATTGTGAAAAAGTATGCAGAGATTCTCTGAATAGATCGATAATTCGTAATATAAACAGATGCATAAAGAATAGTGATATGCAGATGACCGTCAGGATTACCAGAAAGGATATTTTCAAGAGCGGCCCTAAATTGATATATTTGATTTCATAATCCATAATCTTCCTCATCTTTAATGTTAATCAACCATTAAAATTAGGTAAAATTGCTGATTATTCAAGCCCACATTTTTTTAAATGACCGGTTCTCAACCGGAAATAAAAAGTAATTGTTGAGTTATTTGTTTAAGCCTATTAATATTGACTGGTGAAAACATTTGAAAATCGGTTTATTATATTTATGATTTATCCCCCGTGAAAGCGACCAAATTACTCATCATCGACGATGATCAATATTCCTGTGAAGTATTACGGGATAATTTTGAGTTGGAAGGCTATGTAACGCAAACCGCCTACAGCGGCCGCCAGGGCCTGGATGAATTCTCCAAAAATGCATACGATCTGATCCTGCTGGATATCAAAATGTCTGATATTGATGGCATCCAGGTGCTAAAGGAAATTCGTAAAGTAAACAACAATGTGGCCATTATTATGATTACCGGCGTGCACGAGGTAGCCACGGTCGTTGAGGCGATTAAAGAAGGGGCGGATGATTATCTGGTCAAACCCTTCCAGGATTTGTCAATCGTGCAAAGCGCTATTGAAAAAGCCCTGCGTTATAAATCCATAAAAGATGAGAATGTACAGTTAAAAAAACGGCTGGCTTCCCTCTCCAGTGCCCAATCCCTTATTGCCAGTAGTTCCAGTATGCAAGAGCTTTTACGGATGATCAGAAAAGTGGCTCCGCTGCAAACCACTGTACTGCTGATCGGAGAAACCGGGACCGGGAAAGAGGTCATCGCCAGTACCATCCATCACTACAGCAAACGGCGTGAAAATAAATTTATCAGCATCAATTGTGGTGGCATTCCGGAAACTCTGTTAGAGTCCACCCTCTTCGGCTATGAAAAGGGGGCTTTTACCGGCGCCTACAAACAAACCACCGGCATTTTTGAGGAGGCCGATGGCGGCACCCTTTTCCTGGACGAGATTGGCGAAATGTCACCCACCCTGCAGGTCAGATTACTGCGGGTATTGCAGGAACAAATTTTTCACCGCGTTGGCGGCACTCAGAAAATAAAAACCGACACCCGGATTATTTCAGCAACCAACAAGGATCTTCAGGAAGAAGTTAAGGCGGACAATTTCCGCGAGGATCTTTATTACCGGTTAAACGTGGTCACTTTGTATATTCCGCCTCTACGTGACCGTAAGGCGGATATCGAACCGCTGGCCAACTATTTTTTAAAAAAATACCGGGCATTACATGATAAAACGGTGAAAAACATAAAGGACAGCGTGCTCAATTGCCTGCGAAAATATGATTGGCCTGGTAATGTACGGGAACTGGAAAACACCATTGAACACGCTGTAGTGTTCTGCGAGCAGGACAACATTACCTGCTCCGATCTACCCGCGCAAATGACCGCTTCAGCCCGCCCATCCGCATCAGCACCAACTATCCGAAAATTTCAAAAGGCCAAAACGGAATTTGAAAAAGACTACCTGATCACATTACTGACAAAATGCCAGGGCAATATCACCAAAGCCGCCCAGCTTTCAGGTATCCGTCGACAAAATATTTACCAAAAACTAAAAAAATATAAACTCAAGTCCTGAACAGACTGTGCACCCTTATCTTTAAATAAAAATATCCTTACTAAAAACAAGTTTAGCGTTCACTGCGCCGGTCACTCGGTATAGGCTGTCATTAAATCATGACATATAGTTCCGGATGGCAAGCCTGGCTCCGGATTGTCATATATTTATTACATATATATTTCATATTCAGCCGGAATAAGCAAATTATTTATCTCATTTGTGCACGATATATGTAATTAAATTATTACATATATAAAACCGGTCATTTATAATATTTCTCTATATCATTAATTTACAGATACTTATAGTTGTGGCACATCAATTGAACTAACAATAACCGGGTATTTAAAAAGGAGACTGTCAGAAATTAACAGTGAATCCATAAACCAGTTGGGGCATCATGAATCAAAAAGAAGTGTATCAACAAAATCCGGTCCAGGAACGGGTAAGGCGTTTTGTCGTCCGTGAACAGATACCCTGTCAAAATTTGGCAGAAATTGGATTTATTGATCCTCATGTGGTCAACTTAATCCCCGAGGAACTGGCCCGCCAATTTGGAATTATCTCCATTGCCCAGAAGAATGGAATTCTATCGGTGGTGATGTCCAATCCCTTCGATTATGTGGCTTTATATACCATAAAAAATTACACCGGCTATCGCCTGTACGTAAATTATGCGCCCTATAAAGAGATCCAGCAAGAGATTGAAAAACTCTACGCTCAGAAAGCCAATCTTGAAGAAAGCATGAAAGAACTGGTGGATTTTGAGATCGAGGATGAAGAAGAGCTGGAAGAGGATGAAGAATTACTACGGGTACAGGCTGAGGATGCTCCCGCCATTAAATTTGTCAATTTATTATTATTGCAGGCGATCCAGGACCGGGCCAGTGACGTTCATATCGAACCCCAGGAGCATGCTGTGAAGGTTAGGCTGCGTATTGACGGTATATTAAGAGAAATACCACCGCCACCAAAAAGCATGCAATCGGGTATTATTTCACGTATAAAAATTCTGGGTAATCTGGATATTGCAGAACGGCGTATCCCTCAGGATGGACGAACCAAGATAAAAATCATCGGCCGGGAGATTGATATCCGGATTTCAACTCTGCCCACCATCTACGGCGAAAAAGTGGTCATGCGCGTTCTGGACAAAGGCAGTGTTTCCTTGAATGTCGATGATATCGGATTTGAACCAGAACGCATGCAAAAGTTTAAAGATGTGTTATCCCAGGCCCATGGAATGATACTGGTTACCGGACCCACAGGCAGCGGCAAAACTACCACTCTTTATTCCTCATTGAACTACATCAATTCATCGGATAAAAATATTATCACCATTGAAGATCCGGTTGAATATCGCCTGAAAGGAATTAATCAGATACAAGCGCGTCCGCAAGTCGGCCTGACCTTTGCCAAAGGATTGCGCTCGATTTTACGTCAGGATCCAGATATAGTGATGGTAGGTGAAATCCGGGATAAAGAAACAGCCGAAATCGCCATAAAATCCGCCCTAACCGGTCATCTGGTGCTTTCCACTCTGCATACCAATGATGCCGTGGCCACCGTTATCCGGCTATTGAATATGGGTATTGACAAATATCTGATCTGTTCCGCTCTCTCTCTGGTGATTGCACAACGTTTGGCCCGGCGTATCTGTCTGCACTGTAAAAATGAATATGAACCGCATGTTGAAATTAAACAAAAACTAGCCAATCACGGGATTAATCCAGACGAAATCAGATTTTATCACGGCGAAGGCTGCGACTATTGCGGGGGAACCGGGTTCTGGGGTCGGATCGCAGTCTACGAATTCTTTTCTCTCCACAATGAAGTAAAAGAATTGATCACCCAGGATGCTTCGGAATCTAAAATCAGGGAAACAGCCAAACAGGTTGGTATGGAAAATCTATTAGAGAACGGCATAAAAAAGGTTGCGCAGGGATTGACAACTATCGATGAAGTGCTAAGGATCATATAGCATGCCCGCCTACCAGTACATAGCGATCGATAGCAAGGGTAAAAAGGTGAAAGGCAGCATCTCATCGGAAAGTTCCTTTACCCTGGCAACGGACCTGCGCAACCGCTCTCTAACCATCATTTCCGCAGAAGAAATCCAAAGCCGCAAAAAGAAGGGCAACAAGCTGCGGCCGAACTCATTTTTTTCATTACATAAAAAAATTCCGACCGACCAAATCCTGGTTTTCTTCCGGCAATTATCAACCATGGTGGACGCCGGCGTCCCCTTAGTCGACAGTTTGGCTGTTCTGCATGAACAGGCTGAACATCCCCGGTTCAAACTGGTGATCGAGCAGGTCAAGACCAGCGTCGAAGCAGGTAACAATTTTTCTGCGGCGCTTTCCAAATTTCCAGAGATCTTTCCCCGTCTGGGGGTTTCCATGATAAAGGCGGCTGAAGTAGGTGGGAATTTGGGAAACATTCTATCTCAACTGGCCGATTATATCGAAAATCAGGATAAAATCGATAAAAAAATTAAATCAGCGGCTTCCTATCCACGCTTCATCCTGATATTTTTTGCCATTGTGGTATCCGCGGTAATTTACGGCTTAGTCCCCAAATTTCAGGACATATTTGAGAGCCTGGGCGCCACCCTGCCCGGTCCGACTCTGGCGATCATTGCAGTGAGTAATTTTGCCAAAAACAACCTGCTCTATGAGGTAATTTTCATTGTGCTGCTGATCATTGGTCTGCAACTGATGGTCAAACAGCCCTGGGGCCGGCTGTTCATAGACCGCCTTAAATTAAAATTACCGATCCTGGGCGAAATCAGTGTCAAATCGACTATCGCCCGTTTCTGTAAGACGCTGGGCACCCTGACGAAAAATGGCGTGCCTTTAGTGGATGCCTTGAGTATTGCTTCGGAAACAGCCAACAATGTTGTAGTCCAGCATATGGTGGCAGATGTTAAAAACAAAGTTTCCAGTGGCGCATCTCTGGCAGAATCCATGAAAGCGCATGCCATTTTTCCGATGATGGTGGTTAAAATGGTCGCAGTGGGCGAAGAATCAGGCGCGTTGGAAATGATGCTTAATAAAGTGTCTGAATTCTATGAGAGTCAGTTCAACAGTAAAATTGAATCCCTGACTTCCATCATTGAACCGGTCCTGATGATCGGCTTGGGCCTACTGGCCACCGTGATCGTCATTGCGCTCTACTTGCCTATCTTTCAATTGTCCGGTGCCATCACCGGATAAACAGGTTAATGCTAAACGAAGCATTACTGCTTCACAATTAAAGGAGAATCAAAATGAAAAACCTAATGCACAACCAGAAAGGTTTCACCTTGGTGGAATTGATGATCGTGATCGTAATCGTCGGTATTTTGGCCGCTGTCGCTATTCCCATTTATCAATCCAATGTTGATAAAGCCAAAATGTCCGAATGCGACGCAGCCCTGGGCACTATCCGCACCTCTTTGCGGGTTTATTTCGCTGAAAACAGTCAGTATCCTGACATAACAGCCGGAACACCAGTTACTACGACAAATCTGGGTATTTCCACTACGGATCTGGATGGAAAATATTTTGATCCGGCTGATTATACCATCACCTCCACCTCCGCGGACAGTAGCTATACAATTACTTGCTTGAGTAATACAAACCGGAGTATCGGTAGTTCGGACCGCACCCTAGACCAGGATGGTACCTTCGGCGGTGGTATCTAAACTTAGGCTGAGGATTGAGGGAGGGGGCTGCTCCGCTCCCCCCTCTGTTTTAACCCGTACAAAGTTAATATGAAATCTGGTTGGCAATCTATACGCACAGGCACAGAATCGGGAAACACCCTGATCGAAGTGATGTTTACCGCCACGCTGTTAATGATCATCATGATCAGTGGATTGAACTTTTTCTACAGTGGTCGGATGATGGTCAAGCGGTCCAAGAATTACCGGCTGGCCCTGGCCATCGCAGAAAAAAGAATGGAGCAGGTCCATAAAAACAGTTACAAGACTTTGTCCGCAGATTTGAGTGAAACCGATACCAGCATCTGGGTCGATGAGCTCCCGGGATTCCGGACCACCCGGATCATGGATATTGATGACCCCCTGGATGGAACCGGTGGCGATGACAGCGATTCCAACACAGCAACTAACCCCTTGGATTATAAAAAAATAGTGGTGACGGTCAAATGGCCGGTAAATAAGGCCCACCAAATTTCATTAACCACTTTTCGATCGAGTAGTTAAGCCTAATGCCATTAGTCCCTGATAGAATTTTATCAAATCAAAAGGGTTATACCTTGCAGGAAATGAGTATCGTTATATTTATCACCTCCATAATTGTGCTGACCATGGCTACCATATTGGTTAGCTCCCGGCGTATCTATTATAAAAGTTCCGAAGAGTTGGAATTGCAAAGGGAATACAGTATCATCATCAATTTAATATCCCATAGCGTCCGGCAGAGCCTGTCGGATTCGTGCTATATCTATAACGATTATAATGCTCTGAATACCGGTTACCCCGGTCTATCAGGAACTTGTCTGCACCTTAAAATGCCCTCCGGGCTAACCAGAACCTTTTATTTGGATCAGCATGACTTTGTCCTGATAGACAAAAATAACCAACAGATCTGTTTTACCAGGGATTTGATCCAAAATCTTAATTTTTATTATGGTTCCCTAGCCGATTCAAATCAATATATCAATTTTGACCTGACCTTATCAAATAATGAAGATACTCTATCGGCCAGTCAGATGGTATCCTTTCGTAATTAATGAAAACATCGATCGAATTTCCATTGAGTAGGTTCCTATGTTACTAATACACTATATATTTGTTTTTATTACGGGCGCGGTAACGGGTAGTTTTCTTAATGTGATTATCTATCGCTGTCCCCGGCATGAATCAATTATCACTCCGCATTCCTTCTGCCCTAAATGCAGGCAGCCTATTAAATTTCATGATAATATTCCGATCGTCAGTTATCTCTGGTTGCGTGGCAAATGCCGTCACTGCATGACCCGGATTCCGCTCCGCTATCTACTGGTAGAGAGCATAACTCCGGTTCTGTTCCTAATAATATTCTACCGCTTTCAGTATACATCAGAATTCCTGTTTTACACTGCCTTCGTCTCCCTTTTATTGGTGTTTTCCTTTATCGATCTGGAATTTCGCATTATACCCAATAAAATTCTCCTACCGGGCTTTGTAATGGGTTTTCTCGGTTTATACTTTCTGAGCCCGCGGGAAATCTCCAATCATATTGCCGGTCTGCTGGTAATCGCTTTGAGCATGTTGGCACTGGCCTGGTTTGGTCAACTGATTTTTCAAAAAGAAAGCATGGGAGGCGGAGACATTAAACTGGCCGCCCTGATCGGATTAATTTTAGGCATTAGGGATACTTTTTTTTCTCTATTTACCGCCTTTTTCATCGCCACAATGATCAGTATCTTCTTATTAAAGATTAAAAGAAGCAAACTGGATAGTCAAATTCCTTTTGCTCCTTTCCTCGCTATTGGTGTGGTGATCAATCTTTTTTACGGTCATGAAATTTTAAGGTGGTATAGCAATTTAATCAGTAAACTAATACAATAACATGTCATTTACCTATCGCATCAAAGGATTTAATAAACGCTCTGAGACAGGGAGTGTGCTGGGAATGACACTGATCCTATTCCTTATTATGACCGCTATCGGAACGGCCTTTATCAGCCTGTCATCACAGGAAAATGTACTCTCCCGGCAGGAAATCAATAAAAAGCAGGCCCTCTATTTGGCCGAAGGCGGAATTGCCAAAGCCTTATGGCGTATAAACAAGGTTTCGGAAGAGTTGGCCGGTTTTAGTAATGATTCACAATCAGTCACTTATGACAGTACGCTTCTGCGTCTGGTATCAACCGGTTACCGGGGATCATTTTCCCGGTCGATTGCTGTTACCCTTTATGATGATCATGCTTTTAAACATATCTTGAGTTTTGGGACTCAATTGGATACGTCCAACTATACCTTGATCTCCTGTTCAGACCATGAGTTGCAAGCTTTTGACGACCTGCCCGAGGTGGATCTGCTATATAATTATTCTATCTGTGATTATTATTATGATTCCACGCATGTGTTTATGGGCGATATGCCCAGTGGTATCCATTATGTAAAAGGCAATGTAACCATGAAAAATACCAGCCAACTGAACGGGACCATGGTAACTGAAGGATCGATTAAATTTGTGGGTAATGTTGAAATCCATGCTCAGCAAATACCGGATACAAGCTTGTATTACCCGGCTGTCATCGCCATGGATACAACCCAAGCCGTATATACAGAAGTGGATGGTAACCCCAACCTGATCATTTACGGAGCGATCTATTGCTATGGCTTTATCAGTTTTAAAGGCGAATATATAACCGGACCTATTATTGCCGATCATATCGAGCTAAAAAGCGGGGTTGAAGTCAATGACGGCGGTTGCGAAGATTATTATTATTTCCCGCCGGGTTTTATCAATCCGAACACACCTGTTAAAAAAATTGATCGTGGTAGCTGGGAAATCATTGAGTAGGACCAAATATGCTGGGTAGAAAAAAAGTAAATGTAGCAATCGATATTGGCAGTAATTGCATTAAGATGGTTGGTATATCGCCCTGTAAAAAGCAACGGTTGGAATTTTTACGCACTGAGAGGGTTTTCGATGATCAAAATGTGAACCGCCCAGAAGATCTTAATAATACTATTATTGTGCAAATCCTGCGGGATCTTTTAAACGATTTCAATTATCACTTTAAAAAGGTAAATCTCTCTATATCCGATTTAGATGCCAAAGTACGGATTATAGAAATGCCGATCCTGTCAAATGACGAACTGGCCGCCGCCATCCAATGGAAACTGACCAATAACTCAACAGAGATCAAAGCGGATGTTGAACACAGCTATCAAATTCTGGCCCAGGATAAAATCACCAATACACAAACCATCGTGGTTGGATTTACCCCCAAAAGTATATTGGCTAACAATCTGGATATAATCTCCCGCTTGCATCTGGAACCTCAGGTTGTGGATATCGACGCCTTAGCCATTTATAATTGTTTTATCCAACTGCACACTTTTGAAACCGACCAGACTGTCGCCCTTGTAAATGTTGGGGCCAATAAATCAACTATTATTGTTTTACATCCAAAACACCTCCCCTATTTTTTAACTATCGGCATTGGTGGCAATACAATAACCAGACAGATTGTTAAAAAATATCATACCTCATTTTTAAATGCCGAGAATCATAAAACAGGTTTGTTATCAGAAGCAGATCAAAGCGACCAACCAGATAATACCTACGATTGGAATTCCCTACTAGTCGATTTTGCCAGTGAATTGGTTCAAATTGTAAAAAAGGCAGATATCTATTATCGCATTCAATATGGTGAAGAGCGCATCAAAAGGCTTTATTTAACTGGGGGCGGCGCACTCTTAAAAAACCTGCAATTTCAGTTGGCCAAAGAATTGCTCATCCCAGCTCTGCTTTGGAATCCGCTACAATATTTTGACAGTTACCCTGGCCAAAATAAAGGTTATCACCGGCAAGGATTATATTATGCGACTGCATTGGGGATGGCTTTGAGGGGTCTGGCATGCTAGAGATCAAATTGAACCTACTGGGAGATATGTCAGTTATCCGGCGTCAAAAAAGACTCAAATTTTTCATCATCTCAGTCTTTGCCGCTATTTCTCTCTTTTCTCTGATCATCATTATCATTACCTACCAGACCAATAAATTTATTTACCAGGTCAATAAAAAAGAGATCAATACCATATCACAAAAATTATCCGCGCTCCATCCCAAATTGGACCGGATTATATTTTTAGATCAAAAGTTGAAAAAAATCAGTAAAACCCAATTCTATAAACAGAGCGAATATCGGCCGATCAATTGGTATGATAAATTAAAGCAGATCGCTATCCAGACACCTGATGACATTGTCCTGGAAAATCTCAAAGTACACACCGGTAAAAATAAAAATCGAGATAACAATATCCATGTGCAGGGGATTATGAAATTAAACGAGAATAATCCCGGTATCCAAGAATTGGACAGGTTTAAAAAAGGATTAGAAGTTCAACCCTATTTTATGAAATCCTTTAATACCATTGAGATTACCCGGAGCCGCATCAATCACCGGCAATCACAACCGGTCTTATCTTTTGCCATGGAGATCAAATGAAAGCAATATCACCAAAAAGCCGGAGTCTTTTGGAATTAAAAAAAATATTTAGGTTACGGTCGCTACTAATCGCCGCCCTGTTATATTTCGGATTCATTGTGGCTAGCCACTATATCTTTTTAAAACCTCAATTCAACCGCTACGCTGTTTTAGAGCAGGAAAAAGAACGGCTCAACAGAATCTACTATAATATCCATCCGGTGGTGCTGGATTCAACCTTAAATAAATTAACGTACAAGACATCAGAGGCTGAAAGGATAAAACAAAATTTTATTACCCGTACTCTTGATATTAAAAATTTACCTTCTCTGCTCACCGAACTAAATTACATGGCTAAGGATCAGGAAATTGATTTCGATAATATCACTCCCCTGCAAGAGGCAAAAAAAATAGATGGAAATTATCAGAAACGGTTTATTCAAATCAATTTCAAGGCCTCCTATACGCAGTTTCTAACCTTGCTACAGTCTCTTGAAAATGCTAAATACTGGCTCTTGATCGACTCCTTCAGTATCCGTCAAAATAGCCAAGACCCCCTACACCATAATATTTCTTTAAAACTATTCACCATCACCCACAAAACATGAGGAAAGAATTATTTAAAATATTGATTCTGGCAGTGCTTTTGATCATTTTAGCCTATCTGTGGTATCAAAATTTCAATCCTAAGGAACAGACCAGTACACCGGCTTACATTATGGAAGAGAGTGAAGTTATGCAAACGAAAGTACAGATGGTAGACAGGATTAGTCGTTCACTGATGTCCCCTGAGAACCAAGCGAACCAATATCACCCCTATTTGAATTCCGATGACCAATTCACCTTGCATCGGGATCCGTTTGTTTCCGCGGCTGAGCGCAGACAATATCTTGCCCAAAAACAGCGACAAAAAAAGAAATCAGCTCCTACCCGGCCGGTGTCTCCCTCAAAACCCAGTCAAAAGTCCCCCGCAGCGGTATCCCAATTTAGTTTAACCGGTATTATTTTTGATAACAACAACCCCAAAGCAATTATTAATAATGAGATTTATGATCAAGGTGATGCAATTGAAAATTTTCAAATTGTCCAGATTTCTCAGCAGGGAGTTAGGTTGAGTCGCGGCCAGGCGTTGTTTTTTTTAACCGCACCTGGTTTTGAAGCAGTTCCGGGAATCATACTCGAGGAGGAAACAGAATGAAAAAATCTATTCTCTTTTGTATAATACTACTGATTCCTCTGGATATCCTGTTTGCACAGAACTCTCCACAACAAAATCCTGTTCTACCAATAAACACACAGGTCAAAATAAGCCTGACTCTGAAAGACGCCACCCTGAATAATGTGATGCGTGTATTGGGCGAAAAAACAGGCTTAAAATTTATCGTCGATCCGGCTATTCAGGAGCGTAAAATCACTGTTAATCTCAGTCATATGTTACCGGCTGATGCGATTTCAGCCATTATGAAATCAAACAATCTTGGTTATCGCCGCATCCAGGGGCTGGATGTCTATATGGTCAGTGATATGCGCAAAATCATGTCCCAGACCGTGGTAAAACAGATCCCTTGCCAATTTGCAGATTCCAATAAACTACAAAAGATATTAAGCCAAATCGTAACCCCTGGTATCGGAGCGGTTCTTTCTGATGAACGCACCAACTCGCTGATTATCAAGGAAAACCCAGAAATAATTGAAAAATTAGACGCGCTGATTATGACCTTAGACAAACCAACCCCTCAGATCTATATCCAGGCGGCCATTGCAGAAATATCCATAACCAATGACAAGGAAACCGGTTTGGAGTGGTTGTATAAGAATCCTAATATTCTGAGTGAAGATGATCGCATCGGCACCCGCTTTAATTTACGTCCAACTCAAAATTCCGGACAGAGCGGTGGCAGTAGCGCCAAGCAGTATAAGGATATGCAAGGAGATGCCTGGGCTCCGGGATTACCCATGGGTAGCGGACTGGGTATCGGCGTTGTAAACTTCCGGATTGACGCGGTTCTGAAGGCCATTCAGACCGATTATAATTTGAACGTCCTTTCACGGCCTTACCTGGTTACTCTTGATAACCAGGAAGCGATTATTGAGGTCGGCGATCAGATCCCCTACAAAGTTTTGAGTCAATATGGGATCACTTCTTACGAATTTAAATCAGCCTCGGTCCGCTTATTCGTTCGGCCGCACATTAATAACAATAATACCATTACGGTACACTTGCGACCGAACGCAGACTTCCAGAATGGTCAGACACCCGATGGTGTACCAATCATCGCAACCCGCAAGGCCAACACCACTATCAAAGTGACCAATGGTGAAACCATTGTAATCGGTGGTCTGATGCGGGAATCACTGGTCGAATCGGTCAATAAAGTACCGATCCTCGGTTCTATTCCGCTATTGGGTCTCCTCTTCCGCCACAAAGTGAGAAACAAAGTAAAGACCGAACTGGTGGTATTGATCACGCCTCACATTGTGACTGAGGAAATGGCCACTCGCGATCTGAAACCCGATGCTAAACTGTCGGAAAAGGCCTATAAAGAGCTGAATAAATTTGATCTCAATCAAAGTATTAATAAAAAAGGTTCCAAGCAAAAAGAACAAAATTAAGAGGTTTCCCATGTCAAAAATACCACTGCTGAAAATAATGGTTATAGATGACGAGGAGATGGTATTGGAAAATTTCAATGATCTTTTCAGCCGTTCCTATTTTAAAATTTTTAAAGCCAGAAACGGACAAGCCGCTGTGGATGAAATGCAGCGTAATAAGTATGATATTGCTTTTATCGATGTTTATATGCCGGTTATGGACGGACTGGAAACCCTAAGCAAACTCAAAGAGATCAATCCCCAACTGATGGCCGTCATGATTTCCGGCTATAAAAATGAAAAAGTGCTGGAAGAATCTTTAAAACTGGGCGCGGAACATTATTTATACAAGCCACTGGATATTCAAAATATTATCGGGGTAACGGTCAAATGTGCCCGTTACTTAGGAATTGAGAACAATCTGGAGATTATCTGAGTTTATCCTTCCCAGGTAAATCTACTGCCGGACAACATATAATTTATCCGGAGTAATATTGTGTCTCTAGACAGCTAAATTTGGAACGGGGGCGTGGGAAAAAAACAGCAGAGGCGTGCCTCTGCTGTTTTGCATTATTATGTTGGAATTTCTTAAAATATAATCGTTTGCCCCAGGGAAAAGGCAAATCCTTTGGCATGGTTGAACATGCCACCGACCTGAGAGAAACCAAAATCGAGATGATAATGTTTGAAATTCAGACCGGTACCAAATCCCCAGCGAAATTCATCCCGGCCGCCAACAGCAACACCAATCCGGACTGGCAACCATTTCAAATAATCAAATTTTGTGGCCAGGGACAATTGGGGTACGGTATTAAATACCAGTTGCTTTTTGAAAAACTGTTTGTAGTTGGCATAGAGACTTAAAAAGGGTAACACATCATATTGGAAGCCGGCCACTAAATAACTGGGATAGCCATGGGTAAAGCCGGATGTGCTGTAACTGGTATCCACCTGGATACCTTCATTTAAGATAGAATCCATATCAGCATCCAGAAATTGGTCACTGGTTATTTGCGACTCGTAATCGAACTCATATATTAATACATCGCCATCATCAAAGAGGTTCAATCCAAAACCACCCCAATTGATTACTCCGAAAAGATTCATTAGCGCTACATTGGCATGCATTTTTTGATTGATATCAGCAGCCATCCCCAGATCAAGCGCAAACCCATATCCGCCGGCGGCAGCTTGGGCAATGGAAGCGCCCTCCAGTATTATTCTATCGTTCTCCATAGTGATAGAAGCATCAAATTTCTCTGTGGTAGTACGGAAACCACCGCCCAGAAATTTAAGTCCGCCTCCTACGGCTATTCTGTCTACATAATCCGACAGGTAGGGCATCTGCAGTGTGCGTCCGTGATAGAGGGTTAAACTGTTTACCATCTGAAATTCCAAATTCATCGTACTCAGATCAATGGGTTCACCAAACTTATTGCCGTAAAACAGGAAATGGAATAGGGGTTTCGGAATGGTAATATTTCCCACCATTTCAGCGCCCAGCGAAACGGCCCAACGGCCGAATGATAAGCTGAGAAAATCCATTTGGACCAGCGGTGAAATAAAGAGGCCTTCATCGGGAAAATAGCTTAGCAGGTCGGATTTATCCTGATCATCCAGTAAGGCGCCGGTAAAAAAGCGATTATTGAACCAGTAAGGCGAAAGGGAATTATTACCGAACTGCATATTTGGAAAAGGAAACAGAGGTAAGACCCCAAAACGTAAAGAAAATTTGGGGTTGTCGGCTAAGCCCAGGTTAGCCGGATTCCATCCGATCACCTCGGTGCCCCTGGCCTGTGTGGCGTTGGCACCGGCAAAAGCCATACTCCGCGGGGTCATGGCAAGTTGTGACCGACCGATAGTTATCATCAACAGTATAACTAAGACCATTTTTATGTATTTCATAAAATTATTCATATTAGCTCCTATTCTTCATCCTTATTCGGGTTTTCCACCTTACCCCGCAGGGTACCATATAATAATATATGCAAAGAATCACTTTGCATCAGTTTGGATGTTTCCCGGTCTTCCCGGCCTAATAACTGGATATTGGGTTTAATATATATGGAATCCTGAAACAAATTAAATTTCTCCTTGTTCAGGGTGATTTCTTCAATGAAGGCTTTTGCCGGTTGCAATTCAATGGTCACTAGGGTATCAGGTAGCAGTCCGGAATTCTCCTGAAATGCAAGGGTATCTGTGGCCGTCAAAACGTCCACTTTGCCACCAAAATCAAAATCATTATTGATATCAGCCGTAATAGTAACCGATTCGATCTGATTAGGAATGTCCTCAGAGACCAGATCGGCCTCCGTACTGAAAACAGCCTCATCGCTAATGATAATCTCCATGGGAACCAGTATGCGCATTGTACCTTCGATATACTGATTAGTGGTAACCATTCCTTCTCCACCGATGCGAGCACTGCCATAGGCCAGTATTTTACTGGGTTTGATATTGACCAAATCCTCTGCATTAGGGATATTGACCCGCTGACTTTGCTCATTGCCAGCCTGAATCGTATGCTGTACCCTGGTTCGGGCAGTATCGCCCTTGTCATTGTATGACATTAAGGTCAGGTCCAGCTCGAAATCAATGCCGATGTTGGTGTCAAAATCCAAGACGATTGCGACATTATTCAATTCAATTCCTTCCAGTTCGTCCGGGAGAGCCCCAATTTCCTGTTCTACGGAATCGATGTCCACTTCAACGGTATCAATATATCCGCTGACCTGTTGGAAACGTAGATTATTCATATTAATACCTACATTTATCTGGCGACCGAATTCCAGGGTCATCTCTTCCGCAGAGGGAATACTAATGGTAGATTTATAATGAATGTTCTGTTCGGTCTGTGCACCCTGATAGAACATATCGATCTGGTAATCATCCAAAGAAATTGTTTCCGTAATGGGCTCGGGCGTATCTTCCAAATGGATAGTACGTTTCAGGGCTGCATTATCGGATTTACGTCGGATTTCATTGATCTGAAAAGTGACATCTGCCACGGCACCGATATTATTTTCAACTATCAACTCTAATTCGCCACTATCAATCACCGCCAGGTCGATTTTAGTATCTTCTTCAAGATTAATAGAATCCCTTTCAACAATAGCATCCCGGTCGAAAAAGCCGGTAACCTGGCTGAAAATGAGTTCCGAAATATCAATATTCACTTCGATAGAATCCATAAGATCATAGGCGGCCACTTCATCGGAAGGAATTGATACTTGGGTCTGATAGGTGATGTGCTGATTGAAACTATCCGGCGAAACATCTACGGTTTGAGGTTGCAAAGTATATCCTTCCAGACTATTGCCGGCATTATTAATATTAATGGTATTATTGCCCGGTAAAAGATCTAAGGGACCCAGCTGAATGGGGTTACCACCGGGATCGTATAACTCGGGAAGTGACAGCGTCAGGCTGGGCACGCCGGTACTGGTTTGGTTGATGCCATTGTTGACAATAATGGAAATGGTGCCCCCGCTAATGCTGGCAGAAGTAATTTTAGAGCCGGTAGTGATATCTATTTCACCACTTTCAACAATCGGATCCTGAGCCACCTGACCCGTGAACTGAGAAAAGGTGATTTGATCACCGGGTTCGGCCCCATAGATAGAAATATCGACTGCTACATTATCCGATTTTAAAATCTGTACTTTTTCCGGATCTGTATCCACGGTCTCGATATGGTAACTATAGGAAACCGATTGATCATCGATCTGCATGACCAGTGCCTTATCGGTTAAGGAGTACTCATTATTAGAGGTTTGATTAGCACTGATGGGAATCGTCTTTTGGAACTCCTGAACCCCTGTTTGCGTCTCAGACACATCAATAGAATAAATAGTTAATTCCAGATTGGCATCAATTGGCAAATTATTGGTGATATCGATAGCCAAATTACCGTTCAGCACCGTGGCCCGTTTTAATTTATTTTCTGATTCGGCCAGTTCAATTGTACTAGTGGTATCAATGGTCTGGGCCGGGATTACTGCTGTGGCCGAGCGTACCGTAAGATCCACAGCCTGTGCCTCAACATAGAAGGAGGAGTTACGCGTGGTTTCATTATTGGTCACCGTTTGACTACCGGAACCACACACCACACCGGTGATCTCAATGATGATTTCACCGGGCAGAGTTTGATCGGCCAGCACAATTTCCCGCGTCGCTTGCCCACCTTGTTCTTCAATCCCTGTATCCCAGACAGCTTTTGCTGTATCTCCATAAACATTACTTATAGCGGTTGAATCAGTCTGTAATAGACGGACTGTGATAGGGGCACCCAATTCGATCACCAGATCATTATGGATGGTGATCGGCAAACGGCCATCGGAAAATTGCGCCTGTTCAAAATCGTCAAAGGTTAGGTTTCTATAAATCTTGGGAATTGGAGTGGACTGAGGAATATTCACCGGCGTTCCGTGCTCTATACCTGTTGTATCAATTATTTCGGTAAAAACAATCGGATCGGTACTGGTAGGCTCGGTATCATTCAGAGTAATCAGTCCTATTTCATTCTGCACACTCTTATTGACCGGATCGACCCCCACTGTATCCAGGTCAGAGGCATAGTTACGTTGCGAGCCTTCCACGGTGACGTCTTCAATGCTTTGGCTAAAAGATTGCTCAATGTTATCAATTTCCAGCTGATCCCCCACTTCGACTTTTTCGATTTTCTGGGAGGTATCCTGGAAAGCAAAAATGGAATCACTCTGGGTTCCGTAAGGTATTGTGGTTATCAGGGAGTCTTCCAATAATTCATCGGCATAAAAAGTATCCTCCATCAGGGGGACTTGCAGATCCACGAACCAGGAGGGTAAATCGGCCTCACTGGGCGTTTTCATGCTGCAGCCTGCTAAAAAAATCAAAATTGCAATTATTGTTATTGTTCCCATTCTCTTTTTCATATAGACCTCTATTGCTTTCTTACGATGTTAGAAAAACAGATACAGTGAAATTTATACGAGAAACTTACCTATTTATCTATGAAATAATTTTATGCAGTTCCTGTAGAAATTCACTTTTCAAATTCCAGTATAAATTACCTTATCTGATACTTCTGAGCTGTGACCTGCATCTCAATATAATGTAATTTCAACGACGAAATCTTCTTATTGCAACGTACTTAGGATCTGCGCGGCAATACTCTGAGCATCCAGCCCGACCAGTTGTAGCAATTGTTGCCGTGTTCCATGTTCAATAAACTTATCAGGAATACCCAGATTTAAAGTTTTGCAATCCATTTGGTGTTGCTTGATATAATTATTCAGGCACATTCCGAATCCACCTTGCAAGGCATTATCCTCCAGTGTTACCAACAGATCGTGTTCTTCAGCCACCCTTTTGATCATCTTTTCATCAAAAGGTTTCAAAAAACGGGCATGAATAACCGTGGGATTAATTTTTTCCGGTTTAAGTAACTCTTTTACTTCCAGGGCTGTATTAGAGAGCACCCCAATCCCGATCAGAGCCACTTTCTTACCCTGACTCAGCTCCTGCCAGGTACCAATTTTAAGCGGTTGGGGAGATAAATTGCGGTCAAATTCCACACAGCTATCTTTGGGGTATCGAACTGCAAAAGGATTCTGATCCTGAGAAAAAGCGGTATAGAGCAAATCCCGTAGTTCGTTCCCGTTGCGGGGAGCCGCAATAATCATATTGGGAATGGTATTTAAATAACTGACGTCGTAGACCCCATGATGGGTCGGTCCGTCAGCTCCCACTAAACCACCGCGATCCAGCGCAAATATAACGGGCAAGTTTTGCAAGGCCACGTCATGGATAATATTGTCGTAAGCCCGTTGTAAAAAAGTGGAATAGATAACAGCCACAGGTCGAAAACCAGCGGCTGCCAATCCGGCGGAAAAAGTCACGGCGTGCCCTTCGGCAATCCCCACGTCAAAATAACGATCAGGATATTTATCAGCATACTCCACCAGACCGGTGCCTTCCTTCATAGCAGCATTGATAAAAACTGCCTTCTTATTTTGTGCGGCTATTTCACAAGCAATGTGGCCGAAGGCATTCAGAAAGGGTGGGGCCTGCGGTGGTATGTCAACCGCTTCATCTTTACCTGCGACCTTTTCCGGACTGATTCCATGGTATTTGGTGGGATCCTCCTCAGCCACAGTCAGGCCTTTGCCTTTGATGGTTTTAACGTGCAAAAGCACCGGATATTTCAAATCTTTGATGTTTTTAAAGGTAAAGATCAATTCTTCCAGATCATGACCGTCAATAGGACCAAAATAGCGAAGACCAAACTCCTCAAAAACCACGCTGGGCGCAAAAAAGCGTTTGATGGGTTTCATGAACTTATGACCCAGCTGGCGAAAGAAATTTGTCCCCCGTGGCAGATAACTGAGTGTCTCCCAGATCCGGTTTTTATAATATATATATTTGGGACTGCGTACAATGCGCATGAAGTGATTGGACATGGCACCTACATTGGGAGAAATGGACATCTCATTGTCATTCAATACAACTAAAAACTGACCGTTTATATTGCAGACATTATTTAATCCTTCATAAGCCAAACCACCGGTAAAAGCCCCGTCTCCGATGAGAGCCACCGTACGGTAATACTCTTTCGTTAACCCTCGTGCAGCCGCATATCCGACCGCTGCGGAAATGGAAGTACTGGCGTGCCCGGCTCCAAAAGCATCATACTCACTTTCGCTCCTTTTACAGAATCCGCTGATGCCACCCAATTGACGAATGGTTTTCAGTTGCTCCCGCCGACCGGTGATCACTTTGTGCCCATAGGCCTGATGCCCCACATCCCAGACGATCTTATCCCGGGGAGTATCAAAGACATAATGGATGGCCACGGTCAGCTCTACCGTACCCAGACTAGGTGCCAGGTGTCCGCCGGTTTTACCAATGGTCTCGATAATATAGCTGCGTATTTCCTGACATAACTGTTCCAGTTCAGGGAACGATAACTGTTTTAAATCCTGTGGAAAATCAACCTTGGAAAGAATAGTATATTTGTTATTACTTGTCATAATATCATACTAGTTATGGTTTAAATAAATTTAAAAAATATTGGTGTATACGCAGATCACCAGTCAGTTCCGGATGAAAAGTGGCTATCAGATAGTTTGCATAACGCAGCAGCACTGGTTCTTGACCAAAAGTACCGATAACCACCACCTCTTCAGACGGACTGCTCAATTTAGGTGCCCGGATAAAGATCCCGTGAAAGGGTTGCTTATCAAAAGTCAGAGTGATTTCAGCACTGAAGGAATCGATCTGCCGTCCATAGGCGTTCCGAATACCCTTCACTGGTACCTTTTTTAATAGTTTTACCGCGCTATCATCACACTGTTCTGATAGTAAAATGGCCCCGGCGCAAGTCCCCAAAATGGGTCCATTAAAATCTTCCAGGGATTTGCGTAGGCCCATGGTGTCAATCAATTTTGACATAGTAGTGGATTCACCACCGGGGATGATTAAACCGTGACAAGCGGAAACTTCCTGCGGATAACGTACAATAGGGGCTGTTACCCCTAATCTGTTTAGCTGCTCTTTATGCCTATTAAAAGCACCCTGCAGACCTAAAACACCAATCCGGATCGATTGTAATTCACTCTGCTTTGTAATCATTTTTTATGAAAATGTAATCCTGGTGAAAATTAAAAGTTAATTCTGCGATACCTTCCAGCAGCTTACCAACCCCGTTTTGCCAAGCGTTCTTCTTCGGGTATTTGACCGATATCCTGGCCCGGCATGGCCTGCTTTAATTCAGCGGATATTTGCGCCAATTTTTCCGGGTTATCATAATAGGTGGTGGCCATGACAATCGCTTTAGCCCGGGTGGGCGGATCTTCAGATTTGAAGATCCCCGATCCTACGAACACTGATTCCGCTCCCAGCTGCATCATCAAAGAAGCATCCGCGGGAGTAGCAATACCTCCGGCAGCGAAATTGGGGACCGGTAATTTCCTATCTTTGGCAACCTGTCGCACAACTTTTAAAGGGGCTCCGAGTGCCTTGGCTTCCGCCATCAACTCATCATCCCTCAGGGTGGTTAATTTTTTGATACCCGATTGTACACAGCGCATGTGTCGCACGGCTTCTACAATATTCCCGGTTCCGGCTTCGCCTTTGGTTCGGATAAGCGCTGCGCCTTCTCCGATCCGGCGCAAGGCCTCGCCCAGATTGCGGCAGCCACAGACAAAAGGAATCTTAAAATCATATTTCCAGACATGATTTTCCTCATCAGCCGGGGTAAGTACTTCACTTTCATCAATAAAATCAACTTTTATGGCTTCCAGCATTTGTGCTTCGGCAAAATGACCGATACGACATTTGGCCATTACCGGAATGGAGACCGCTTTTTGGATATCTTGAATAGTCTTGATACTTGACATACGAGCTATCCCGCCGTGGGCCCGGATATCCGCTGGAATCCGTTCCAGAGCCATAACGGCGACAGCACCGGCATCCTCGGCGATTTTAGCCTGTTCCGGTGTGGTAACATCCATGATCACACCGCCTTTGAGCATTTCCGCTAAGCCAATTTTTACTTCAAAGGATTTTTCACTCATATATACAACCCCATTTTATTGTGAAAATTTAAGAGTTTTAAGGGATTTCAGCAATTCTTTTAGCCACCGCCTCGACCGTAGAACTGGGCGTGGAGGCACCCGCTGAAATACCCACTGATTGAGCGGACTTGATCCACTTTTCCTGTACTTCTGCAGCATTATTGACCTGATAAGTATGCGGATTCAATTGTTTACTGATCTTAGTTAATCGTCGGGTATTGGCACTGGTAGCTGAACCAACAATAATCATGACATCTTTCTCACGTGCCAGCTGACGGATTTGTTCCTGTCGCTGACGTGTGGGTTTGCAAATAGTATTAATAAAATGTAAATCATCAGTTTTTTCGAATAAGACATTTAAAATCTGTTTAACTTCCGCCAGATTCTGAGTGGATTGCACGACAACACCTAAGCGGGTATATCGGTGTAAAGCCGCCGCCTCTTTGACATTAGCTATGACCATTGGCTTGGACAGCCGACTGGCAATCCCTGCAACCTCTTCATGGCCATGATCGCCAATTATGATGACCAGACGTCCATCTGTTTCCAATTGTTTGGCGGCCCGGTGAATTTGTTTTACCAACGGACAGGTGGCATCGATAATGTGCTGTCCGCGTTCCTCTGCTTTCCGGCGAGTGTATAGAGGTGTTCCGTGGGCCCGTAACAGGAGCGGTTCATCAGCCGGGATGTGATGAAGACTCTCGATGATCTCTACCCCATTTTGGGCCAGATCATTGATCACTTTTTCATTATGAACAATAGCGCCCAGCATGGCTATCCGCCGATATCTGGCTGTCCCATCCAGCGCTTTGTCAATAGCATTGCGTGCCCCGGCACAGAAACCAATATTTTCAGCAATCGTTATATCTCTTTGCATAATGACTCACATCGTTGCAGTTTTAATGTCTTGTTGATTTTGATAGCGTCCCTTTTTATCAGCATAGGAGACTCGACACTCCTGATCGCTTTCAAAAAATAATACCTGCGCAATTCCTTCTCCGGCATGGATGCGGGTCGGAACCGGCGCTGTATTAGAGATGGAAATGGTAACATAACCCTGCCACTCCGGCTCAAAGGGGGTTACATTAACGATCACTCCACAGCGAGCATAGGTTGACTTTCCACTGGTCAGGGTAACAACTTTACGGGGAATGCGAAAATATTCCAAACTGCGCGCTAATACAAAACTATTGGGGGGAATGAGACAATTATCCCCCTTATGAATTTTAAAGGCTTCCGCCTGAATTGCCTTGGGATCCATGACCATATCAGAAAAGTTACTGAACACTTTGAATTCATTATGTAACCGCATATCATATCCATAGGCCGATAAGCCATAGGAAATTGATCCTTTGTTAATCTGCTCGGCCGTAAAAGGTGCGATCATTTTATGTTCACGGGCCATTTTTTCGATCCAGTAATCGGGTTTAACGCTCATTTAAGTTCCCCTACTTTTTTAAAATCTCAAGCAATTAAGCGACGGACTGCGGGCAATACCTTTTTCCGGGCCTGAGTGACTGACAGATCCATAATCGCACCGGCGGCAAAGGGATGCCCCCCACCCTGAAATTGTTTCGCCAACCCATTGATTATTACTTTACCTTTGGAACGGAAATTCAGGCGGGTACGCCTGTCACGCACTTCCAGAAACATCACAGCGACTTCCACACCCCTGATAGACCGAACCAGATCGGTGAATCCGTCCACTTCTTCCAGAGCAGAACCGGCTTTTCTGATCAATTGGCGGGTGATCGTAAACCAGGCCAGTTTCCCCTCCAACTCGTACTCCAGATCTTGTAAAACCATACCCATTAACTTTACCTGAGTTGGCGTGCGATTTTCATAGACCTCCCGGTAAATATACCCGGGTTTGATGCCCGTAGCGATCAAATCCGCTCCTATTTGCATGGTGGTAACATCGGTATTGTCAAACCGAAAACCGCCGGTATCGGTTAAAATACCGGTATAAAGGGCCGTCGCAATGGTCTTATCCATACGACAGGGGTGGTAGCGCTGAATAAATTCATAAATCAGTATAGCTGTGGCTGATACCGAAGTATCTACGACTTCACGATCAAAAGAGGCATCCCGGATGGGATGATGGTCAATACAGATGGTGGGAATGTGCTGCTCCCGGATCTTATCTCCGATCCGTCCCAGTCGGCTGATAGCACCGATGTCCAATACTAAAGCCAGATCAAATTGATCTATCTGGTCTCTTTCAGCGTCAAATTGATGAAAAATATTTCCCTGGTTTAAAAATTCATATTCAGGCGGCAAAGGGGAAATATTACTTATATAGGGTAACTTGCCCAGACTTTTTAGAATATAGTACATGGCCGCTTCTGAGCCAAGGCCGTCACCATCGGGATGGATATGGGTGGTGAGCAATATCCGCTGACTCTTCTCAATTTGGTTAATTATATCTGTCCAATCATGCTGCATGAGATATCCATTTCTAAATAACCTTAAATTTACCTTATTTCTGGCGAAAAACAAACTTTCGATAAGTATAATTATTTATTTAATTGTATCGGATTGACTTTTCTGGCTGTCAATGCTAAATGGTGAACCGGCGCCCAGCAAGACACGGAAGCATCTTGTTCAACAGAGATTTAAATTGTTTCTTATTTCATTAGCGTTTCCAAATTAACTTGGAAACAAGAAATAGTGCTAAAATTAATATTGACTTAAAAGGATGCGCTTATTGCCAACTAATATTATCACAAAAATGGAATTCCGGCTTGTGCTATGCTCCCTCAATTCAGGATTGGCTCACACCTCTAAGCAGAGTTTATAGAGTAAAAAATATCAATCTCGTCCCAAGGCTTCACATTTTCACCCTCGTTCCGGGGCTCTGCTCCAGGACGGTATATAAACTTCTTTGTGTCCTTTGCGATCTTAGCGAGAAATATAAAGATGGAATTTCTTTGCGTTCTTGGCGAGAGAATATTTAAAATCACTATATCAATTGAAGACCAACCCCTACTCGATAACCGCTTCATCCTCTTTACATTCGATATCCATGGTCTCCAGTTCATCCAAGACCGGATTGTATATCTCCGCAACTACAGGTGCATGCACACCCGTCAGGTTTATCTTGTCTTGCAGGATTAGTTTGGTGGCAATCGCGGCCGGCAGACTTACGGTGCGAGCCATGGAAGAATCACCATTGGGTATCCCATAATCAATCAAAGTGGAGGTATAGCGTTTCTTATGAGTTGTATATTCGGCGGTAAAATCGTGGAACAAAACGATCATATCCCGCTCACCCTCTTTATAGGGCATTTTTTCCTGAAAACGGATCGTCATGATATCCAGCAGGTTTTGCTCATCAGGTAAGCGATCCCCGCTGAACAGACCCAGCCATGCGAACATGTCCAGAACCTGTTCGGAACTATCCTCGCCTAAGAATGACTGCACTGCATCACGAGTGGCAACATCATCACCAGCTTGAACCAGTTTTCGGGTCAATTCTTCATAGGTATTCAATTCGGCTATATCATCGCGCTCTTCATCTTCCAAATATCCCATTTGCGTTAAGGCATACATGGCCTGACACCAGCCTTTGTTGCGGATCGTACCCCGAAACATGGTATGCACATCTTTCAGCCCATAGGTTTCAATATAGGGCAATGAATTCCGGTTGGGATAGGTTTCGAACTCAGGCAAATCGGCAACTTTCAGAGGCCAGTAATGCTGAAACAACTCTTCGCCGGGGACTTCCACAATTTTACCATCCTGGAGATACTTAGCATCATTACGGCCGGCCATGAGCACCCCCCGCGGACTCCAACTGAATTTATATCCAAAGGGATTGTCATTGGCTTCCGGCGCCGGCAATCCTCCGCAATAGGACCGAAAACTAACTACCTTACCCTGTTCATTTTCTACTTTATGGATAATACGCATAGCGGACATATGATCAATCCCCGGATCCACGCCAATTTCGTTGAGGATGATTACGCCGGCCTGACGAGCATCCTGGTCCAGAGCCTGCATCTCAGGGCTAATATAGGAAGTGGTTACCATGGGTATGCGGTGTTTGATACAGTGTTGTGCGATCTTGACGTGAAAGGTATAAGGTAATAGACTAATAGCCAGATCACACTGACCGATCATCCTTTCCAGACTCTCTGTATCTTTTACATTTAACTCTCGGGCTTCACCCCGGGGGTGATCTTCTATCAACTTCTGAGCTTTGCTGACTGTTCGACTGGCCACAATGACCTTGAATTGGGGAACGTCCATTAAATATCTGACCAGTGGCCTTGAAACGTGTCCGGCACCTAAAACCAAAATTTTCTGCATGGGTTGACTCCTTCTAACTTTTGGATATGCATCGTTAGCTATTTTCTATACATATTTTTGCAAATATTGGTAATCAGGGGTTAACTCCCCCTTATACAGTATGGTGGCCCGTTTTAACGGAGGGGGCAATTTTGCCTGGGAATAGGGTTGTGAAAAATCTGTTTTTTCCAATTGCGGAATAAATTTTTTCAACACATGACTGAAGACCTTGGAAGAATCATAGGATAATTCACAGGGTAAATTGTCGACAGCCAAAACCACTACGCCCTCACCTTGCACACCATATTTTATACGGCGGTTTTGGGGATGATAGACATAGGCCGGAGCGCCCGGATTAGTACAGCGCAGATTGCACTCTATCGCGCCCTCAACATCACAGCTAATATCTCCGATCACCCGTAACGGAAAGGGCTGGTTGACCTGATAAAGAGTCTCCAGATCATCTTTGGTCAATAATTTCGGATAGCGTTCATCCCAGTAAATGGCATTGACCAGCAGGCTCAAGTAAGGTACATAATGGCTGAAAATGGATTCAAATTTTTCCGGATACTGGTAATAATCCCGCAGCCGGAATACCTTTTTCAGATCACTGCGCTTGACCGTATCCCTTTCCCTGAAAATGACCTTGTAAACCTGATGTTTGGAATATTTCCCGCTTTTAATGAAATCCAACAGTTTTTTCGGTTCGATCTCCTGATGCGGCAGTAAATCGATGATCTCCTGAGCTCCGGCAGACACATGACCGTAACCGGCAATGCCAATCACCAGGGGCGTGATCGATTCGGGCAGTCCCTGACGCCGGATCTGGGTGGCCATGCGCTTCATGACACGCTTGACATCATCCAGATGAGCATAATACAGTGCCTGTTTTAAATTGGTAAAAGGGGTTTGCACCCCTTCCCAGACCAACCGTTGACCATAGGTCCATAGGGTGTCGATCATCCCGGCAATACCGGCAAAGCGGCCAAAAAATACCAGACGGCGACCATGACTGTCAATGATCCGCTCGTAATCGATCAGAGTATCTTTTAATTCCATCATGCGTTTCAGAATGGGCATATTCTGTGGTTGTCCCTTGATGGTATGAGAGAAGAAAAGATAGGTTTTTTCGGGCTGAAAAGATTCCGGCGGGATCTCTTTCACCCCCATAATAAGCGGACATTCTGATAGATCCTCCTGAACTTTGGCACCGGATAATTCATACAAATGGTCCGGTATGGCTCTAATCTGCGAAGGTTGCACCACAAATTCAACCCCCTGATATTTTTTTAATTCCTCTATATCCACTGGTATCAAGGGGACCCGCCCTTCCCATTGATTTTTCTCCTCCCGCCTGATGCCTATTTTCATGTACACCCCATTAAAAGTTTAAAATATGAAAAAAAATTGATTTTTTCAGATTGACGCGAAAGAACGATTTTGCTGGGCTGCATTCCGGTTATCGCGATATTAATAACAAAGAAAATCAGATGTTGCCGGAATACTACTTAATCCGCAGACTTTATGCAACCCTTTTTTAAGACTATTTTGAAAAGGGATCGATTTTTTAAATATTCCCTTGCTCCTGAACGAAAGATTGGGCACGGTAAGACGCTGATATTTTCTGGGGATAAAACAACTCTCCTATTGTGTTCAGTGACACTATAACCGCAAGGGGAAAAATAAGAACAAATCATACCAGAGAACAGTGTGACCGGTCCTGACCTCCTTATATTGTTTCCGCCGGCCGGTATGTTACAGCCAGGCAGGTGCGTTCTAACGGACCAAATCTAACCAGATTCATCAGACTTGCATTATAGGATGCGGTTGACTTAGTTTTAGAGGTGTTGTGTATCGCGATAAAGCATTGAAATTGAGTATGAAAAATAGAGTATACAAACAACTTACTTTCATTTTATTACTGATCATGACAGTTCGGGGCACAGCAGCGCCGACGCCCCGGCAATGGCTTAAGAATTACCCCCGTCATTATGTAACTGCGATGGGCAATATTTTTGATGTGAAATACCATCGTACCGCATTGCTCAGCGGGGCTGTGATTTTACCGGTCGCTTTTTTACTCGATAATCCGGTGCAGCAGTATGCTACCGAAGAAGGTTTATATAATGCTGATATCTCCCAGATCGGTGATCTTTATGGTCATCGCTGGGGTTATTATCTGGCGCTGTCCTCGGTGATGATCTACGACGCTATTAAAAAGCCCCTCTTTCCCCAAACTTTCTGCGATCTGGAATTGATTGTGGAAACCACCCTGACCAATGCCACTCTGACCGCATTTTTCAAGACTCTGTTTCATAGGCAGCGTCCCAATCAAAAAGGATACCGCTCTTTTCCTTCCGGTCATACTTCCGGCTCATTTGCCCTGGCTGCTTCTCTGGACCATCTTTATGGTCGCAAGGTCGGGGTGCCCGCCTATCTGATGGCTGCTTTTGTAGCTTCCTCGCGGATCAATGACAACAAACATTATCTGTCCGATGTAGTAGCCGGTGCTGTGCTGGGCACAGTGGTGGGACGCAGCTTTGCCCGTGAGCATCATGCAAACTGGAACACCCAGCTGCAACTCAATGGCAACCAGGGGGTATCTTTTAATATCAGCTATTCCCTAGATTGTTTTTTTGCCAAATAACCTGATCAGTTTTAATACCGCAATTACAATATGATATTTATCGCTGATCTCCATATACATTCTCATTACTCACGCGCAACCAGTAAACAGTTGGTACCGGAATATATCGACTACTGGGCGCGCATCAAGGGCATCACTCTGGTGGGTACCGGCGATTTCACCCATCCAGCCTGGGTCGCTGAATTAAAAGAAAAACTGACCCCGGCGGAACCCGGCCTGTTTAAACTGAAACCGGAATACAAAATCAAAACCGCTCCTCAATTACCGTCTCCCGCACTCTCGGAAATGCGTTTCATATTATCCAGTGAGATCAGCAATATCTATAAAAAAGGAGCGAAGGTCCGCAAGATCCATAATGTGATCCTGGCGCCGGACTTTGCCACCGTGGACAGGATTCAGGCTGCGCTGACAAAAATTGGCGGTAATATCACTTCGGATGGCCGCCCCATTCTGGGACTGGCTGCCAAGGATCTGCTGGAGCTGGTACTGAATGCTTCACAAGATATCTTTTTTATCCCCGCCCACATCTGGACTCCCTGGTTCTCCGCCCTCGGCCATAAATCCGGGTTTGATTCCCTGGAAGAATGTTTTGAAGATTTGACGCCTCATATCCATGCCGCAGAAACCGGTCTTTCCTCGGATATACCCATGAACTATCTGTGCAGTTTCCTCGACCGCTTCAATATGGTTTCTAATTCCGATGCCCATTCCCCGGAAAAACTGGGCCGCAATGCCAATATATTCAATACGGAGCTCTCCTATGCAGCGGTTTGTAATGCCTTGCGGACCGGTGATCCTGAAAAATTTTCAGGCACGATTGATCTCTTTCCCCAGGAAGGTAAATATCACTACGACGGGCACCGCAAATGCGGTCTCAAATGGAATCCCCTGGAAACCCTTCAACACGATAGTATCTGTCCCCACTGCGGTAAAAAGGTCGTTATCGGGGTTCTCAATCGGGTTGTGCAGCTCTCCGATCGGGACACTCCGGAGGAACGTCCCCGGCAGCTGCCCTACCGGTATGTCATTCCTCTGAAAGAGGTCCTCTCCGAGATTAACGGAGTGGGACCCAATAGTAAAACCGTTGCTCGGGAATATAAGCAAATCATTAACATCCTGGGAGCGGAACTGGATATTCTGCTCACCCGATCCATTCCTGATATCCGTAAAAAGTATAATTTTATTCTGGCAGAAGCCATTGACCGTATGCGGCAGCGCAAAGTCTTGATCGAAGAGGGATTTGACGGTCAGTATGGCACAATCCAGGTTTTCCGGCCGGGTGAAGTCAAGGAATTAAGTGCCGGCAATTCTTTGTTCGCTTATGATATCCATGAGACCACCCCACCCTATAAAAGCGAACATATTTTTAATTTCTCCATTGCCGAATACCAGAGGCTTAAGCGTCAGAAGCGATCTTCCCCGACTGCGGATAATGCCGAGCCGGTCAAATCCAGCCGCCATCTTGCGCTCAATTCCGAACAGTTACAGGCTGTTGAACATGCTGAGGGGCCCGCTCTGGTGATCGCCGGACCCGGAACCGGTAAAACCCACACCCTTACCTACCGGATCCGCTATTTAATTGATCATCAGGGAGTCAATCCGGAGCATATCCTGGGCGTAACCTTTACCAACAAAGCCGCGCAAGAGATGCAATCCCGCCTGCAAACATTATTTGTTGCGGATGAGTGTAAATCCCAGCCGGTCATCACCACTTTTCACCGCCTGGGGCTGTTGATCCTCAGGGAAAACCTGACGCTATCCAACCGGACGCAGGGATTTACAATCCTCGCTGAAACCGATAAAAAACAGATCCTGCGGACTGAGCTGTCAGTTCCAGGTAAAGAATTAAAGAAGACCAGCGCCAAAATCACCGCTTACAAACAAAATGTAAAATCTGCTGATGATATTACCGATACTGATTTTTGCCACGTTTTCAAAACTTACCAAAATTTGAATGCCCAGGCCAATCAGTATGACCTGGATGACCTGATTTACATACCGGTCAAATTACTTGAAAAAAGCAGTGAACTGCGTCAAAAATACCAGCAGCAGTTCCAATATATCCTGATCGATGAATATCAGGATATCAATGCGGCTCAGTACCGTTTGATTCAGTTGCTGTTACCTGGTAAAAATGCCAATCTCTATGCCATTGGCGATCCCAACCAGGCGATCTATGGCTTCCGGGGCGCTGATGTGCAGTATATCCGTCAGTTCAAAAAGGATTATCCGCAAGCGAAAATCTATAATTTGCGCCAGAGCTACCGCTGCAGCCAGGAAATTCTGAATACTTCCAGCCGCCTGATCCAGCCGCAGGCTCAAACACAATCATTTCTGGAGGGACTGCAGGAAGGAATTAAAATAAGGATCGCTCCCCAGAAAACAGACCGCAGTGAAGCGGAATTCGTGGCCAGGACCATTGAGAAATATATGGGCGGAATACGATTCTTTTCAATCGATAGCGAAGTAACCAGTGGTTATGAAGATGTAACTGAAAATCAATTGTCTGATTTTGCGGTTTTAGCTCGCCTGAATCAACAGCTGGATCCCCTGGTCAAAGCCTTTCGCGATCACGGCATTCCCTATCAGAGGGTCGGTAATATTCCCTTTTATCAGCGCCCCCCTTTCTGCCATTTGATTGATTTACTGCGTTTGATCCAGGCTCCAAACAGCTTGCTGGTCACCCACCGCTTGCAGCGACATCTAAAAATTTCTGACCAAGCCATCTATGATTTATCTCAGCAGCTACACGGACAAGCCATAAACCATATGCTGAAAAACCTTATCAGCAAATATTTTCCGGATCTTACTAAAAATCGCGCTACTGATTGGCAGCGGTTGCAAAATATGGCCTTACAGTACGGAGAAAACCTATCTGAATTTATACGTAATCTGCAAATGACCAGTGGCCTGGATACTTATCAGGATCAGGCGGAAAGTGTGCCTTTAATGACCCTGCATGCCGCCAAAGGCCTGGAATTCAAGTATGTGTTCATTGTGGGATGTGAGGATCGATTGCTGCCCTATCAGCTGTATGAAACCCAGGTCACGGATGTGGCGGAAGAACGCCGACTATTGTATGTCGGCCTGACCCGGGCAAAAAAATATCTCTACTTAACCCATGCCAAGCAGCGCTTTATCAATGGTAAACAATACCGGCTGCAAAGAAGTCCGTTCCTGGATGATATTATCACCGAGTTACAAGAAGTGCGTCCGGAGCAATACAAAATAAAAACCGATCAGGACACCCGTCAGCTGAACCTGTTTTAGGATCAGGCCTATTATTTACTCTCCGGCACTCAACTCACCCTGAAAAGCCTATCTTACCGGTTAAATATGCACTGTATGACCTGTGCTAATAAGGTTATAGTTTACCTAAAATTTCTTGCGATTTCTTTATGGAGTAAATTCTTTTCAAAGATAGAAAATTTGATATAAAAGCCATGGACCGCAAGCGGAAAATTTTAATGCCATCAGTGTTCCCGAGTGCAATTTGGGAACGAGAGTTTGTGTTTGTTTTAAGTCCGGACCCAAATCCTGGCACTTTCTCGTTCTCAAACTGGATTTGGGAACAGTTTTGAACACCC
>CAZXFH010000001.1:85795-136052 GCA_964640055.1 uncultured bacterium | reverse complement strand
CATCCGGTCTTGAGATCCTCTTTCATTCTTTCATAAAACTTTTGACACTACCATTCACTTTATTTATATTGGGCAGTAAGTCCAAAGGTAAAAGTCCTGCCCGGCATGGGAAAGCCATGCATGGTTTGATAGCTTTTGTCAGTGATATTTTCGACGGAAGTATAATATTTTAGGTATTTATTCAAGCGGCCGTTAATCCGCAGGTTTAGCAAAATATAGGGATCCAACCGTACATAAGTGACACTGTAATCATAAGGATTATCGTCACTGTAGAGATTGTTGATCCATTGGCCCTGCAAGGTAACAAAGAATTTTTTAAAGGGGGTATAACGCAGCGAAAGGTCAACTTTTTCCCCGGGGCTGCCGCCAATGCACTGTGAAAAATCGGAAGCACTGGCGGACCAGTTGATGGCCAGATGGGGTGGCAGTAAAAGCTGTCCCTCAAGTTCAACACCTCGTATAGTAGCTTGACCTTTGTTCTGAAAAATTGGACCGACGGTAGGAATAAAAGATTTTTCAATCAGATTACTCAGCTCAGTATAAAAAATCGTAAGTGCGCTATTAAAAATACCATGATATTGTTTTTCAAGGGTTGCCTCGATATTGTTTGAAATTTCCGGTTTTAAATCAGTATTAGAAGGTAAAAACAAGTAGAGATCTTTTAAGGTAGGATTACGGTATCCCTTGGCATATTGTAATTTAACTATCCAGTCTGATGGTATTTCGAGCGATAGGCCTCCCGCAGGGATAACCTCCTTACCACTGACAGAGTGCTGTGTGTAGCGCAGACCTGCATCAAGATTAATCCATTTAAATAAGCGATGATGTAGATGAGAAAAAAGACTGAATTCTTCTACCTGATGTTCCTGATTATTCCAACTCATTTGTTCTTTATCTTTTAACAAAGATGCCACCCCGCCATAGATCCGATAATCCAGCCCGGCTGTGATATAGCCGGAAGGGCTATATCGATAATTTTCACTTAAAATTAGCCCAGTGGTAAAATCACGGGATTTATAGGTAGGAGTTTCTGTTGCGACTGTATCACCATCACGTATTTCATGGAACCCGAAATTATGGTGGAGCTTCAAATCCCCGGTTAAGGCGCCGGATTTATGACGTATTGTAACATCACCACCGCGGCGTTCTAAATCAAACCAGTGATGCGCGAACGGTGAGGTAATCAAGCCGGGATCGTATAGTTTTAAATTACTTAAATAACTATTAAACAAAATATTAACCTGATCAGTTATCTGGTAATGAAATTCTCCGTTTGCGCTCCGGGAATTATAGGAATCATTCCCCTTTTCCCGGAAGCCATCGCTGTTTCGACATCCACCGGAAATAGAATATCCCCAATGTTGACCGCCAAAGGTTTGATGGATAAATCCTTGCCTGGTGTTGTCATTACCGATACGGATCGGAACCTCGGCTTTAAAGCCATCATCATATTGGTGATCGGTAATAATATTAATGGCCCCGCCCATGGCATTGGAACCATATATCAGGGAAGCTGGCCCCCGCAGGACTTCAATTCGTTCCACATCATGTAAAAAATAAGCATCACCCAGCGGATGACCGAAAAGGCCCATTATGTCAGGACGACCATCGATTAATACCAAAACCTGTGTATTGGGAAAGCCTCCCACACCGCGAATAGAAATATTACCGGCAGATCCGCTACTAACGCCATAGCCGATGTTGGTGCGCTGGGTGACAAATAAATTGGGCACATTTTCGGAAATCAGATCTAATAAAGGCACATGATTTTGTTCACTGATAATCCTCTCCGGAACCACTGAAATAGCAGAGGGTAATTCCGATTCAGGGGTCTGAATACGGGTGCCGGTCACCACAACGGGTCGGAAAGGATAGACTCTAAGTGTATCCTGATTATTGGTTATTGCAAAAGCCAGATTGATAAGTAGCGTGGAGATACCCAGGATTTTGAAAATGGAATGCATAGAAAATACCTCTTTAGTTTGGATTACAAGGATTATAGTTATCTACCGGGGAGATTTTTACCTGTTGAAGTAAAGGTTAGCTTACCGTGTTTAACCCCTTTGGCGGAAATGATTCGCTCCGCAAGCTGTTCGATCTCCGACCGTTTTCCTTTAAGTAAAATGACCTCCAGGCAATTGTGATGATCCAGATGGATGTGAGTTTTTGAAAGAACTTTTTGAAAATGGCTATGCTGTAAATCGTCTAGTTTGTTCGACAGATTAGGGACATGGTGATCATATACCAGGGTGATGGCTCCGGCTACCTCGGCATCGGATTCAATTTCTTTCTGAAGCAAATAT
Source organism: uncultured bacterium (assembly GCA_964640055.1). Classification (GTDB taxonomy): domain Bacteria; phylum Fidelibacterota; class UBA2242; order UBA2242; family JAFGTP01; genus CAZXFH01. The sequence goes on along the minus strand of CAZXFH010000001.1, from coordinate 133,749 downwards.
TGACGGATCAGATCCCGGAGGGCCTCGGAGCGGTTTTCATAGCCTTTACGTGTAATTTGCTGATCAAATTGTTTTAACAGTGAGTGGGGGACAGAAACACCAAAGCGGGTTAAATCATTCATAAAAACCTCGTAGCACAAATTTATAAAAGATAACACAAATAAGCAAATAAATATACCTATTGGTGCCGTTCATCAGACTGACCAAGGGGTAACTTAACCCTGAATTCACTGCCGACCTGCAATTCGCTTTGCACATCTATCTGACCACCAGCCTGCGCTACTATTTGTTTTACCAAAGAAAGTCCCAATCCGGTGCCGATCTGTTCTTTTTGGCGGGCATTTTTTCCCCGATAAAAATCATTGAAAATCTTATCCTGATCCTCGGGAGCAATGCCAATCCCATCATCTTTAACCTTAAATCCGAACCTATTTTCGTTGACAAAAGGGATCACGGTTATTTTCCCGCCTTTTTCATTATAGCGAATGGCATTATTAATCAGATTAATCACGACCTTTTCCAGACCCACCGTATCAAAACTTACTTCCGGCGATTCTTGCAACTTCTTAATAACGAGTTCAATATTTTCTTTAGTGGCATAGTCTTTTAAAGACTCGACTTTTTCCTGAATCCATTTATTAAAATCCACAGTTTCGGCTTGGATTTTCTTTTTCCCGTGTTTATAGTGGGTGATGTCGATCATATCTTTGACCATATGAAGTATCTGATCGGAGCGACGTTCTGCACGGCCGAGCATTTCGGTGATTTTAGGTTGTTGTTCTTCCTGGGAATAGAGCATTTTTATGACTCCCAAAACACTGCGCAGGGTGGTCAGGGGTGCTTTTAATTCATGGGCGGTGAATTGGAACATCTTGTCTCTTTCCAGCATGGTTTTTTCCAAAAGTTCACTTTTATGATCGATCAGAGATTTTAAGTAGCGATACCGGGTAATAAAGTCTTTGATGATGTAGGTTGTGGAAAATATCAGTAAATAGAAAGCGCACAGAGAAGTAACCAGTATAGAGAGGGTCAGCTGTTCGGCGCTGATCAGATAAACATCCACGATTCCAAAATATTCCAGGATACTCCAGGTCGTCAATAATCCGGCAGCCAGTAGGGCATTGATATAAGGAATTACTTTTTGAAATAAAATACCAGATATAATAATGTGTACAATGTAAAGAAAGAAAAAAGGATTATTAATACCACCAATATAGTGAACTAAAAAGGAGATGATGAAGAGGTCAATGATAAGTTGAATTTCGGTAAACGCCAATTCCTGTGAGAAATTACGGAAGGGGAAATATTTATATAGATAGAGATAAAAAATATTTAAAATTACCAAAACAGCGATAACCACATAGATTTGATTATAGGCTAAATTAAAAGCAAATACCTGTTGTCCGACGGGGATTGCAGACAAAATACCAAAAACAGCTATCCAGCGGAGATTGATGAACCATCCGATCCGGGCCCGTAGGGAGTCCAGAGTGTGAAAGGGAAGTTTAATTTGGCTGTTTTCCGGTGATTTCATATTATAGGTTCAATTTGTTTTTCATTCTCATTTAACTCTGATAACTGAAAAATTGTTCAATCCCTTTTTTAACAGCAGGTGAAAGGGTACTCCCAAGCCCTGTATCAGCGGGTGTTATTCCAATATAAAAGAATTGTATTGCGCGGTGTTTATGCAGATAGTTTTGAATAATTTCGATTGAAAAGGCATGCGTGCTGATATCGTCGGGTGCCAGGTCTTCAGCACTGTATAATTGAACGGTTCCCGGTGGGTTATCATTGTGGGCCGTATCGATAAAAACCACAGCGGCCGGTTGGTAATCAAGAATTCGTTGCAAGTGATTCTCCGGTGTTGTGCCCGCTTCAATAAAATGAGCATCCTGAAACTCAGTTTGTTGCTTTATTTTTTTTAATAAAATTAAACCAGCCCGATCATCCTTGCGTATCTCATTACCTAAACCAATAAAAATTAACTGTTGTCTGGGAAAAGGCTGGAGATGTTTAATTAAGTCGTCAAAATTCATCCGCAACGACAATTTTATGACGACACTTTGGGCAGACTTCTTTAATATAATCTTCCCGTCGGATGCGATCTTTGACCTGGGCAGCAGGGATAGCTTTAAATTGTCTTTGGGTTTGTATTAATAAATTCGGGTGTGCGAAAGCTTTGGCCCCCAGACGGTCAATGATGAATTGGTAATGATCACGACAAGCGATAATTTCGCCACAGGCTTCACAGATTACCAATTCTTTTTCGCAGGTATTAAATATTTCAGGAGCATGTTTATCCCCTGAAGAATAGGAATAGTTAGATGTCAGTTGAATACCTTCTTCGGTAATACATTTTTCTTCACATTGTCCGCAGTTCATACAAATAAAATAATTTACCGTCAGCTTACGGGTCTTATTTTCCTTATCGTCGACCATTTCAATTGCATCTGCTGGGCAGACTTGATAGCATGTTCCGCAACCAACACATTTGTCTTTGTTATATTCTGGAAAGCCTCTGAATTCTTTTATAGGAGTATAGGGGGTTTTGGGAAATTTGGTGGTATAGGGTTGGGTGAAAAAAGACCGTAAGGCTTCCTGAATTTCACGGAGTTTTGGTAGATACATAGTGCTTATTCCTTTAATTCTTTATCTTCTTCGTATTGGTCAACAACGGTTTCATCTGTTAATGGAATGCCACTGCGATGGGCGGCGCGGGAGATGGCATGAGCGGCCACCGGTGAGGTTAGAAAGATAAAAACGATGCCCAGGAGGACTTTGAATCCGAAATTGTTAAAGCCCTGTTGTAAAAAGATGCCAAAAAGAATACCGGCGGAACCGAAGGTGACACATTTCGTGGCGGCCTGAAGACGGTTATAGATATCAGGAAGGCGAACCAGACCCAATACACCGAAAAAGTCAAATAGAATACCTGCAATAATAAAGATAGTGCCAATGGTTTCAATCATCTAAGGACCTCCCTTCCAGAATTTTGGCAAACGCCAACGAAGCAATAAAACTCATTAAGGCCCAGATTAATCCCACATCCATAAAAAATGAGCGCTCATAAACCGAGCCGAATAGGGCTAGCATTCCGATGATCAGAACCCCCATTATATCCACGGCCACGATCCGGTCAGCGGCGCTCGGTCCGAATATGATACGGAACAATACAAAAAGGACACAGAACAGGATGACATTGATCAATTTCAATTCCAATGGTCCTTTGTACATAAAGAAATTACCGTATATAAAGGCAGCGATTAGAATTATGCCTAAGATCCAACGTATAAATCTCATTCAAACACCTCCGTGAGAAGCTTCTCAAATCTTCCACCGATAATTTCGGTATTTTCCTGAACATCTTTGCTTACTACATCAATCCAGTGGATATACAATTCCTTTGTATCCGCATTTACATCGACAGTCAAAGTTCCGGGTGTCAGTGTAATCGAATTGGTTAAAACGGTAATAGCCGAATCTTTGGTTAATTTGGTTTTAATTTTGACGATCCCGGGCTTTACCGGTACTTTGGGATGGATTACCAAATAGGCTACATGTAGATTGGCTTTGGCCATCTCCCACAGAAATTTAAAGAAATAGACAATCGCAAAAATATACCGACGAAAAACGTGTCGACTCTTTTCCGATGTAATCAAAAATTGTCCGGCTACGATACTAACGAACAGGGCGATTACCACCCCTGCGATGATCTCTTGCAGATCGGTAAAACTGGTTAGAGCAAGATAAACCAATAAGGAGAGGATAAAGACTATAATCCTGCTTCTGGCTTTTATCGACATTATTACCTCCCGAGTACGAGTTGTATATACTTTGTTTTATTGATGATATCATCAACGATTGTGTCCATGATGGATTCACGCAGACCCGGAATGACCAGCAAACTGGTTGCTAAGCAAAGGACTGCCAGGACGATCATAGCCGTTTGCATCCCCAAACCGATTTTTACCGATGACTGTTTACCTTCATCTTTTGGTTGGCCATGAAAGACATGTAACTGCAGCTTTAAAAAGTATCCGATCGTTAGTATACTTCCGATTACGGCTAATATAGCATAAATGAAATGACCGGCTTGAATCGCAGCGATGATAAGTATCAATTTGCTAAAAAATCCGTTGAAGGGGGGGATGCCGCACACCGATAAGGTGCCCACCATGGATGTCGATGAAGTAATCGGCATGGTTTTGTTTAAGCCGCCTAATTTCCGCAAATCACGGGTGCCCGTAGCCATTTCAACTGCACCGGCATTGTAGAAGAGCAGTGCTTTAAAAATGGCATGGTTTAATATATGAAAGACCGCTCCGAAGATGGCCAGAGGAGTACCGATTCCTATCCCCAGCAGAATGAAACCGATTTGGCTGATACTACTGTAAGCCAGCAGGCGTTTGAAGTCCCACTGGTTTATGGCCAAAAAGGAAGCAATTAGAATCGATATTGTGCCCAGAACCCGAAAGGCAGCGGTAAAAGCGGGCGGTGCCCCCAATATATTATAGAAGAAGCGAATGATTACATAAACTCCCAGGGTTTTTATCAGAACTCCGGATAGCATGGAAGATATTGGTGAAGGGGCTGAAGAGTGGGCATCAGGAAGCCAGGCATGAAAAGGCATGGCCGCGGCCTTTAAACCGAATCCGGCCAGGAAAATACCGCCCACCCAGTACATTACTTGCGGTTTCTGAGGCAGCACTTCCGCAATTTTGGCAAGCGTTAAATAAGAGGTGGCACTGTAGGTTATCCCAATTCCCACCAGGATTAGCGTTGAGGAAATAGACCCCATAATAGCGTATTTAAAGGAGGCCTCGAATTCTTCCGGTCGACTGCCATAGGCTACCAGGGCATAGGCGGAAAACAGGGCGATTTCCATGAATACAAATAAATTAAAGAGGTCCCCGGTGATGATCACACCATTCATCCCGGTAATCAGTAGCATAAACAGGGCGTAATATTTCCAGGAAACGGATATATGCCGAATATAACGGATCGAGAACATCAAGGAGGTCAATCCCACAATATGAATGATCAACAGCATAAAGCTGGTCAGGGAATCCATCACCATACATATGGTGTAAGGAATCTTCCAGGCGCTTAACTCATAAACCAGGGTCTCTGTTTTGGATGAGAAAAACCCTACAAAAGAGAGAACTAATAAGCATATAATAGCAAGTATGGAAAGAATAATGGCCCAATTATCTTTTTTTCCTGAAATTAAGGTGATAAGAAAGGCGGCTAATAAAGGTATGATAACAAAATATGGCAGAATCATCCTGAAAGTCTCCTAATTTTGGTAATATCATAGGTCTTAAATTTCTGGTAAATTCGTATGGCCAAGGCCACTAGCATAGCGGTAATACCCAATTCAATTACAATAGAGGTGAGCACCAGTGCCTGAGGAAGCGGATCCACCATACTGCTAATCGGTTCCCCTTTGACCAAGATAGGGAAAACAGCCCCTTTTTTATAGGCAAATAGAATTAAAAATAAATTGGCCGCATATTCCATAATGCCCAAAGAGAGAATTATCTTGATCAGATCTCTTTTGGTTAGTACACCGTAGAGCCCTACTAAAAGTAATATGAAACATAGAATATATACTGTCATTCCTGACCTCCTTCACGTACGTGCAAGAGTGTCATTGTCCAGACTACCACAAATAAAGCGGCACTGACCTTGGCACCGATTATGATATTTAAAATCGGGATTGTACCCGCACTGACCAGCTTGAACAGGGTGCCGTGATGAATAAAATTTGCCAGGAAACTACCAACCGTGGCAATGCCCAGCACACCAATAATAAGGAATATTATCGCGCTGGTAGATTCAATGTCATGTAAGATGCTAATATTCAGCCATTTTTCAATAAAAGTTCTCCCATAAGCCAACATCACATTTAATAAGGCCAGCGAGATAATGACACCACCGGCAAACCCCCCGCCGGGACTTAAGTGCCCATGCAAGGCAATATAAATGCCATATAAGATGATTAACCAGACACTGAGCCGGGTTACAGTCTTTACAATCAGGGTCATTCCGTTGTTTATTTTCATTACTGCTCCTCCTTTGCTTTCTGGGAGCTGGATTTAATTCGTAAAATTGTTAGGGCGCCTAGGATAGCAGTGAAAAGCACTGTGATTTCGCCCAGGGTATCATAGGCTCGGTAATCCAGGATAATGGAAGTAACAATGTTGGCGGAACCGGTTTCATGGGCGGCCTTTCCGTTATCAATATAATATTTCGCGGTTTCCATTAAGGGCTCACCAAACTTAGGCAGGGCTTTGAACATTTCCAGGCTGAGCACGAATATAGCGACTAAGGTTACCACACTGACTACTGTTAAAATTTTATTGGTGGCAGCACCCGTTTCCTGGTGAAATTCTTTTTTGATGAAGGCTCTGACTAAGATAATCAAAGCAAAAATTTCAAATAAGAATTGGACGATCGCCAAATCCGGTGCCTGTAGGAAAAGGAAAGCCATAGAAACTCCCAGCCCGACAATTCCGATCGCAATAATAGATGATAAAAGGTCCTTTAGCTCCAGTGCCACAATAGATCCGATGATCATAAAACCTAAGATAAATATTAACCATGTTTCGATTGGCATTTATTCCTCCGGTATTGAAATATTAGTGATAAGCTTCATTTTAATTACCTTATGACCCATATTAAAATTAAAATGCCCAGTATGATCCAAAAACTGTATAGTTGCAGCTGCCCGATGTGCAAGGCACTAAAGAATTTTCCCAGACCCAATGAACATTTTTTGCTTAAGTCATAAACATCGAAATATTTTTTCTCGGCCCCTTTATACAAGGTGGCAAAGAGAGGCATTTCTTTAATTTCTTTATAGAACTGAGTGCCGGTTATCCGAAACTTTTCCAGGGCCTCCATCCCGCCCAGGTATATTTCGTCTTGCCGAACTTTCCGGGTCGCTAAATAAACCATAAAACCAATCAAAAAGGTGATACCAAATAAAAGAATTAGCTGCAGCGGTTGATAGCTACCCAGAAATTCAGGTATTGGCCACTGCTGTTCCATTGCAATGGGATAGATAAACTTTTTTAAGGGGATTTGAATGGCAAATAGGCCGAAGATAATACATAAAAGCGACAATAAAGCCGTCGCAATCTGTTGGTTAATCGGAACCGGATCAAGGTGATCGAGTGCCTTAGGACGTTTCCCCAGGAATATAGTATGTAGAAATTTTAAGAAGCTAGCTAAGGTTAAGGCGCTTCCAAAGACGGCTAAGACAAGACAGAGCAGCAGCCAGATTTGATAACCGGGAGACAATACTTTGGTTATATCGATAATACCCTGATAGATCATCCATTTAGAGAAGAATCCGTTGAACGGTGGTATCCCCGAGATAGATAACGCTCCGACTAAAGCGGTGATAAATGTAAGGGGCATAATATTACCCAGACCACCCAGCTCGTCCAGTTCGTTTGTACCAGCCTGTTTTTCTACCGAACCCAGCGAGAGGAAAAGGTTGGATTTATAGATTGTATGATTGATCATATGAAATAATCCGCCGGAGAAGGCAATAATGCTGCCACTGATGATTTTTCCGTTGGCATAGAGCATACTGCCGCATCCGACGCCCATGATCATATAACCGACCTGGCTAACGGCATGATATCCTAACAGTCTGCGGCCATTATGTTGTATCATGGCCATCATAACCGCTGTAATTACGGTTAGAGCCCCTAAAGTCACAATGACTAAATGAAGAGCCGTTCCCAAAATAAAGAGAGAGATGACAACCCGTGCCAATAAGTAAATGCCCAATAACTTATCTAAAGAAGCAGGTAAAAAAGCAGCGCTTTCCACGGGGGCATCTTTACTGAAATCCGGTACCCAGGTATGAAAGGGAAAGCCACCGGCTTTGGCAAAGGCAGCAATCAGCAGACAAATAAACGCAATCGCAGCCAGTTCACCCTCCAATACCATTTGCCGATTCCACAGCAACCACTCTTGGGAGTATTCCAGAAAACGCAGCAGAACCAATCCCAGGATAAGCAAAACATCACTTCCGCCAACCAAAATAAAGGTTTTTTTAGCGCTTTGCGGTGCTTCTTTGGTCTGCCCTAGTATCCCAAATAGGTATAATGTTACCCCGGAAAGTCCCCAGAAAAGTAGTAGGGCAATCATGTTAACGGTTAGAACAGCACCATTGCAAAAAGCCACTGTTAATGGATAAAGGATCAGAAATTTATTCTCAATGGGTTTTTCGACACCCTTGAGAGAGAAAATGAAGATGATAAAACTCAAGATCTGAATAAAGGCTACTGTAAAGAGCGCCAGTTGGTCGGTAGTCAATACTAAATTATCAAAAATGTATACCTGTTGGACAGGTTTAACGAGCAATTGATAATTTAGTACCAGTAGAGCAAGCAGACCGAGGAAAGTTAGGATTTTTCGCAGCAGGGTTGGAATGAAAATATTGATAATCCCAATCAGAAGCGGGATAGCGATCAAGAGGGTTAACTCATTTATGGCCATTGAATTTCCTCCGAATTCGTTCTGTTTTTTCGCGAGAAAGTTTTAATAGATCGAGCGATGTGTTTCGTTTATGCGGGTCGACAATTTTCAAGGACCGTTCGGTACAGCAATAACAGGGATCAACTGAGGCTAGGGTGATCAGGGCATCGGCTACCGGTATGCCCTTACAGGAAGCGGTAAATGTGGGAATATTCACGTAACTGGGAGCGCGTACCTTATGCCGGATAGGACGGTTGGTACCGTCTGATCGGATATAGTGAAAAACTTCACCCCGTGGTGCTTCGTACCGCCCGATACCTTCTCCAGGTTTTATTTCTTTCACATCATTCAGTATCGGTCCCTTGACAGTTTTTAACTTGTCAAGACACTGACGAACAATTTTGATAGATTCAATTATTTCTAACACCCGGACGACCAATTTATCGTAAACATCACCATTGGGAAGCACAATTTCGTCAAAATCAACCAAGTCATAAGCATCGCTCAGATCGTCTTTACGAACGTCACCCCGTACGCCTGAAGCACGGGAGGTTGGACCAGTGGCACAATAGGCAACCGCATCCTCATGGGAAAGAACGCCCACGCCTTTCAAACGAGCGCGTAAGACCGGATCATCCTTGGCCACTTTGGCGATCATTTGCATTTTCTTTTCGATCATATTCAGATTCTTTTCCAAACCAGGGATGGTATCCGGATCAACATCTTTACCAACCCCCCCAACTCGCATCATGCCATAGTGATTCCGGTTACCGCAAATCATTTCAAACATTTCCAAAACCGGTTCACGGTACTTCCAGGCCCACATCCAAACCGTATCATATCCAATAAAATGACCGGCCAGTCCAAGCCACAACAGATGACTGTGAATTCTTTCCAATTCTCCGACTAAAGAGCGGATATACCGGGCTCTGAGGGGGATTTCTACGTTATCGACGTCTTCAATCGCATGCACGCAGGCGATTGGGTGGGATGTAGAACAGATACCACAGATGCGTTCCACCAGATAAATAGACTGGGTAAAGCTTTTTTGTTCTGAAATGTATTCATGCCCCCGGTGCATCCAGCCGATTTCCATATCAATATCGGTAACGGTTTCACCATCAACGGTCAACTCAAAGTATTCGGCTTCTTCCAGCAGGGGGTGAAAAGGGCCAACGGGTATTTTGTTTCCTGTCATGATTCCCTCCTAAAGCGCAGGGGCTTATCCAGTTTTTGCGGGTGATTTAGGGCCAGAAGACGCTCCATCCGCGGGTGATCTTTGAATTTTATTCCCCAGAAATCAAAGATCTCCCGTTCAATCCATTCAGCACCCTTTACAATCGGTACAATTGAGTTTACTTTCGGATTTTCTTTATCCTTTATGACAACCCGGGGGCAAAAATATTGCCCGGTCTCGTCATCGGAAAAATGATAGAGAATTTCTATTCCATGGTACATTTCCATACCTGTTGCAGTGGAGAGTCGGCAGCCCATTTCGTTAAAAAGATATTCGACCACAGCACGTAAGTCTTGGTTTTTGACATTAAAATAAAATCGGCGTTTCTTTTCGATCTTGTTACTGATTTTTGCGCCCATTTTATTGGTAAATTCAGCCACTTTATCCATTCAGTACTCCTACTAATTTGGCTACGGCTTCAATCATTGCTTCCGGTTTGGGAGGACACCCCGGAACATACATGTCAATGGGAATAACCGCTTCACGTTTTTCTACCATATTGTAGCTGTCATGAAAACAAGTACTGCCTGTCACGCAGCCCCCCACACCTACCACAAAAACCGGTTTTGGTGCTTGTGCATAGATACGTTTTATTTTCGGGGCAATCTTTTGGTTAAAGATTCCCGTAACTAGTAAAACATCAGCATGCCGGACCGATCCAACCAATTTGATACCTAACCGCTCCAGATCGTACCTAGGTGTTAACAGATCTAGAATTTCGATATCACAATTATTACAGGGTGATCCACTGATATGAAAGACCCACAGAGATTTGGCTAGACGTTTATTATACCATCCCATATTAAACTCCTAAGACAGCTAAGATCATGGCGATGATCATTAAAGGGGTAATAATTTTCCAGAAAAAATTTAAAGCGGTATCGATCCTTATTCTTGGATTGGTATTTTTAATGATAATCATAATCACAACAATTAATAGATATTTCAGAATAGACCATAGAATATCGATACCCTGAAATTTAAAACCGCCCAGAAAGAGCAATACTAACAGAAAAGGAAAGATGACATACATCATGTAATGGTTCAATTTCCAGAAGGCTAACAGTGGCCCCGCATATTCCATCAGAGGCCCTTCCACGATCTCAGTTTCGGCTTCGGGAATATCAAAGGGTTGAAGCGTCATTTTGGCCTGGATACAGAGAATACCGACAATAAAACCTAAAATACCGGAAACTGATCCGATAAAAGCCCCCTGATTTTGCTGAACCAGCAAGATTTTATCTAATTGCAATTGATAGCCAGACTGGATGATCGGAATCAAGCATACAAAAATAAAGGCTGATTCATCCGCCAGAAGCAGTTTGATTTCCCGGCCGGCGCCAAGACTGGAATAGACATTTCCGGTCGCTGAACCGCCTAAAACCACCATGATGGAATAGACCATCAGAAGATACATAACAACAATTATATCTCCACTAAAACCGCTCTGAAAAAACAAAGGGACCCCGATCAGAACAGAGACAATGATAATCATTCCAAAAGCTGCCAGCGGCGCGGAAATAAACAAGGACTTAACACTATCTTTTACCAGGATAACTTCTTTACCCAGCAGCTTGAAAAAATCATTAAAGTTCTGGAAAAAGGGAGGACCGACGCGGAATTGAAACCGGGCACTAACCTTGCGATCGACCCATCCCACAATCAATCCTAAAACGGCTGTAAAGAGAAGTCCCGGAAAAACCAGTAGATATAGTAATGTTTTGCCTATCATACTTTTTCCTCCTTATGACGCCAGTGATGACTTTTAATCGCAAGATGATCGCCATAAAAATGGATATGGTTTGCGGGATCTTCTTTCACCTCTTTTACTGTAATAGTGCCTTTAGGAGCCGTTTTGGCACACAGGGGGATATAGTCTTCGTTTTTTTCGCGTTGTTTAAGGCAGTAGTCACATTTTGCAGTGACATAGTTAATTACCTCCGGAAAAATAGTCCCGAAGGGACAAGCCAGGATACAACTTTTACATCCGATACAGCGCATATTATGTCGCTTAATTAATCCCGGTTCAAGGTGTTCCAAAGCCTCTTTGGGGCAGGCTTCAATACAAAATGCTTCCTGGCATTGACGGCAATAAACTGCAAATTCGGCTACTTCCAAAAGAGAAAAGGCACCAGGGTTTTGCCGGTGATAGAAATATTCACACTGAATATTTTCTGCGGCAACTCCTGACTCGATCAAAGCGGGGATATCAATGTAAAGACGCTTCATTCCCAGATATTCTCCTCATTTTTTATGGTATCATAAGTAAAAACCGGCCCATCTTTACAGGCATAATATTTTCCCATGACACAGTGTCGACACTGTCCGTGTCCACAATACATTTTTTTCTCCATGGATAAATAAATATCCTTCTCAGCATAACCATATTTTAGTAGGTCCATGGTTCCGAATTTCATCATAATTGGCGGACCGCACACCACAACGGGGTTATCCTTGGGATCAATATCGATTTTATCCAAAAGCTTGGTGACCAGACAAACTTCTTCGTCCCATTGTTGGTCCTCCGGTACTTCATCCACAGAGCGAATGAAATTAACCTTATCCAAGCTGCGCCATTCTTTTACAAAGCGTTTATAAATCATATCTTCCGGTGTACGTGCACCCGCGAGAAAGGTCACACTATTAAAATTATCAATCTCATTTATCAGAGTCAGAAATAGGGAACGAGTGGGTGCTAAACCAACCCCGCCTCCCATAATGAGAATATCTTTTGCTTTCCATTCGTCAATTGGATAACAGCTGCCAAAGGGCCCACGAAGTCCGACCTGGTTTCCCACCTTACATTTATGAAGGTGTTCGGTAACAAATCCCACTTCCATTATTGTAATATCCATCTCCTTAGTTATGTGATGAGCCGAAGATGGTGTAAAGGGGCCTTCCCCGATATTTGGAACGGTTAATTCGATAAATTGACCGGTTTTGAATGGAAATTCCTTATCAGGTCGCAGGCGTAATGTACGAATATTAGGTGATTCTTTAATAATATCATATATTTCTGCTGCGGTTACATCAAAGGGATTTGGTTTGGTCATATTAACTCTCCTGCGCTTGTTTTACACTGGGATTTACGGTACGTTGTACAACCTCCCTGAACTCTATTTCACCGGGACAGACTTCGGTACAACGACCGCATCCAACACAACCCAGCAGGTCAAAGTCATGCTTCATATAATCAAATTTGCACAAATAGCGATTGCGAAAACGATCATACATTTTTGGACGTGGTGAAGCCCCACCAGCCACACGTGCATAACCGTGCATTTGACAGGAATCAGTGCTGCGAACTTTTACAAACTCTTCGCCGGTGGTTTCATCATTTAAAATCAGACAGTAACAGGTTGGACAAATATTGGTGCATCCGCCACATCCAACACAAGTTTGGGATTCTTCTTGCCATATTGCCAGATCGGTTTTTCTTAAATTATCGTAGGCTTTATCATGCTGGAATTGTTTATTCTGCTTTTTTAGCTGCTCAATGACATTGTTTCTCTTTCGATCAATTTTTTCCTTGATATGGTCTGATGTTTCCGAATGTGAAATTGTTTTTTTAATTAGTTTTAGTAGATCTTCACCCTTGGATGTTTGGGCGGTCAAATGGTATTGATCTTCTACTTTTGATATATTCAGGTCAAATCCTTGCTCAGCATAGGGCTTACCATCTAACAGAGTACAATGGCAGGTGGGGCATATTGCATCACAATCGCTGCTGATGATGGAGGTGTTTTTCCGCCAATGCCGGTAAGCCGGATCAACAAAGTCGTCGTTGATTAAGGCCTTATCCAATACCGCGAGGGCTTTCAGATCACAGGCCTTAATTCCTACGATTAATCGTTTTTGATCGGTGTGATTGAAAGGAATTACCTGCTCCCGTGTAAAATAGAATAGAGACCGGGCAGGCTCAACAGTACGATACTGATTTAAATCAAGTTGCCCTTCAGCCGATAAATTCACAAAATGAAGATCGCTACCCGCAGGATTCAGTTTTTTAGGGACAATAACCTGGTCAAAATTTCCCAGACCTTCTTCATAACACTTTTCTAAAAAAGTTAAAAAATCATTTTCGTTAACGAGCATTATTAAACCTCCGCCCGAAATGGGATTCGATCAGTAAGATAATAAATATATTCACCGTGACTTAGCATTTGGATTTGGCCCTTAATTTCTTTAACACCTCAATCAACTTTTCCGATTCACTGGATTTCTCAAAAAAATAATCAGCACCGGACTCATCACACTTCCGGCGGTATTGAGGATAGGGGTAATCGGTAAAAACAATTACGATAATCGTGGTCTTGAATTCCTTGATCTGTTGCAGAAGGTGAATGCCACTTTTACCGGGTAGTTTGATATCGATAATCGCCACTTCCGGATTCAATTCCCGGATGGCTTCAATAGCATCGCTGGCATTGGACGCCTCACCGATAATTTCAATACCGGGGATATCTGCAATTATATTGCTTAGATGGTTCCGGAGGATTTCTGAGTCGTCTGCTATAAAAAGTCGCATTAACCCATTTTAATTCTTATTGACTATTAGTTAAAATACACTTGTACGCCTCGGGATAATATGCCTGGTTATGCATACATTGTAAATAAGACAAACGCTTTTTTTTATGTAAGAAAAATAGAAGCCGTAATGTAGGAAAATGTCTGACAATATTTAAAGGGATATAGGCCGTGGAATTATTTGGTGTTTGATGGGTAAGGTTAGTATGATAATATCTAGTCTAATTATAAGTCCAGATCGACTAAGTTATACTTTACAGCATAACAAATGATTTCAGCATTATTTTTTAAATTCATTTTTTCCAGAATGCGGGTTCGGTTTGTACTGATAGTCTTTACACTCAGGGCCAGTTCATTCGCAATGACTGATACTGTTTTCCCGGTAGCAAGCATACACATCACCTGGAATTCACGATCAGATAGATTTTCATGAGGCAGACCGGTATGATCTTTTTCTAGATCAGAAGCCAGTCTTTCGGCCAGGTTGGAGGTGATATATTTACGACCACTGGCAACCTTGCGGATGGCGGCTACCAGCTCTTCGGTAGCGCTTTCCTTACTAACATAGCCCTGCGCGCCGGCTTTAAGCACCCGTTTGGCATATTGATCCTCGGGATACATACTAAGGATCAGGATGGGTAGGTCAGGTTTTATATTTTTTATTTGTTTTAGGATGTCCAAGCCATTTCGCCCGGGCATAGAGATGTCCAGCACAACGACATCAAAATGGTCTTTGCCGATTTTTTCCAGGACCTGATGCCCGTTCTTGGCTTGACCGGCGACGGTTAAGTCGGAGGTTTCCTCCAGTATTTGTTCCAGTCCTTTACGAACAATAGTATGATCATCGGCAATAAGTACTTTTATCATGATACTTGGGTGTTATTTTTGGTCAAAGGTATATTCACGGTAACAGTGGTTCCTTTATACCGGCGCCCTTGGATGGCTAAAGTTCCACCCCAGGGCACCACTCTTTCTCTTAATCCGATTAAGCCCAGTGATTGATGATCGTTTATTTTTTCCTCTGAAATACCAATACCGTTATCTTCAATTTTCATGTTTAAAAGGTGATCATCGATATATAACTGGGCGCTGACACGTGTTGCCTGGGCATGTCGGGCCACATTGGTCAAGGTTTCCTGGAAGATGCGAAACACGGAGATTGCTATTTCTTCATTGAGCTGGAGGTCAGTCTGGTTCAGTTTCAAGTTACAGTCTATCCCTGTGCGTTTCTCAAATTCCTCGCAATACCATTCCAGGGTCGCATAAAGACCCAGATCATCCAGCAAACCCGGACGCAATTCCGAAGAGAGTCGCCGAACGGTTTTCATAGTAGAAGAGATTAAATCTGACATGCCCTCTATCTTATCCGTTATTTCATTGCTCTCTGTAGGAATCCGTTTATTAATCCAGATCAAATCCATCTTTAAGGCGGTTAAAGCCTGCCCTAATTCGTCATGGATTTCACGAGCAATCAGGGAGCGCTCTTCTTCTCGTACGGATTGAAGGTGGGAGGATAGGTTACGCAGTTGATCCCGAGAATTTTCTAATTCCTTTTCCGCTTTTTTACGATTGGTAATATCAATCACAACCCCTCTGAACCCGGTTACTTTGTCATTGCTAACGATCGGACTGGAATAGATCAGGGCTTGGAAGGTACTGCCGTCTTTGCGTAATGCGGTGTACTCATTACCTTCGGATCTTTTACCATTCAGGAGAGCGCCTATATTCTGTTTTAACCGCTCCCGTTCTTCGGGAATAAATAGCTGTGTGAATTTGATGCCACGTTTAATATCCGCCTTGGAATAACCAAAGGATTCGAAGCCGCGTTGATTGGTAAATTTGAAGTTTCCATTACTATCCATTTCATAGACAGTTTGCGGTAACAGATCAACGATCTCCTTGAAATTCCTTTGATATTGTTGGAGTTCCTGTTCTGCCGATTTGCGTTTTTTTTCAGCCCCCTCCAGTTCATTGATCCGCTGTTTTAAGGCTCTGATTTCAGCTAGTAGCTTTTCTTTATCCCGAAGCGACATCTTTTCTTTTGACATAAATGAGGATACTTATTACTGGATTTTACATTGATTATAAATTAATAGCGGATTTATTGTGGCAATTTAAATTGCGTAAGAATTGCTTCCCTGGCAAGGGGTATTTTATCATCTTTTATTACACAGCTGACCGTAGATATACTGGTTGATATCCCCAGGATATTGATGTTAGCAGTACCTAGCGCACTACACATTTTGCCGGCAATAGCGGGCTTTTCTCTGAAATGGGGTCCATAAATACTGACAATACCCACCTGATCAATCCATTTCTCACCCTGGGCATTGACCAGGGTACGCAGTCTTTGAAAAAAAGCCTCCACCTTTTGTTTTTGTGAAGATCTGAAACAGAAGGATATATCGGCACAATTTTCAATGTTACTGCTCTCGGTGACAAACTCCACATTGACACCGTTTTTACCCATCAGATTAAGTACTTTACCGGCCACACCGGGTTGGTTTGGGGCAGAGTGAACGGCAACCATAACCAGGTCCCGACTTTCTATAATACCTCCGATTGGAATGCGTTCACTTTTTTGCATAGGTTGATTTGCTCTTTTTGAATGTGGTGTATTTTTTTACAATTTGGGTTAAATGTTCGGGCATAACCGGCTTTTCGATAAATTCGTCAACCGGTAGGATTCCCTCTTCTTTGTCATATTTAAAACCCGTTTCCTGACTAACGGCCGTCAGCATAACAATCGGGATATCGGCAATTGCTTTAGTTGCCCGGATTTGTTGGGCCAGCTCAAATCCTTCATATACAGTTTCCATCATCACATCCAGAATAATCAAATCCGGTCTTTCTTTCTTGATCATTGTTAGGCCTGTGGCACCGTCCTGGGCATCGATTACTTGTAATCCATGGCTTTCTAGAGTCAGTCGGATTACTTCAACCAGATCTACATCATCATCGATAATAAGGATTTTCTGGGACATTGATAAACTGCTCCTTGTTGGTTTCGGATGTGAGCCATGTGATTTGCTAGATTGAGATTCAATTAATATGATTTATATCTGTTTTCAAGTCACTAAAATTTAATAGATTTTTCCGGTTAGAAAAAAGGATAATTTTCCGGGTAAATTTACTACTTAAGTCTGCTGATGATCCATTCTCTTAAACTGTTAAACCCCTCCCCGCTCTTTACCGAGGTATATATGGTTTCCAACTGTGGATTGATTTGAAGCATATTCTCTTTCATTTTACGAGTGTCGACATCCAAATAAGGGCTCAGATCATTTTTATTGATCAAGGCTAACTGGCATTCCCGAAACATCAAGGGATATTTCAAGGGTTTGTCTTCCCCTTCTGGTAAGCTAAGAATAACCGCATTGTAATCCGCACCAGTATCAAATTCTGCCGGACATACCAAGTTGCCTACATTTTCGATAATCACCAAATCCAATGTGTTCAAATTAAAATTATCCAATGCCGGTTTGATTACCTCAGCGCCAAGATGGCAATCACCGCCAAATTGATCCGTATTGATCTGACTAATGGGAATGTCCAGGGTAGCTATCCGATCGGCGTCACGGGTCGTGGTAATATCGCCTTCAATTACACCGGTTTTAAGGCCTTTTTCCTTAAGCAGGGGGATTATCTTTTCGATAATACTGGTTTTGCCGGAACCCGGAGAACTCATCATATTTATAACCAGTGTTTTAGATTGGTTGGTACTTTCCCGGATGGTGTTAGCCAGTTTCTCATTGGCTTCCAGTACATTTCGAATTATTTTGACTTTCATTGATCCTCCACTATTCATGAATTAAAAAAATGAGATTTATGATTCTAATTCGATGCTATCTATGGTCATATGTTTGCCCGAAATTACCTTTATCTGTTGTGATCCACATGCGGGGCATAGGAAGGCGGGCTCATCAAGCTCAGTTACCTGGCCGCATTCGCGGCATTTTATTTTTATGGGAATTTCATCGATCTCAAGGGTTGCTTTGGATAATAAGGGTTTTTCACGTTTTTGAATATCAAACCCAAAGCGTAGCGTTTCCGGAATAACGGCATTAAGGCGTCCCGTATGGAAAAATATTTTGCGGACCGGTTTCATTTCTTTTTGCTTTGAGAGCTCCTCTTCTACGATTGTAATGATATTTTGAGCAATGCTGAATTCATGCATGTTTAGTGTCTATTCTCAATGATGAACGTGATTAGCAAATTCTGGGAAGCATGACCCCGGTGAGCATGTCCAGGATTCGGTCTGTTCCCAGAGCAGTTCGGAGCAAGACCTTGCTTTCGGGGGCGCTGACTACCTCACCGATTATGGCGGCATTTTTACCGAGAGGGTGGGTTTTAATCAATTTCAGGGCTGCTTCGGCCTGTCTTTCAGCAATAATCAGCACTAATTTACCCTCGTTGGCCATATAAAGCGGATCAAATCCGAGTGGTTCACATAACCCTTTGACACTCTCCCGAATGGGGAGATCGCTTTCATAAATACAGATTCCAAATTTTTGTTGAACGGTAAATTCGTTCAGAGTAGTAGCCAATCCGCCGCGGGTTGGATCTCGCATCACTTTGATTTCTGAAAGATTTTTTAAAAGCAGTGAAATAAGGGAGTCAAGCGCAGTACAATCACTTTGAAGATCCATTTTAATCTTAAAATTTTCGCGGATACGTAAGATAGCCGCTTCGTGATCACCGATAAAACCATTGATAATGACTTTGTCACCCGGACTGATTTTTGAAGTCGATAAGTTAATATGTGCGGGACGCAGACCAATGCCCGCTGTATTAATATAGATGCCATCCGCCCCACCCCGTTCTACCACTTTGGTGTCCCCGGTAACAATTTTTACGCCGGATTTGTGTGCAGTTGCTTGCATGGAACAGATTATTTTTTCCAATAGTTGTAGTTCAAAGCCTTCTTCAATAATCAGTCCGCAGGATAGCCACCGGGGAGTGGCACCCATCACTGCCAGGTCATTTACTGTACCGGCAACTGCTAATTTGCCAATATTTCCACCCGGAAAAAACAGGGGACTGATCACGTGAGAATCGGTAGTGAAGACCAATTCATCCTCGGTTTTACCCAACAATGCGCTATCTGCTAATTGGCTTAAGGGCACATTATTAAAATAGCGTAGCAATAAATTCTTGATCAGATCATGGGTGACTTGCCCACCACTACCATGAGCGGTAGTAATTTTAGATAATTGGTTATTATTGGTATTCATAATCAGTAGTGAATGTTATTGTTGATATTGATAAAATGTAGCGCAGGTTCCTTCTGAACTAACCATACAAGCTCCCTGTGGGTTCTGGGGTGTGCATATCCGTCTGAACAACTTACACTCCCGTGGGGTTTTTACGCCCCGCATAATATCGCCACAGATACAACCCGGTGTTTCTTCAACAGGGGGGACTTTGATATCGAATCTAACATACGCGTCATATTGTTGAAATGAGGAGCGGATTTTCAGACCGCTTGAGGGAATTATTCCCAATCCCCGCCATTCCATATCAGTGGGCTGAAAAACTTTTTCCATAAGTGACTTGGCTTTGGGATTACCCTCATATCTCACACAGCGTTTGTATTGATTTTCAACACGAGCACGATTTTCCTGAATTTGTTTCATTAACATATAAATTGATTCGAGCAGATCCAAGGGCTCGAAACCGGAGACAACGCAGGGGATCCGGTAATCACTAGCGATAAATTCATAGATACCTAGACCGGTAATGGAGGATACGTGTCCCGGACAGATAAAACCATCTAGGGCAAGGTTTTCTGCCTCTACAAGGGCTTGCATGGCCCGGGGCATGGTTTTATGGGTGGAAAGTACGCTGAAGTTGGTTAATCCTTTTGCCCGGGCTGCAAGTATTGCGGCTGCAACGGTAGGTGCCGTGGTTTCAAAACCAATGCCTAAAAAAACGATCTCCTTCCGCGGGTTTTTTGCAGCTATTTCAACGGCGTCCAGGGCTGAATAACATATCCGAATATCACTGCCTTTTGATTTTTCCGTTTGCAGGCTGGAACGGGATCCGGGAACCCTGATCAGGTCGCCGAAAGTAGTGATGATCAGCTCTGGTTGCCGGGCGAGAATAATCGCATAATCGATCAATTTATTGCTGGTAACACAAACCGGACATCCCGGTCCACTGATTAAACGCAGCTTTTTAGGGAAAAGCTGGTTAATACCATATTTCATAATGGTAAAAGTATGTCCGCCACATACTTCCATCAGGTTCGCCTGAGTGTTTAGTGATATTGCACGGATTTTTTTTGTGAGAGCCTGAGCTAATTGGGGATTACGGTATTCATCAATATATTTTACCAATGTCAGGTATCCTTTTTGATCTTAACGGTATCATAGGCGGCGATTTCTTTCCAGATGTCCAAACTTTCCTGGGCGGTTTGTTCATCCAATTTTTCTATTGCAAAGCCGGCATGTACAATGATATAATCACCAATATCAACCTCCTTGAGCAAATCGATATTGGCCTGATATTCTACACCGCCCACTTCGGCGTATGCCGTATTATTTTTTATGCGTATAATTTTCATTGGTATGGCTAAACACATAGGGTATTCTTTCCGATTTTAATTTTCCTTTAATTGAGCACTGGCGATCAGGGCTTGTCCCAGCGCAATCCCACCATCATTGGTAGGCGTTTGATGATGGGTAAAGACCTTGAAACCTTCATCTTCTAAGTATTGATACAGCCGATCAAGCAGATAGATATTCATAAATACACCACCACTTAAGACAACTCGATTTAGTCCGGTTAGTTCCCGGGCCTTAAGCGCACTTTTTACCAGAATACGGGCCAAACCGTTATGAAATTTCGCAGCGATAAAAGATTTACTTTTATTTTTCTGTACATCTCTAACCACTTTTTTGACCATTTCATCCCATTGGATAATAAAGCTATTTTGGCTTTCCTTCAATGAAAAACTATATCCATCCCGGATCGATTTTTGAATAGACTGCTCAAATTCAACAGCGGCCTGTCCCTCATAATTAACTGAGTTGCGGATACCGGCGATCGCCGCTATGCCGTCGAATAATCGTCCACAGCTTGAAGTAAAAGGCGAGTTAATGCCTTTATCTGCTATCTTTATCACCAGACCCAGGAGCCCTTTCTCGATGGGTGCGTTTAAGAAAGGGAGATCCAGTTGATTTAGCTGATCTCCATACACTTCTAATAAATAACTGACCGCCATCTGCCAGGGATGCAGGATAGCTGCTTTGCCCCCCGGCATGCGCACCGGTTGAAAATGGCCTAGTCGCTCAAATTTTGCGTACTCTGCCAGCAGAATTTCTCCACCCCAGATCGTATGGTCCGGTCCCATGCCGGTACCGTCCAGGGTTATGGCGATTACGGGTTGTTGAATTTTATTTTCCGCCATACAGGCCACAGCATGGGCATGATGGTGTTGAACTGCCACTTTGGGCAGGTGATGGAGATCTGCATATTTTATGGCATGCTGCGTACTTAAATAACCTGGATGTTGGTCATAAGCGATGATTTGGGGCACAACATCAAAGATATGCATGTAATGTTCAATACTAGTTTCATAGGCCTTTAAAACAGTATAGTTTTCCATATCCCCAATGTGATGGCTGAGAAAAACCCGGTTGGATTTTGCTAGGGCGAAAGTATTTTTTTGCTCGGGCCCGGTAGCGAGCACTGGTTTATTGAAATGCCAATCTGTTATCATACTGGCGGGGGCATAACCTCGTGAGCGTCGTAAAGGATAGGAACGGTTTCGCCAGATCCGGTACACAGAATCATCGCAGCGAATGTGGATATCCCGGTTGTGCATTAAAAAGTAATCTGCAATGGCGTTTAATTGACGAAAAGCCATTTCGTTTTGGTAGGCGATCGGCTCATCACTGGTATTACCACTGGTCATGACCAGTGGATTTGGAAAGTAATACAACAAGAGGTGATGTATAGGGGAATAGGGTAACATAATCCCCAGACAGTGGTTATGGGGCGCCACTGCGAAAGCCACCGGATTGTCAGGTTTTTTATTTAAGAGTACAATCGGATGCTGGTGACTTTCCAGCAGCTGTCTTTCGGCTGAAGATACTTGACATAATTTCTGGACTTGATCTGTATCGGCACACATCAGCGCAAAGGGTTTATCTTCACGAACCTTACGCTGCCGCAGTGCAGATACCGCTCCCTCCTGGGTGGCATCACAGGCCAGATGGAAACCACCAATGCCTTTGAGTGCCAAGATGTGTCCCCGGGCTAACAGGTCGGCTGCTTTTTCGAATATTCTCTTATTATCTGAATAGTGGCCCCCTTTTAGCAAAAGTTGTTTCTTTTGATCATACAAGGCAGTCTGAGGACCACAGACCGGACAGGCATTCGGTTGGGCATGAAAGCGCCTGTCTAGGGGATTGAGATATTCTTTCTGGCAGTCGTCGCACATGGCAAAAGATACCATGGTTGTGTTTTTACGGTCATAGGGAATATCTTTAATTATCGTAAAGCGGGGTCCACAATTGGTACAGTTGATAAAGGGATATAAATAGCGTCGGTCTCCGGGATTAAGGAGCTCAGCTGCGCAATCTGAACAGAGATCCAAATCCGGCGATACGGGTACCTGCTTAGCATGGCTTGTTTCGCTAGTCTTTATGCTGAAGCCTTTGTATTTACGCTTACTCTTGATGGGTTTGATTTGGATTGTATCGATACTACTTCTCGGTGGGGGCGAGTGTTTTAATTGTTTGACAAATTTCCCGTAATTTTGGGGCGTTCCTTGAACTTCTATGGTCACTCCATTCGAATGGTTGAAGACATAACCCCGAAGCTCAAATCGATGGGCCAACCGGTAGATAAAGGGACGAAATCCAACTCCCTGAACTATTCCGCTGATTTCGAGTTTATAAGTATGTATATTATGATGTATTTCAGTACTTGACATCGTCAGTATATTAGTGAATGGTAATTAATCAATCAAGTGAATTGGACCTGATCGGAATAAAAGCATCAATATATATTTAAGGTTTATTAAACCTTTGACAATTATTAAGTCTTAAGTAATTTTCTCGGGATGAGACGATCGATAAAAATATCGCTATGGATATTATTGTTCGCTTTTTTTATAGCGAGTACAGGTGCTTTTTTATTATTTCATACCCAATACTGGAAAGCGCCGGCGATAATCTTGATAAATCGAATCCTGAAGAACAGAATTGGAATAAGATTCACGGCCGCCCAGTTAAATGGTAGTTTGTTTAACCATCTTCAATTCAAGGAATTAAAATTAATCACGCCTTACAATACCACGGTTTTTTCTCTGAATTCCATGGAAATCAGCTATGATTTTATATCTTTTTTAAGTGGTAAACCACAAATCAGCGGATTATACATCGAAGGCGTCGAGATTGACTACCCAGGCGATATTGATACGCTTAAATCCTTATTAAAAAGTGAAGCGGATGCAGCCTCTTTTTCTGTTCCGGAGATCGGTATCCGCGATCTGACCCTGAATATCGATGACGGTTCAATCACAAGATCAATACACACTGATCTGCTTCATGCTGACCTCTTTTTAGGCCAAGATTCTATTAATATTTTATCTGATACGGCGTCCTTTGCCAGCGATAATTTTTCAGAACCCGTTTATTCATCCGGAATAAATCTTTCTATTTTAAAGGATAGTATCGTGATTCATCAGGGACAATTAAATTATTCAAATATTGACTTACAGTTCTCCGGTCATCTAATTACGGAGCCTTTTAAGGGGCTTATTAATCTGCATAGCGGACAGATTTTCCTGGCGCAGGCAATTCCCACGTTAAAAGGATTATTTTATACCCGAGATTTCATTGAAATGGACGGTACGCTCAATCTAAATGGTTTTGATGCATTGGCCTATGATTTTACTTACATGGGGAAGTTCCGTGAGCGGGCAATCAATCAAGGCATTGTCCAGGGAACTCTGGCAGGAGACCGCATTCAGGTTGACGAATTAGGATTCAGAACCAATCATGAAACCATCCGGGGGCAAATATGGGGCAGTTTCAAACAGGGATTAGCCGGAGAATTGATGGTTAAGCAGGTTGATCTACAAGCTTGGAATATCTTAGCGACGTCAACCAAACTGAACGGTGAGCTGGCCTTTGAAACCCAGGGGGGGCTAAGTGAGTTCAGTGGGATGGATTTAGCCGTGAATTTACAAGATGGTCGGTTTGAAACCATGGATTTTGACCGGATCAAAGGTCAGTTAACCTATGACCAGGGATTGGTTTCTATTCCTGATACGTTCTATTGTAATCTTGGCGCTAGCGCCCTGAAATTAATCGGTGAGGCCAACTTAAATACCAATCAGATAGATTTAAAGGGATACCTTCAGTCAGGTGATGTTCATATTTTCTCAACTTTTTTAAAGGTAGATACACTCTTTGGTCGTTTAGATGCTTTTGTAAAAGCCACCGGAGATTTACAGGAACCTGATCTGCGCGGTTGGATTAAAGGTGATCAGCTGGGCCTGCCTCTGGTGCAGTTTGCCCGTTCTGATATTCGCTTTGGGGTAATACAACAGGGGCAGGAAAGAATCGGAGAGATTTTATTGGCTGCCGAGCAGGGGAAAGTAAAATTTTTAGAACAACCCATCCCGGAATTGACCATTGATATCCGTTTTGAGGGAGATACCACGGTTATCCGCTCCTTCAATATGAGCGGAGAAAACATGCGCATCAATGCCTCGGCGGAGATTGTTCAAGACCAAACGATAATAATCGATGACTTTACTGCGCAAGTCGATAATAATTTATTGAGAAGTTATGATGTCGTTAAAATTGAAATGGAGGGTGATTCTCTATTTCTGGAGCAAACTAAGTTTACGCTTAATCAAGGTATATTGGAAATGCAAGGTCAATTCGATGGTCGAAATGTTACTGAGACGAAGATCAATATGCGGAATGTGATGTTGTCCCCTTTGAATCTATTTATACCCAAAGCCTATCATATAGAGGGAGTCGTAAATGCAGACCTACATTATTTGTACCGGCACGATAAACCGCAAGTTAGTTTAACTCTTGGTGTCCGTGAAATACAGTTTCAAGATCAACTATTTAGCCAATTGCATTTAAAAGCAGATTATCATGATTCTGTGCTAACATTTGAACAGGCAGCGCTTAGAGAACATACCGGCGGGTCTCTTGAACTCAGCGGTGCTTTGTATCACCGTTTTGATTTTAAGGATCCTGTTTGGGAACCGGTCGGACAGGATTCCTTTCATACTTCAGTTCGGTTAAGGGATTTTAATTTAACGACCCTCAATAGATACCTGCGTATTCCTCAGCAGATAGATGGCTTTTTAAGCGGTTCACTATCCCTGAATAATTACCTAAATGACCTCCATGGAAATTTTGTTCTGAGCGTAAGTGAACCGATTTATGATAAATTGAGCGGGGACACTTTGTTTACGCAGGGTTCCTACCAAGAAAATAAACTTATCCTTACCGATCTGTTTTTAAAGGAGGGATCAGATGAATACTCGGGAGCTGGCCACTTACCTTTAGAACTGGATTTGGCCCACGGACAATTTTGTTTCAACCAAGAATTACCCCTTAATATGCGTTTCATGGCCCATACAAAGCGCTTGCCTTTCATAACCCGGTATAATCAGGAAATGGAAGAACTTTCCGGTGATTTTGATATTGCTTTAAGTGTCTCAGGTACTATGCGTAACCCCATTCGTAACGGAAACATGAATATAAAAAATGGCGTTATTGATATATCTTCCCTGGAAAATTTAATCACCGGAGTAGAGGGTAGCGGCATAATGAGCAATAATCAGTTGGAACTTGTTTCCTTAACCGGTTTTATGCAACCGAATCAGTCTGCAGGCGAGCTAAGGTCTTTCCCCCAAAAATTAAATCGCATTTTTCGTTCCCTGTTCACTGATGCTGAAAAAACACAGGGCGCTCCTAATGTCCATGTAGAGGGAACGCTTGATTTTACTGAATTTTTCAATCCCGGCTATAATTTAACGCTTAAAGGTGATCATATCTATTTACGTACTTTGCTGGCTGAAGAAGAAGGAGTGTTGGATGCAGAACTCGCTGTTCTCGGGCAAGATACGATTGATATTGAAGGGGATGTGGAAGTATCAGAGTTTGTGATTCGCAGTGAATTCACCGGTAAGGAGGATCTGATTGGAGCTGAGAGCAGCAGTGATACCCATGTCAGGAAGAATCTGCACGTTATAGCTCCGGGGAATCTCTATTTTCGGAATAGCCAGCTGGATTGTGAATTAGAAGGCGAGATCTGGTTAATTCAAAATGGACAGGAACCTTGGCGCTATTCAGGGGATTTGAATGTGCGCAGGGGCAGCTTCTACTATTACGGGTGGGAATTTACTGATTTGACCGGTTCAATCATTTTTGACCCGACAGAGTTTAATCCGCAATTGGATATCCAGGCCCGCTTAAATCTCACTTCTTATGTTCCGGCCAACACCAGTGAGAGCATTTCTACGGAAGAGGAAGAAATTGTAGCTGTGCGGCTGACCGGTGATTTGGAAAAACCGGTTCTCCAATTCGAATCTGATCAGTATACCCAAAGTGACATCCTTAGAATTTTGAGCCGGACCGGTACATCCGGCGGGATGACTCTCGATGAATCCAGTATTTCATCGGGAGCGCTGAATATCTTCGGGAGCTATTTCGAGCGACAGTTGGAAAGAAGAATCAGTGAAATCAGCGGCTTAGATGAGTTTCAGCTGCGTACACAAGGCGACCTGTTCAGTAATCAACAGCCGGGTGACTGGAGCATTTTGCTAGGTCAAAAGGTATCTTCCAATTTATATATCACTTATGAACGTAACTTTTCTTTGGTTGAACCCAATCAGCAAGTTGGTCTTCAATACTATCTGGACAGAAATACCTCCTTGGAAGGCCGGATTGATGAAAATGGATTGTTTCATATCAATTACAAAATAAGACATAACTATTGATAAATATAAACTCTCTTATTCGTAAGCAATGTTGGATAACTCTGTGCATTATTTTAAGCTGGATGAATGTTTCCGGTCAAAATCAATTCAAAGCGTCTAAATACGGTGTGCGCAATATTCAAATCAGAGGTAATCAAGTTATTTCCGACCGGAAGTTAAAAAAGGAATTAAACCTGAAGGAAAAGGAATTGATGCGCAGCACTACTTTCACCCGCCGGCTGATTGAATTGGACCGGCTGACAATTGAAACCGTGTATGTTAAACAGGGGTATTTGAACTGTACAGTTGAAGATTCCTTTGTTGTATCTCCGGGAGGTGAGGTAGATATATTTTTCAGAGTTGCCGAAGGAAAACAATATTTCCTGGAAAATATTGAGATTCAGGGCAATCAAAAATTTTCCAGAAAACATATCCTCGACTTACTGGATCATAAAACAGATACTCCCTACAATCCCTTAATAATTCGGGAGGGCATAAAAAGAATCAAACGGGCCTATGCCAATATAGGCAAACCGCTGGCACAGGTTTCAGATTCATTAAAGATCAGTCAAAATATTGAATTACGGATCTTTATAGATGAAAATGCCACCATGCGGATTGATAATATCCGTATTTTTCAGAATGATAAGGTGAAACAGAAGTCTGTCCGAAGGGAACTTGTTTTAGGCTCCGGTGATCTTTTCTCAAGGGATAAACTGGAGTTGTCGAAAAAACATATTTTCCAAACCGGTCTTTTTTCCAATGTAAATATTGAAATCACTAATATTGACACAACTGCGCATACCCTGGATTTGCATGTTTACGTCCGTGAACTTGATATGCGGCATCTGGGCTTGAATATCGGTTTTGGACAGGACCGGGGCGTGAGTAGTGGAAGTGAACCCTATACAACTTTCAATGTCAAAGGGGAATGGATAAATCGCAACCTTTCCGGGCGGGGGAACCGCTTGAGTACCCGCCTCAGTACAGCGCTGAATTTGACCGATATTTTGACGCAACCCAACAGCGAGGTGGAAATAGCCTATATTGAACCCTGGATGTTCGGATTCCGGTCCTCTAATCTTTTTCGCCTGTTCGTTCAAAATCAAGTACAGGATGAAAATGAAAAAACCAGTTACGGTGGCGAAGCGTCCTTAATTGTCCAACCTGATAGACGTCTATATTTTAAAAGTGGAATTGGAGTTCAAGGTATTCAATATATTTACCAGGTCGCTAAACAGAATACTATCCAGCTGGATAAAGAGCAGGAAAGATCCCTCAAAATCACCTTAAGACGGGATTACCGCGATAATTTTCTGTTTCCGTCACAAGGCACTGTATTTACTTTTGACAGTAAGATAGTGGGATCAATTTTAGGGGGTACTCAGGATTATTATAAATTTGAAACTGCTTATAGTCAATATATCACCCTCTTTGGCGAAGTGGTGCTTGCCTATCGCGGGAAAGTGGGCTGGATGGATACTTTTCCATCCGGAGAGACAACCCCGGCATATGAAAAATTCTTTTTGGGCGGAGAGACCAGTTTAAGAGGGTGGACCCTGCGACGCTTCGATCCGGATGGTGATGATTTAAAAATATTAACCAATATAGAATTACGCTTTCCGCTTTTTTGGCGTATTGGCGGAGAGATATTTGTAGACGGTGGTAATCTTGTTCCTGACATTTCGTCACTATTTGAGACGACATATCGCTGGGATGTGGGGTTTGGCGTAACAATTGCTTCTCCTTTAGGACCGGTACGGGTTGATTATGCAAAAATAATTAACCCCCGGTTTAAAAATGAAATTGAGAATCCCTGGCAAATTCATTTTGCCATTCCTTATGCTTTTTAAACATAAGGTTTTTGAAGATAAAAAAGGAGTTAAGCAATGTTAGCGTTCGATAAATTTACCATAAAAGCCCAAGAGGTCATCAAGCATACGATGGAAATCGCACAAAACAATTCCCATCAACAGATTCAGCCGGTTCATTTCTTAAATGGAATCTTACAAACTCCGGAAAATGTGGGACTCATCCTGCTAAAGAAGGTAGTTGGCAATCTGGATCAATTCAATCAGGAAGCCGTACAATTGCTGGATAGTTTACCAACGGTGACCGGCGCCGTGGGACAGGCCTACCTGAGCGATGCGTCTAACCAGCTAATGGCACGGGCGGAGAAATTTGCCCAACAATTTCAGGATGAATATATTTCTGCGGAACATTTGGTTCTGGCCTTGCAGGCCGATGCCAGAGGGGATTTGAAATCGCTCCTGAAGAAATTCGGTGTTACAGAAAAAACCCTGCTGGATGGCTTAAAAGAGATCCGTGGCTCACAACGGGTCAAGGATCAAACCCCGGAAGATAAATATCAAGCCTTAAAACGGTATTGCCGTGACCTTAACCAACTAGCCCGGAAAGGAAAATTGGATCCTGTTATCGGTAGGGAAGAAGAGATCCGGCGTACCCTGCAAGTTCTATCCCGTCGTACTAAAAATAATCCCGTGCTGATTGGAGATCCGGGCGTTGGTAAAACCGCTATAGCTGAGGGAATTGCACTGCGGATTACCAGCGGTGATGTTCCGGAAGGCATTAAGAACAAGCGGATTATGGCTCTGGATATGGGCGCCTTAATCGCCGGGGCAAAATTCAGGGGTGAATTTGAGGATCGGCTCAAATCGGTTATCAAGGAGATCAGCGAGGCAGAGGGTACCATTATCCTTTTCGTAGATGAAATACATACCGTGGTGGGAGCCGGTGCTGCCGAAGGCGCTGTTGATGCGTCCAATTTACTGAAACCGGCCCTGGCTCGCGGTGAATTGCGCTGTATAGGCGCTACCACCGTGGATGAATACCGTAAGTATATTGAAAAAGATAAAGCCTTGGAGCGCCGTTTTCAGCCCATCCAGATAGAGGAGCCCTCCATTACTGATGCGATATCTATTCTGCGGGGAATTAAAGAGCGTTATGAAATCCACCATGGAATTCGTATCAAGGATACAGCGGTTGTGGCGGCCGTGGAATTATCGGCGCGTTATCTTACTGAGCGGTTTCTGCCGGATAAAGCCATTGATCTGATCGATGAAGCAGCCAGCCGCTTGCGTTTGCAAATTGATTCCGCACCGGCTGAGTTGGATGAGCTGGAACGTAAAATCAGCCGGTTGGAAGTGGAAAGTCATGCCCTTGCCAAGGAAAAAGAAATCAAGAAATCACGTCAGCGGTATGAAAAAATTCAAAAGGAACTACCGCAATTGAAAGAAAAAGCAGCTGCCCTGCGAGACCGGTGGGAGGATGAAAAAAAACGGCTGCAGTATGTTAATGATCTCAAAAAACAGATTGAGGAGGCACGCCTGGCTGCCGAACAAGCCGAACGGGAAGGTAACTGGGAAAAGGCTGCTCGCTTAAGACACGAGGAGTTGGTCAAGTTAAATAAGGATCTGGAAGAAGAGAAAAGAAAACTGGAACAGCATCAGCAAGAGCGACATTTAGTCCGGGAAGAGGTCACTGATGAGGATATTGCCGAGATTATTTCCAAATGGACCAATATCCCCGTTTCTAAACTGATGGCCGGTGAGCGACAGAAATTGTTAAATATGGAAGCTCAATTACATAAGCGAGTAGTTGGACAGGATCAGGCAGTTAAAGCAGTCTCCAATGCCGTCCGCCGGGCCCGGGCTGGTTTACAGGATG
Source organism: uncultured bacterium (assembly GCA_964640055.1). Taxonomy (GTDB): domain Bacteria; phylum Fidelibacterota; class UBA2242; order UBA2242; family JAFGTP01; genus CAZXFH01. The sequence goes on along the minus strand of CAZXFH010000001.1, from coordinate 102,841 downwards.
AAGAACGTCCGCTAGCCAGTTTTATTTTTACCGGCTCCACCGGTGTCGGTAAGACTGAATTGGCCAAAACCCTGGCTGAATTTTTGTTTAATGATGAAGATGCCATGGTGCGGATAGACATGTCGGAATATATGGAAAAACATTCGGTTGCCCGCTTAATTGGTGCTCCGCCGGGATATGTGGGCTATGATGAAGGTGGACAGTTGAGCGAGGCTGTCCGGCGCCACCCCTATGCTGTGATACTGTTAGATGAAATTGAGAAGGCTCATACGGATGTCTTTAATATTTTACTCCAGGTCATGGAAGACGGCCGCTTAACCGATAACAAAGGACATGTGGTCAATTTTAAAAATACCATTATCATCATGACTTCCAATTTGGGATCTCAGGCCATTATGCAGCAAACCAGTGATGTATCCCGGGCCAATATTGATGAAAAGTATGTAGCCATCAAAAATACGGTTATGGCTGAACTGAAGTCACAACTGAAACCGGAATTTTTAAACCGGGTGGACGAGGTAATCGTATTTATGCCCTTACTCCCGGAACAGATTGAAAAAATAGTGGCCCTCCAGTTTTCTCGCTTGATTACTCGGATAAAATCGCGGGGAATCCAGGTGAAATTATCCGATCAGACCTTGCAGACTATTGCTAAAGAGAGCTGGGATCCGGTCTATGGTGCCCGTCCGGTTAAAAGAACTATTCAAAAGCGACTTTTGGATCCCTTATCCGAAAAGATCCTGGCCGGAGAATTTATGGATGGAGATACGGTTAAGATCGATATGGATCAAGGCAACCTTATTTTTAAAAAGGAATAAGACCACAGGGAACAAATTAACATATTTTCAGTAGAAAACCTGATATTTAATTTTGGCAGAACCATTTATTCTGATAAATTATCCCCGCTAATTGGCCTTGAATTTGAAAGAATGAATAAAAGTTATTATAGGAGGGAACTGTCGGCATGAAAGCCAAACTAGTCTTTGTCTTACTCTTTTCGGTATTATTATTAATAATAGGCTGTACCCAAAAACAGATCAAAACACCGCAAGGCTATTGGGATTCTGCGGTGGCTCTGTTTGATACCGGAAATTATGAAGGAGCCGTGGAACAGTATCTTAACCTGGCGGAAACATATCCTCAGGATTCTTTAGCCATCAAAGCCCTGTTTGCCGCGGCAGAGATCAAGAAAAATAATTTAAACGAGCAAAAAAACGCCATTAAAATATATCAGGAGATCATTAAGAAATATCCTGATTCAGCCAAAACACCTAACGCCAAGTTTATGATTGGCTACATTTATGCCAATGATCTGGAAGATTTCGATAAAGCGCGTCAACATTATCAGGAATTTATCCAGATCTATCCCCAACATATGCTGGTCCAATCGGCAAAATGGGAGATGGATCACCTGGGTAAATCCCTGGACCAGATACCTCAATTAGAAGGGATCAATGATTAATCATTGATTTTTCAGGGATCAACAATTGTCAAATAATTAATTCAGCAAAAATAGAGGTGTTATCAGTATGGCCTTTAACCTTTCTGAACTCAATGAACGCATCGAGCAGGAGAGTACTTTCTTAAATACGATCCGTAACGAAATTAAACAGGTGATTGTCGGTCAGGACAGAATGGTCGAAAGGCTTATTATCGGCCTGCTGTGTAACGGACATATCCTTCTGGAAGGAGTACCTGGATTAGCTAAGTCATTGACAGTCAGTACATTGGCGAGTACAATCAAGGCCACATTCCGGCGCATACAATTTACTCCCGATCTATTGCCGGCTGATTTAATCGGGACCCTGATTTACAATCAAAAAACCGGTAGTTTTGAGACCAAAAAGGGACCGATCTTTAGTAATATCATCCTGGCTGATGAGATCAATCGTTCGCCTGCCAAGGTTCAGTCTGCTTTACTGGAAGCCATGCAGGAACGACAGGTTTCTATTGGGGAAAGCTCGCACATTTTAGATGATCCTTTTCTGGTATTAGCCACCCAGAACCCCATTGAACAGGAGGGAACCTATCCATTACCCGAAGCCCAGGTAGACCGCTTTATGTTAAAGGTCGTTATCGATTATCCCAGTAAATCCGAAGAATTGGAAATTATCAACCGGATGGCCAAAACAGAAAAACAGATCAAGGTCAAATCGGTGGTTACACCAGAGTCGGTGCGTAAGGCCCGTAAAATTGTCAATGACATCTATATTGACCGCAAGATCCATAACTATATCATTGATCTGGTCTTTGCCACCCGTGAGCCGGCTCAATATCAGTTGGCAGATTTGAAAGATTTAATTGATTATGGGGCTTCCCCGCGAGCCTCTATTTATCTTACTCTGGCTGGTAAAGCCAAGGCCTTTCTCCAGGGGCGTGGCTATGTAACCCCGGAGGATATCAGAGATGTCATCTGGGATGTGATGCGACATCGGATTATTTTAACTTTTGAGGCTGAGGCCGAGGAAGTCACCAGCGAAGATATTATTAAACGCATTCTGGACAGTGTACAAGTTCCTTAATACTTGCCATTTATTGCTTCCATGATTCCAAAAGAAATCCTTAAGAAAGTACGCCAGATCGAGTTGCGAACCCGCTATTTAGTGAATGATGTGTTCAGTGGCGAATATCATTCAGTATTTAAAGGGCAGGGTATGGAGTTTGCCGAGGTCAGGGAGTATCAGTATGGTGATGATGTGCGTACAGTGGATTGGAACGTTACCGCCCGCTATAATCATCCCTATGTGAAGGTGCATGAAGAAGAACGTGAATTGAATGTCATGCTGGCGGTGGATGCGTCGCGTTCCGGTCAATTTGGATCTGGTGATAAATTTAAATCGGAAGTCGCCGCTGAAATATGTGCTCTTCTGGCGTTTTCAGCCATCAAAAATAACGATAAGGTCGGCCTGTTGATCTTTACCGATGAAGTAGAAAAGTATATCCCCCCGCGGAAAGGCAAAGCCCATGTCCTGCGGGTCATTCGCGAAGTGCTTTATTTTAAACCGGCGTCCAACCATACCAATATTCGCACCGGCTTGGAATACTTGTTGAGGGGACTCAAGCGGCGATCGATCGTGTTTGTGGTTTCTGATTTCGATGATACCGGGTTTTACCACCCCCTGAATATACTCAATCAAAAACATGATGTTATTGCCATCAGGACGATTGATCAGCGGGAAAATGAATTGCCCGATGTGGGGTTGATTAAACTTCAAGATGCTGAAACCGGAGCAGAGATATGGGTGGATACCGGGAATAAAAAATTTCGTCAGCAATATCAGGAAAAAATGGCCGATAAACACCAAGAATTTCTCGAGCAAACCAAACGGATGAATGTGGACAGTATTCAAATTAATGTTACCGAATCCTATGTTGACCCCTTGATTAAATTTTTTAAAATGCGTGAACGGCGTTTCAGATGACCTTTTAGTTTGGCAAGCATGCCATTTTACCGGATAATATGAGTGTAAGAGTAAAAATATTTTATAATCAAAATATAGCCATAAAAATTTTGTTCTGGTGGTTGGGATTATGCTTATTTACCAGTAGTTCTCTCGCGGAAGATACTCCGGTGAGCATAGCAACCCACCTGGATACTAGCCTGGTAACCATCGGTGATCCGATACATTATAAAGTTCAATTCAAATATCCTAAGGGCACTGAATTCGAGTTGCCTCCTTTAGATCAGAAATTAGGGGAGTTTGAAATCCAAGATCAATATTTAACAACTCCCGAACGAAAAGGAGATAACATAGTACGCTCCTGGCTGTTGAAATTGGCAGCTTTTGATACCGGTCAGGTTACTATTCCGAAACTGAAGATCACAGCCTATCTAAATGCCGATACCAGCAGAACACTTGTTTTTGAAACCAATGAGAAGATTGTAGAAGTGGTTTCTGTACTGCCTCCCGGCGAGGCCCATCCGAAAGATATCAAGCCGCCCCTGCCACTCCCCACTATAGTGCCCTGGGATTGGATACTGTTCATTTTATTAATTTTAATGATCTCGGTCACTTGGTATTATTTTTACCGCCGATGGCGGTCGCAATGTCCTGAAAAATATTTTGAAGAGCGACATCTGGAACCGCCAGCTTTGGTTGCGCATCGGAGGCTGAAGCAAATTAAAAAAAATTATGCACCGACAACCCATAAACGGCGAAAATTTTACTTTAATATGTCACATATATTACGGGAATACCTGGAACGGCGCTATTATATTTTAGCGCTGGAAATGTCTACTGATGAGATTGTTGAGGCTTTGACTGCCGGTGATCTGGAGAACGAGCGCACTGCTGAATTGGAGCAAATATTTAACCAGTTAGATAACGCCAAATTTGCCGGTCAGTATCCCAGGCAAACACAAGATTTTGACTTATGGGAAAGCATATTCCAGTGGATTGAGCATACCCGGCGTGAATATCTCTTGAGTCAAAGAAGTGGATTGACCGACGCACTGGAACGCGTCAGGCAAGTCAAGTAACATACATTTCTCAACAATTAATATTGGATTAAATTTTGACCGGCAGAATACCCCTGAGGTTCTAATTACAAACCGCAGCGCCGCATCATTTTATGGAAATTGGTGCGGTTGATTCCGATATTTTCGGCGGCTCGAGATACATTGCCTTCAAATTTCTCCAGAAGGTGCGTCAGAAAGCGTTTTTCCACCTCACGTCGGGCCTGTTCGGCCATTTCTTTGCGCAGCCTATCCATTTCCTCCCAGGTTTCAGGAGTAGTATCCGGCATTAATTCCGAAAATTCCTCTTTGACAATGACTTTTTGTTCCAGATGGATGGGCTTGATCGTTTCACTCTCCTGGCTGAGGATAACGGCGCGCGTGACATAATTACGTAATTCGCGGATATTTCCGGGCCAGTTATAATTCATAAATATATCCAAAGCCTCTTGTGAAAATTGCTTATGCGATATTTTCATTTCGTCGCATATTGAACTCAGGAAATGATCAACCAGGGCCGGTATATCCGCCTTGCGTGATCTCAGGGGCGGCACATGGATCGGAAATACATCCAGACGGTAAAACAGATCGCTGCGGAATTGTCCCTGGCTAACCATTTGGTGGAGGTCCCGGTTAGTGGCCGCCAGGATCTTGGCGTCAGTTTGAATGGTTTTATTTCCACCCACCCGATCGAATTCTTTTTCCTGTAAGACCCGTAGGAGTTTGACTTGCGCATCTGGATCTAGTTCTGAAATCTCATCAAAAAAGATGATACCCTCGGAAGCAATTTCAAATTTACCGATCTTGCGGGTGTTGGCACCGGTAAAAGCCCCTTTTTCATGTCCGAACAATTCGCTTTCCAATAGATTATCGGGCACGGCCGCACAATTGATCGGTACAAAAGGGGCATTGCTCCGGGGGCTATGCAGATGAATATGACGGGCTACGATTTCTTTGCCCACCCCACTCTCGCCGGTAATCAGTACCGTATTTAAGTGACTGGCACTTAACCGGATTTGATGCTTTAATTTTTGCATGGGGGGACTGTCCCCGATGAGTTGGTGATAATGTTTCTGCACTTCCTCTTTGAGCGATTCCTTGTAAAAACGGTCTGAACGTTGCCGAATAGACTTCTGGATGATGAGCTTCAATTCTGTCATATTGGGGGTCTTTGAGATGTAATCAAAGGCACCGGCTTGAATTGCACTGACAGCTGTGTCTATGGAACCATAATCCGTGATAATAATGACCGGAAGGTTCTTATCATATGTCATGATTTTATCCAGGACATCCAGTCCATTTTTTTCACCTCCCAGAAACAGATCGAGGAGCACAATATCGGGATTATTCTGTCGCACTTTGCGCAACCCCTCTGCGGCTGTATAAGCTGTGATAGAGGTAAAATCAGATTCGAGCAACAAAGTAAAGTCTTCTACAAAATTTTTATCATCATCGATTAATAGTAAAAGTGGTTTCATCGATGAACTCCTTCTAATAATTCAATTCGAAAATTGGCTCCCTGCCCGAGGCGGGAAGATACCAAATAGATTCGTCCGCCATATTTATTTAGAACATTCTGATTGTGATATAGTCCCTGACCGGTTCCCCCGGTAGAGGAGAAGCCACTGGTGAATATTTTTTCTTTGATCTCTTCGGGAATTCCCGAGCCGTTATCACTGATATCGATTCTGATTTTGGGCGCCGAACGGTACACATAGATTTCAATTCGTTTTTTACCCTTATTACTGGCCACGGCTTGTAACGCGTTTTGGAGGCAGTTGTTGATAATATCACCTAATTCATGGGCTGGAATGAGCACCCAATAATTTTTTTGTTCTTCTTTTTTTCGCTTGATTTCGACCTGATTTTCAGGCAGGTTTTGTTGACAGGTCCGGGTAATATCAAGAATGACTTGCGTGGCCTCAGCAGAAAATTCTTTAAAAACGCTGCTTTTAATATATCGTAACTGATCTCTTAGAAATTTTAGATCTGCGGCCATCTTTTTGCATTCAGTGATACGTCCTGATTCTAAATTATTTAAGAAATGATCCAAATCGGTTCGAATTGAATGTAGGCGTACGCGCATTTTCTTGATCATGTCTTGATCAAGATTGGCTGATCTGGCCAAATGGATCAGTTTATCTAACTGGGGTAAAACAAAGTTGAGAAAGGTGCTGTGTCTCTCACTGAATTGCACTTTTAGGCGCTCGGAGTGCAGCACGGATTTATCAAGATTATTACACAAAAGATACAAACTGTTAATATTGCTCAGGGCATATTTTCCGTGGGTAAAATTCAGTAAAGTTTTCAGTAGTTCTGTCTTGGTGTTTTGCAGGTATCCACTGATCCGGCGGCGATTGGCCAAAGCCGAGTATATAAGCGGAATAATTATGCCAAGAGCAGCGGCCATTACCGGCAGGAAATATTTATCAAATATATTGTCATTCCTGAAGAGATTTACCAGAAACCAGAAGAGGGAAAGATTAAAAATCATTATAACAACAGAAAAGGGGAGTTCCCAACGGAAGTATTTTACGCCCATACGAATCCCTAGATATAGAATAACTGCTGTTAGCAGGAAGATCAGGGTGTAAAAGTAGAATTCGGCTTGTTGCAGGAAAAATAAAACCAAGGCCGGTAATCGGCGGATAAAAAGACCCAGCGGTCCGTATTCAGCCACCTGCAGGGTTTGTCCTGCAGAAATGCCTTCTAAGGTAATGGTTTTGCCAGCTTGGAAAGTGATTCTGAGATCATATTTATTGTGTCGGTTAAGTCCAAAATGTGCCACATCCGAATTGTAGAGACCTTCTGCTGGTTTTAGGGTGCCAATTTCCCGGTAACCAAGCAAATGTTCAGGTTCATCTAAATAACCAGCGCTATAGACCCAAATTTTACTGAAGCGGCCATTAATTGAATGCAAACCATTCAATTTGACTTTCAAATAATTTTTATTATCGGTTCGATTGATCCATAGAATGTTAGTACCATATTTCCGCAGACCATAAATATCCAGATCACCATCTTGATCGATATCTCCTATGATCGCACTGCTTATCGCTGGCGATGACAGACCGAAATCCTGGCTGGCATCAATGAAACACTGTGCCGAATCATTTAGTAAAAGAAAATTCCGGTCGATATTGTTTACGGAAATGAAAAGATCCAGATAACCGTCATTATTAAAATCCCCGCTGTTGATAAAGGCAAAGGGACCTTCCGGAAGGGCAACAGGTGCCAATAGGGAATCGCTGGCTTTTCGAAATTGACCTAGGCCATTGTTTTTGAAACAAGTCAGCCCGGCCGGATGATTCAGGAAGAGATCCAGATCACCATCATTATCATAATCAATGGCAATCGTGTTGACGCTGTTTTGTTGGGTTATTTCGATTGAGGAGCTGCTCAGCTCTGACTGATTATGCCATTGATTGTTTTTAAAACTTAACAGTTTATCTTTGATCCAGGATGTGGAAATGTAGGCCTCCAAATAGCCATCGTTATTGAAATCAGCAAAGGTTGTGCTGTTATTCCAGCCTTTGGTTTGGGTGATGAAAGCAGTATCCACAGTAAATTTCAACCCATAAAACTTATTTTCAAAAAGCAGATTAGCCCCGATGCTTCTGCCGCCCCGATAATAGGCACTCAGACAAATATCCAGAAAGCCATCCCGATTGTAATCAATCAGTCGTATGTCTTTTATTTCATCAAAAGCCCCCAAGTCTAATTGACGGAAAAGATAGTAATGTCCTCGGCGGTCATTCAGCAAAATGTTCAGGTAATTAGAAGTGTCGGTCACCACGATATCATTGCGACCATCTCTGTTTAGATCTCCAAAATGGAAACGGGAAATGCGCTTTGTCTTTAACAAGGGACACTGCTCGGAAATATCTGCAAAATCGCGGCCATCGGAATTCAGATGGAGTCTATTCTGTTGATGAGCTCCGCGGTTCATTAAGAACAGATCTAAATATTCATCATCATTAAAATAAATAAATGCAGCACCATCAGACTGATCGTAGATACTGCCATCTAAATGATAGCGCCCTGCAGTTTCCGAGAAAAAGGTTTTTTCACGTGGCGTACCCATCAAAATATAACCATTAAGATCACTGACAATAACCGCATCGTCCTTGAATATATGGGCCTCGATGACCCGGTAGTTAAGGGGCAGCGGATAATAGAACCATTTTTGATCAATGTAAAGATGTATCTCTCCGGCGTATTCACCTGAAAAGGCAACACCATGCTCAGGATCTCTGAAATTATATAGCCAACGATTGCTGGCCGGTAATTGTTGCTTCAGCTCAAGAAATTTGTTGTGTTGCTGCTGATAAATCTTACCATCAAATGTGTAGAAGCGGATGTCATTGCTATCAGCAACGATATGGGAAATATTAGGTACAATACTGTCGGCAATCGGAACATTGAAATAGGTTGAATCTGTACGGCGATAGATCCCCTCATTCCGAACACCAATCCAGAGATTTCCGTTATTCTGCTGGGCCAGGGCGGTTAGGTGATTTTCAAAGGGTGCTTTAATCAGCTGGAGAGAACCCTTTTGATAGCGTGATAACCAGCCCCAGTCTCCATAAATCCAGATGTTGCCTTGCTTATCAGTAAAAAAATATCGAACCGGTACTTTTACCGACAGCGATAATTTATTCCATTTTCCGGCTTGGTAATCATAAAAGTCGGTAAAATATTGACTATTAACCGTTGCACATAAAAAATGGTGCTCATTAATGATGTGATAATGCAGCTGCTTCACGTCTGGGCCAATCTTGGGGGGACTGAAATGGTGCCACTGGGAATCTTTATAATGGAACAGACGCCCCGGGGGCTTGGTTTCCGCCACCCAAAAATCCTGTTTTGAGTGCATTTTCACCAAATCCAGATTTTCCTCAGAAGGAGTCTCTAATTGGCGCCACTGAATTTTTATCGGGGCTGCACTCAGCAAACTGAGACAGAATAGGATTAACAGGCTGATTTTGGTGCGGTTTTTAGACATAAAACTTACCTTGCCGGAGAATCTAAGCTCTGTAGTCTCTTAATGCAACACTGTAGCCTTGGGAGACTATATTTATTGTGATATAGCGCAAATATAAGAATTTCCTAAGTGTTTGATATTTAAGGAAATAGGGAAATTTATAATAGTTGGCATACCCTTTGAGTCTAGATAGTCGATGATTGTTAAATTAAGAAAAACGGAAGAATAACATGGTGCAAGAGAATGCAGCTCCTTGGTATAAAATATGTCCGCAATGTTCTTTTTTTTGTAACACTAAAGAACCAGATACCTTTTGTTCCCAATGCGGCAGCAAACTGATTGACCATTGTCCCAGCTGCAAAGGGAAAATTGAGAATCCCTATGCTAAATATTGTAAATATTGCGGCGCATCATTACCGGGAAGAAATGATAATGGTAAAAATGAGTTTTAAGAAGGAGTCATTTATGAGTTTATTAAAAAAATTAACCTTGGTAAGCATGGTTTTTGTATTAATCTTTAGTAGCGCTGCATTAAGTCGGGAAAAGCCGATTAGAATTGAAGCCAAATTAGGTCTGCCCAATTTGGTAGGTGGTTCGGTTGAGTATTTGTTACCGGCTCTGGGGAACGCGTATATTGATAATAGTATCGCGCCCTATATTGATTTTTCCACCTTTAATTTGCCCCTGGATGAAACCACAGAAATGGGCTTTGGTTACTTTGGTTTCGGCGCAAAATATTATCTGGACCAGCAACTGGAAAAGTTCGGTCTGCCAGCCATGTTAAAAGGTGTTTATGGTGGTCTGGGTTTCGGACGGATGTCCCTGGAGTTGACCGATGACGGGTGGGATTCCTACACTCACGGCAGCGGTACGGCTACCGGATCTGTCGGTATGAGCATGTTTCAGCTTTTAATTGGTAAGAGATGGTTCTGGGGACCTTTTACACTTTGTATCGAAACCGGTTATTCTTTAGGAAATATGGATGATGAGGTCACTGTTGAAGTAGAATACGAGGACGGATATACGGAAGAGGATACACAAGACATTTCCGATGTACCCCTGGGAGCTGGTACGATGGGTACCTTATCAGTGGGAATTGCACTGTAGGTCCGACTTCTATGGGTGCCGATGGTTTTTATCAAAAGATGAAAATAGGAACACCCAATATTTTGATTTTTTAAAAAGGAGCTCAATATGAAGAGATTCAATTTATTAGTTACTTTGATCCTCCTGGGTATTATTGTTAATGCCTGTAGCTCCAGTTACCTGGGACAGGTTGATATCGTGGGGGTCGGGGCCGGAGAAAAACCAACGACCCAGGATAAGTATTATATTGATCCTGATCAGATCGACCATATCGTACTGACCTATACACCGGGTTTGAAAAGCAAAGAACAGGAAGTCAGTAAAGGAGTCAAATTTGTCGCCGGGGAAGCCTTGGTAAAAAATTTCAGCGGTCAACCGCAATTGATGGTTGATTATCTGAATTTTCACCAGAAATTCGATAACCTGGTATTGGTTCTGGATAAAAACGGTGTAGTGGCCTGGGAAGGTCATCTGAAGTTCCTGGATTTCGGAAACGCTTATGGAGTTTCCAAATATGGCCTTACCGGTCCCAAACGGATTCATTTCGGGGAAGCCATGGAAACCTACGTGGGCAAGGAAAAAAAGGCGAAAAAGTATAAAAAAGATAAAAAAATAAAGTTTCCGAAAAATAATAAAGAGAGTTTTGCCCAGGGTTTCAGCTATGCCAAAAAATACCCCTTCCTCTTCACTAAACTGCCGGAGATGGAATTTACCACGATCGATGGTGAGCTCGTTCGCTTGAGCCAGTATACTGAGAATAAAAAACCGACTGTCCTGGTCTTCTATATGGCACAGGGAAAAAAAGAGCGGGATCTCGGTGATGCAGTTCAATTGGCCACTGATGTGGGTAAAGTTCTGCGGGGTGGTGAAGCTAGCCATAAAGTTTCCCGACCGCAAGTACTTCTTAAAAAAATTGAGAATGTATATCTGAAATAGATGATATCATTTGTAGTAGTTTTCAAAAATATTCAATAAGAAAGGAAAAAAATGAAAACAAGAAGAGTAATTTTGATCCCAATTATGATCTTTTTACTTATTGGCTTTAGTATTGCAAGAGTACCCTCTCAACTAGAGAAAGAACAACAGCGTGCAATCCACAGTAAAGACGAGATCAGTATTGGTACATATGGTGACCTTTTAAAAGGAAATACCAGTATCTCTAATGACAGTTTATTATATGAAAGTTTCGAAGACTCTGCATTGGGATGGAATGCCTATGATTATGATGGGGATGCATTAACATGGTACATTAATAATTATACAAGTCATACAGGTGAATATAGTGCTGAGGTTGAGTATAATGGTTCTGTTGATAATAACGATTGGCTCATTACACCACAGGTTACTTTACCAGAGGGAGCAACTATCACGCTTAATTTTTGGGCACGATCAGACTGGGGAGATTATCCTGAAGAATTCAATATCAGATTATCCACATCTGGAAGTGATACCACTAACTTTGTAAATTATATCGATACTGTACGGAGTACTCCAGAAAGTTGGACAGAATATACTTATGACTTATCTAATTATGCCGGAGAAACGGTCTATATTGCTTTCCAATATGTTTCCTATGATCTTTTTTGGCTCTATCTGGATGATGTCCTTGTCACCAGTAGTGGTGGTTCCTCAGTCTTAGCCGATTTCACGGCTGATGTCACCTCTGGTACCGCGCCTCTGACGGTTAATTTTACCGATCAGTCCACCGGCGCCTCTACCTGGGAATGGGATTTTGATAATGACGGTACCCTGGATGCCACTGCGGTACAGAATCCATCCTATACCTATGATAATACCGGTACTTATACCGTATCGCTGACAGTCACCGATGGCGCTGGTACCATCGATACCGAAACCAAGACCGATTATATTACGGTCTTTGAAGATGAATGGACAATTTTGGTATATCTAGATGGTGATAATAACCTGGAAGAAGCAGGAATTGATGACATGAACGAAATGGAATCAGTTGATCTACCTGATAATGTAAATGTTTTGGTTCAATTTGATCGTATCAGTGGATATGATAATTCCAATGGAGATTGGACTGATACCAGAAGATATGAGATTGCTTATGATACTGATAATTATACGATTAATTCGCCCTGTGTTGATAATACTCTCGGAGAACTGAATATGGGGGATCCACAAACACTTTCTGATTTTGTTGAATGGGGAATAACTAATTATCCGGCTAGAAAATATATGTTGGTAATGTGGAATCATGGTGCTGGATGGCGGAAAAAAGAGATCACCAAAAATGAGAATTTTAACAGCAATACCGATTACTTTTCGGTAGTAAAAGAGGTTTGTTCAGATGACACCGATGGCGATATTCTTGAAATGAGGGAAGTTAAATCTGCCCTAGGTACTGCTTATATAAATACAAGTAGTACATATTTAAACATTATGGGCTTTGATGCGTGTTTAATGGGGTTGTTAGAAGTCTCCTATGGTATCAAGGACTATGTTTCGGATGCCGTGGTCTTTTCCCAGGAAACAGAACCTGGCGATGGTTGGGATTACAACGCCTGGTTGACCAATTTAAGAGATAATCCCACAGCTAACTCTGAAACCCTTTCCAGTTATATTGTGGATTCCTATAGTTTGTTTTATTCTGATTACAATACAACTCAGTCTGCTATTGATATGACGGCTATAGATAATATAAAAAACACCATTGATAATTTTGTTACCTACTTTACGGATGAATGGGATGTTGTTGATGCTGGAATTGAAAGCGCCTTGAAATTTAATACGGCCCAAAATTATGTTGATTTAAAACAGTTTATGCAATATTGCGCTAATAATCTCAGTGATGGGAGCTATGCAACTGATGTGGTTACTGCCTTAGATCAGGCGATAATTCATAATGGGGCTACCGGCAGTTTAAGCGCGGCGACTGGTTTGAATATCTATTTGCGCCGACATCTTGATATAGAGGGAGAATTTTATTATACTAATCCCTATTGTGATTTTGCAGCGGAGTCCAATTGGACCAATTTTTTAACGAATTATAAAAATTATTTAAGAACCGAATCAATCATTGAGTTTCCTGAAGGCACAGTTGATTTTGAAACTAATTTAACTCTTAGTTGGAAATTGATTGACGCCAATAATGATAGCAGTACTTTCAGAAGATATAGTAGCTCTATGGCCTATTCAGGTAATTATGTTTTTGGTATAAAGACCTGGTATGACCAGATGAATGATTGGTTAATTACACCACAGATACAGGTTGGTTCCAATGCTTCCATCTCTTTTTGGGCACGTTCAACTGATGATTATTGGTTGGAAGATTTCAATGTAAAGATCTCAAATACAGGAAGTGATCCTTCTGATTTCACTGTAACTTTGGAAAGTATTCAAGATTTACCTAATCAGTGGACACAATATACGTATTCATTATCAGATTATGCAAGTCAGGATGTGTATGTTGCCATTCAATCTGTATCTAATGATAAAAATTATCTATTTATTGATGATGTTTTCTTGAATAATGAAGTAAGTGCATTAGCAGCCGATTTCACTGCTGATGTCACCTCTGGCACTGCACCGCTGACCGTTAATTTTACCGATCAGTCCACCGGCGCCACTACCTGGGAATGGGATTTTGACAATGACGGTACCCTGGATGCCACCGTCGTACAGAACCCATCCTTTACCTATGACAATGCCGGTACTTATACCGTATCGCTGACAGTCACTGATGGCGCTGGTACCATCGATACCGAAACCAAGACCGATTATATCACCGTATCCACTGCCGGCGATGCCATAACTTCCACCACCACGGGTGGTAACTGGAGCGAAGCGGGCACCTGGATTGGTGGTGTGGTTCCCACAGCCAGTGACAATGTCATTATTGATGGTGATGTGGTCGTGGATCAGACCTCGGAATGTGACGATCTGACGGTTAATACCGGCAATATTCTGCGCAGTGGTACGGGTTTTTATCAGAATTTGACTGTGAATGGTGTCTTGAGCAATGCCGGGACGATCCAGGATAATGGTGACACCGATCTAAACATTAATCTCAAGGGAGACCTCCAGAATAGCGGGACAATTGAGAATGATGACATCATTTTTAATGGATCAGCCGATCAGTATATCTCCATGACCCCCGGCGCGGTGTTCCAGAATGTACATTTTGGGGCCAAGGACTCTACGACATCGGTCATTCTCACCTCGGACCTCGAACTCACCGATTGTGAAATCGACTTTGACTGGTCTGATGAAACCACGAGTCTGATCATCCCGGAGGGCAGCGGATTTCGTTTGCAGCTTCTGGGCGCCAATTGTTTTGCCACCGATGTGATCATTGCAGGCAATGGCAATGATCTTTATCTGAGCCAGGGCGCTTATCTGTATCAGGACAGCTATCTCGCTAACGTTATGTTGACCGGAACGGTAAGATCAGGGGCCCAAAGCGTGACCTTTGCCGGTGACTCGGTGGTTGTTCTGGATACGCTCCAGAGTAATACTGGATTTTACAATACTCTTTACGCGAACAGTACACTGATTAATCGTGGCATTATTCAGGATGTCGGCGATACGGAATTGTATATTGAAGCCACCGGAGATTTGGTTAACTATGGTAATTGGGGCAATGATGAGATCGAGCTGAAAGGCTTAACTGATCAGGAGATTAATTTAATCGGAGATCAGACTTTCCCGGCGACTGTGGAAATGTACGCCATGGTCGGGACTGGTAGTTATCAGTGGTATTATAATGACACTGAAATCACCGGTGAAACCGGTGATCATCTGATTTTGGATTCGCTCTCGGTTAGTGAATATGGAACTTATTACTGCAGCACCGATGCCGGTAACTCCCGTAATATCATTGTGACCGGTGATCAGACTCAGGAAACCACCACTTTGACCGGTACCATCACTGATGCCACTAATGGCGAGCCGCTCGAAGGCGCCACTGTAACGGTAGCCGGACTCTCTGATATAACGGGTAGTGATGGGATCTATACGATCACGAATGTGCCTTTCGGCGCTCTGGATGCTGACTTTTATGCTGATGTGACCAGCGGTCAACCTCCGCTAACCGTCCAGTTTACCGATAATTCAGCAGATCAGGCCCAGACCGTCACAGCCAGTGCAACCGGATACAGTGACTATGTGAATGAGCATGTGACTATCAATACAACGGAAACGATCACTCTGGATATTTCCCTGTCACCTGAATTAACGGCCGGTAGCATGCGTCTGGTTCTGAACTGGGATGATGATCCCCGGGATCTGGATTCTCATTTGAAGACACCGGATATTGATGGCAGTAGCTATCATGTGTACTATTCCTCGCAGGGAAGTGCGACTTCAGCCCCCTATGCGATCCTGGATCATGATGATACCGACGGATATGGACCGGAAACTGTTACTATCCATACCTTTTATGAGGGTGTCTACTACTATTATATTTATAAGTATGCCGGTACCAGTGAAATTACAGCTTCCAATGCTGTGGTCCAGGTCTATGACGAACAGGGCGTGATCAATACGATTCATGTACCGACCACCGGAACAGGAAGGTACTGGAATGTTTGTACGATTGACGGTAATACACAGCAGGTTAACATTGTGAATCAGATCCAGGATAGTGCGCCCGGACCCGCCCTGAAAGTGAACTTTCCGGAAAAGGCAATTTCCAAAAGTATACCCAAGAGTATTACCGGCTGGGAATGGGACTTTGGCGATGGCAACACCAGTACCGACCAAAATCCGAGTCATGAGTACACTGTTTCTGATACCTACACCGTTTCGCTAACAGTGACCAATGATCAGGGTGATACCGACACCCAGACAAGGATAGATTATATTAAGGTCTCGACCGATATTGAAGAATTGATGGCTGATTTCACCGCGGATGTAACCGCTGGTACGGCTCCTCTGACCGTCCAGTTCACCGATCGATCCGTTGGCACACCGACCTCATGGGAATGGGATTTTGATAATGATAATAATATCGATGCAACTGAGCAAAACCCATCATATACGTATCAGGAGGAAGGTACATATACGGTAAAATTGAACATATCGGATGGCACCAACACTGATGCTGAGACCAAGACTGATTTCATTACAGTTGAAGGACCATATGTACCAGGAGAATGGAATCTTGAGACAGTCGATGCTGTGGGCGATGTGGGTATCCATACTTCCATAGCCTTGGATCAGAATAATTATGCACATATTAGTTATTATGATAATACTAATGATGATCTGAAATATGCCGCCTGGAATGGTTCAGCCTGGAACATCGAGACTATCGATAGTGAAGGTAATGTCGGTCATTATACTTCAATAGTTATCGACCATAACGATCGTCCACATATTAGCTATTATGATTTTACTAATGATGATTTAAAATACGCCACCTGGGATGGTTCCGCTTGGAATATTGAGACTGTTGATAGTGAAGGAGATGTAGGTAAATATACATCACTTGCTTTAGATGATAACAACCGCCCACATTTTAGCTATCTGGATGATACTAATAATGATTTAA
>CAZXFH010000001.1:0-85695 GCA_964640055.1 uncultured bacterium | reverse complement strand
AATATGCCACCTGGGATGGTTCCGCTTGGAATATTGAGACTGTTGATAGTGAAGGTCTTGTAGGTTGGTATACATCTTTAGCTATCGATCAAAGTGGTTATCCTCACATTAGTTATTGTGATGTTTCTAATGATGATTTAAAATATGCCACCTGGGATGGTTCCGCTTGGAATATTGAGACTGTTGATAGTGAAGGAGATATTGGGAGTAATACATCACTTGCTTTAGATAAGAATGATTATCCACATACTAGCTATTATGATTATACTAATCATTCTTTAAAATATGCCAAATGGAATGGCTCAGATTGGTATTTAGGTGTTGTGGATTCTAGTAGTGACGAGGTAGGGCGGTACTCTTCTATTGCTATAGACCAGAACAATATGATTCATATCAGCTATTATGATCAATCTAATGTTGATTTGAAATATGCCCGCGGAAATAGTTCAGAATGGACTATCGAAACAATAGACAGTGATGGAGAAGTGGGCTCGTCTAACTCAATAACTGTTGATCAGAATGGCTATCCTCATATTAGTTATAACGATTATACTAATTATGATCTAAAATATGCTTTTTGCTCTCCTGAAATAGAACCTTTTACTGCCGATTTTATCGCAGATGTCACGTCCGGCGCGCCTCCGCTGACGGTTAATTTTACCGATCAATCCACTGGAGCGATCTCGTGGAATTGGGACTTTGGCGACAGCAATACCAGTACCGATCAGAATCCGAGCCATACCTATGAATCTGTAGGCAGCTATACGGTCATGCTGACTGTTTCCGATGGCACCAATGAAGCCACCGAAACCAAGTCCGATTTTATCAATGTTATTGAAGCGCTTGATGAACCCAGCGGTTGGTTTCTGCAGAATCCTTATCCGACGCCTGATGGTTTAAATTCCATCAGAGCCCTGGATGACAATACCGCTATTGCCGTTGGAATTAGTGGAACCATCATCAAAACTACGGATGCGGGTGCCACCTGGAATGTCCTAGAAAGTGGTACTTCAGTCCAACTGAATGATATCTTTTTCCCGACTATGACAACCGGATATGCAGTCGGCGATAACCCGGCCTATGGTGAGCCGGCAGTGGTATTGAAAACTACGGATGGTGGTGAGACCTGGACCGAGTTAAGCGTCAGTATCAATTATGACTTAAGACAGATATTCTTTATTGATGAAAATACCGGCTGGATCGTTGGTGACGGTAGCTATGGACAAGATGGAACGGTCATCAAAACCACAGACGGTGGCGCGACTTGGGTTGAACAGAGTTCCGGAATCGAAGATGAGCTCCGCTCTGTATTCTTCGTAGATGCCAACACCGGCTGGGTTGGTGGCGAAAGATACTGTGCTTATACCACGGATGGCGGCGCAACCTGGACACCGGTTGATGTCACCGTGGAAGACTACCAGATAATCAAGGAAATTCAGTTCTTCAATGCCAGTGATGGCTGGCTGGTGGCTACTCATGCGCTTTACCAAACCAGTGACGGTGGTAGTTCCTGGTCTGAAGTTGTTCCCGCGAGTAATACCTACTTTAGCGCACTTTATTTTGCCGATGCCAATAATGGCTGGGTTTCATCAGAAGAGAAAGTGTATAAGACCACTGACGGCGGTGCAACCTGGACTGAACAGATTGATCTGCCCGGATATGGTGACTATTATATCTATGGTTTGGACTTTCATAATTCCACAGGCTGGCTCGCCGGCTCAAAGGGTATTATCTATCAAAATACAGATGGTAACTGGACAGAAATATCATCTCGTATTGTTTCGAAAACTATTGAAGATGTATACTTTATAAATGAAACTACCGGCTGGATTGTGGGCTGGATGGAAAATATCTGGAAAACCACAGATGGCGGATATTCCTGGACCGAACAAACCACGGCTGCTCATTACGCTCTTTATGCGATCGATTTTGTCGATGCCAATACAGGATGGGCGACCGGAGACGGACCCTATAACGGGGATGCCAAAATCTATCACACATCTGACGGCGGTGCAACCTGGACCGAACAAACCAGTGGCACCGGAAATCTTTTCGCTGGCCTGGATTTCGTCGATGCCAATAATGGTTGGGCCGTGGGCTATGCTGGTACTATCCTGCATACAACTGACGGTGGCAGCAATTGGTCCACCCAAACCTCGAATACCGGTGAATACCTGAATGATGTGTTTTTTGTGGATAGCCAAACCGGCTGGATATGTGGGACCAATGGTATCATCCTACACACCACCGACGGCGGCGCAACCTGGACCGAACAAACCAACTCCGATGATAACAATCTCTATAGTATCTACTTTGTGGATGCAGATCATGGTTTTGCCGTTGGAAGTGAAGCCACTATTTTGGAAACTAATGACGGAGGCTCAAGTTGGAGCGTAATCACGAGTGGTAGCTGGGGTGATCCCAGCTATCGTTCAGTGGTTTTTGCCGATGCACTCAATGGCTGGATTATGGGTAATGAAGGTTCGATCATGGTGACCAGTGATGGTGGCTCAGCTTGGGAACCCCAGATTAGTCCTACAAGCGTTGATCTGAAAGCAGCCCATTTTGTGACTGCCGATATGGGTTGGGCTGTTGGCAAAAATGGCGCGATTGTCAAAACCGCTACCGGTGGTGAAATAATCGTCGCTATTGATGAACCTGAGTTCGAAGATTCACCCCGTGTGGTTGAATCCTACCAGTTGCATCAGAACTATCCCAATCCCTTCAATCCGACCACCACAATCGTCTATGATATACCGGATGCGGGTAAAGTCCAGCTGACGATTTTTGATATCAGAGGTCGTTTAGTAGATGAACTGGTATCGGATTATCATATGGCCGGACGTTATAAAGTCATCTGGGATGCTGGTAAGCAGCCTTCCGGTGTCTATTTTGTGCGTTTGGTAACCCGTAACTTCACCGACGTTAAGAAGATGATGCTTCTGAAATAAGCTCATCAGCTTAACCGAAAGTTCCTGATCTACCGGCGGTTTCTAACCGCCGGTAGATTTTTTTATTTGTTTTGATTCCTGAATTTCAGATGTTATTTTCCAAAGCGGTAATAAAGAGGAGAATTCATGCAAAAAGTCACTATTTTCGGGGGTGGTCTGGTTGGAGGAGCCATTGCCAGGGACCTGGCCGGTGATTATCAGATCCAGGTTATTGATAAAAATGAACAGATATGCAAAAAACTTGGCCAAACAAAAAACATCCGCTGTGTCAGCAGAGATTTGGCGAATCCATCAGATTTAGGAAGTATAGTCCAGGATAGCAATCTGGTCATAAATGCTTTGCCCGGCTTTCTGGGTTTTAAAACGCTTGAGAGGGTTATTTCCGCAGGAAAAAACATTGTGGACATTTCTTTTTTTCCGGAAGATCCTTTTGATTTGGCCTTACTGGCTCAGGAAAAGAAGGTGACAGCCATTGTGGATTGTGGAGTGGCGCCAGGAATGAGTAATATAATCCTGGGATATCATCATGAACGTATGCAAGTGGACCGCTATAAATGTTATGTCGGCGGCTTACCTTTCGAGCGTAAGTATCCCTATCAATATAAAGCCCCTTTTTCACCCTCTGACGTGCTTGAGGAATATACCCGACCGGCCCGCATCGTGGAAAATGGTGAAGTGATCATTAAGGATGCTTTAAGCGAGCCGGAATTACTGGAAGTAGAGGGTGTGGGTACTCTGGAAGCTTTTAATACTGACGGTCTGCGAACTCTGCTCAGTACCATGCAAATGCCTTTTATGCAAGAAAAAACCCTCCGCTATCCCGGACATCGAGAGCTCATGTTCGTTTTCAGAGAAACTGGCTTTTTAGATAAAAAATCAGTAAAGATTGGGGACCAAACAATCCGGCCCCTGGATCTGACCACCCAGTTACTTTTTCCACGATGGCATCTGGGACCAGAGGAGCCTGAATTCACGGTCATGTTGATTGAGATCAGTGGCACTGAAAATCAAAAGCAAAAAAAATACAGCTATACTCTTTTTGATCAATATAACAGTATTACTCAAACAACTTCCATGGCCCGCACGACTGGATATACCTGTACAGCTGCTGCCCGCTTGGTTCTGACGGGAAAAATAAACCAAATTGGTGTCATTCCCCCGGAGTATCTTGGAAAATCAGATCAAATATTCCAATATATTATGGATTATCAGGCAGACCGTGGCATTCATTATAAAATGACTACCATGCCATAATATTTTTTATTGTGTATTAGCGTAGAAATCTTTTAATTGCCCGGGCGCTGCCTACCAAACCCATAAAAACGCCCACAATAATCAGCGCGATATAATAGCGATAACTGACGATGGCCTTATATTCGATCAGAGACTGCAGATAATTGTTCTGTAAATAAAAAAGACCATAAATAACCAGCGCGGCTAACGAAGCACCAATAAAGCCTTCAATAATCCCTTCGATAATAAAAGGAGCCTTCACAAAGCGATCTGTAGCACCCAATAACTTCATACTATCGATTATTTCTCGTCGGGCAAAAATCGCCATTTTAATGGAATTGGAGATCAACAAAATGGATACAATACTCAGGGAAACAAAAATAATTAAAACGACAAAAAGCGTTATTCGTTGATACTTTTCCAGAAGCATGAGAAACTTTTTCCGGTATTTGACCTCATCCACAATCTCCTGTTTGCGAATGTTAGTAGCAATACTTTCCACACTCACCAGATTACGATACATCTCTTTCAGGCGGATAGTGAAAGAAGGCGGTAAGGGGTTATAGCCCAGTATATTAAATATATTTTCTCCAAATTCCTTTTTGAAATTTTGTGCGGCCTGTTCCGGAGAAATATATTTAAGGGATTCGATCTCCGGCATATTATTTAAATATTCAGCAAAGTCGCTGATTTGTTTTTGTGAAGCGGTTTTGTGAATAAAAATATCAACATCAAACTGAGCCCGGATGTTGTTGACTGCATATAGCATGTCTCGGGCAATAACATAGCCTAATCCGACTAAAGTGAGTGAAATCCAAATAATAAAGATCGAAAATACACCGGCATATTTAGAACGGCCAAGGCCTTTAAATCCCTCTTTGATTAAAAACCAAAAAACAGTCATGTGATGCTTACAATCTCTGATTCATTGATTTGAATTAAACGGGCATCCGGCACCCGTTGTATCAAACTATAATTATGAGTAGCGACGAGGACAGCAGTTCCTTTCTGATTGATTTTATTTAACAGGTTAACCAATTCTAAACTTGCCTTGGGATCCAGATTACCAGTCGGTTCATCAGCCAATAATATCAGCGGATCTTTGACCAACGACCGCGCTATAGCAACCCGTTGCTTCTCTCCACCGGATAATTCGTGGGGTTTGAAATGGACGCGGTGTCCTAAACCGACCTGATTCAACACGCGGTAAACCCGTGGCTTGATCTCCCGGGTTTTGTAATGGGCAACGTAAAGACTGAGAGCGACATTTTGAAAGATATTGCGATCCGGAAGCAATCGGAAATCCTGGAAAATCATACCGACCCGCCGCCGCAAATAGGGAATTTCATGGCGGCGAATCTTATCACTGTGGAATTTTTTAATTTTAACCTGGCCTTTTTCCGGAAAGAAATCCATGTAGATAAGACGTAAAATAGTTGATTTTCCCGCACCAGTCGGTCCGGTCAGGAAAACAAAGTCGCCTTCCTGAATGGCAAAACTGGCATTTTTTATACCCCCCTTGCGCCCGAATGTACAACTGACGTTTTTAAAGGAAATCATTACTGTTGAATTTAAAGCCTGCCTGTTAATTAGTCAATGCCGAGTTTATAACTAATTAATTATGACTAATAACCTGTAAAATAAATATATCAAAGATGAAAAGATAGATCGCTATAATAAATATATTTATAAAGGATATAAGTAAATTATATATACAAAAAAGGTCTTGTTAAATTGTATAAATATTATTACATTAATTAAGATTAAAATATCCATTAAAGGATTGATAATTATGGAAATAATTTGATTTTTTATGTGAAAAATATGCAAAAGTGGAAGCAGGCGAATCGTTAAAATCATCATAAATATGGGAAGGTATATTCAATGAGAGTAAACTCCGATCATATTCAGCATGTCTTGGTGGTTGGCAGCTGGGCCAAAGAGGAAATAACTATTGAAAATATCAAACAGAATAGCGTCCGCAAAGCCTATGCCTTCATGGATACTCACAATCCGGCGATTATGGAGAAGGCAGATGGATATAAAGTGGGAAATTTTTATAAAATCGATCAGATTGTGGACAATGCCAAACGTGTCTCTGCCGACCTTGTGCTGCTCACCACTGCTTCACCCTTGGCAATGGGGGTTGTTAATGCACTGGAAAAGGAAAATATACTCGCATTTGGTCCCAGCAAGATAGCCGCCCAATTGGAATCCAATAAGGCCTTTACTCGGAAGCTGTTAAAAAAATATATTCCCTATGCAGCACCGATATTCCGTGTTTTCGAAGATGTGGAGCGGGCCGTCCGATATGCCAAATCCATGGACTGGCAGGTAGCGGTAAAGCCCTTGGGATTGACGGATGGGTTGGGCGTCCGTGTTTATGGCGACCAAATGGAAAGCCCGGCCGATGTCAAGGATTATATTAAGTACATTTTGGATAATAAATATTCTGGTCACTCGGCTGTCATTGTTGAGGAAAAACTGGTCGGTGAGGAGTTTACCCTCCAATGTTTGGTCGATGGCGAGAATATGATTCCAACCCCGGCAGTGCAGGACTTTAAAAAATTGTTGCCCGATGAACGCGGGCCCAATACAGCCAGTATGGGATCCTATTCGGCAGGAGGTAATTTACTGCCTTTTATGGATAATAGAGACTATGATATGGCCCTGAAATGTATCCAGGGAACCTTAAAAGCTTTTAATCAGGAAACAGCCGGTGTATGCCGTGGGTTTCTTTATGGCCAATTCATGATCACTCATAGAGGGGTAAAATTGATCGAATATAATTTTCGGCCTGGTGATCCGGAATGGTTGAATACGATGTCACTGCTTAAAGGTGATCTTATAAATAGTATTATTCAGCTCTTGAACGGTGATTTCCAACCGCTGGAATTCAGCTCAGCTGCGTCGGTTTTAAAGTACATAGTTCCTCCGGAATATCCTGAGAAGCTAAACCAGGTGCTAAAGGTGGATTTTGATCTACAGGAAGTGCAAAAGACCGGGGCTCGTGTATATCATAGTTGTGGAAAAAACGAACAAGACCAATTGAGCGTAGGCTCTGAAAGAGGATTGGCTTTTATTGCGACTGGTGAAGATGTTACGACTGCCAATCAAAAAGTAGATAAAGCCATTTCACTCGTTGATGGAGATTTCTACTACCGTTATGATATTGCTACTCAGGAATTAATCGAAAAAAAGAATAAACATGTCCACTCACTCAAGCAGGCCCGACCGGAATTTCAGACAGCCCGGGAAGAGGATTTTCTGATGATTCAACGCTTTGTCGCCCGTTGTCCGCCTCTAGAAGGCTACCCCCCCCACGTCTTTAAAATCCTGTTGCGTTATTTTCGTAATACTTGCTTTGTGGCCAAAATTGACCGTGAGGTTTTGGGCTGGGTGTTGGGATTTATATCGCAGGTTCACGATGCCACCTATTTTTTGTGGCAAATCGGGATTGGGCCCGCTCTGCAGGGTAAGGGTGTTGGCGGAGAACTGTTGGCATATGTGGAAGATGAAGTTGAAAAGAAGGGATGTAAACGCATCGAAGTCACCATTGACCCGGAAAACATTCCCTCTCAAAAACTATTTGCGAAAAAAGGGTATCAAAATATTAGTGAACAGAAGGGCAAAACTGTAAAGGTTGAAGATAATTTGGCTCTGAAAAATTATTACGGCCCCGCCCGACATTTTATGCTATATGAGAAAATATTAGGATAAGTAATATTAGTCTATAGAATCCGAACCGGTAATTTTTAGTTTAACTGCTGGGTCCAGAGCAACACTGACCTCATCACCTGCATATATCTTTTTACTACGCTGTGTAGTCTGGTCGCCATTAACCTCTACTAAACCCTCCTGGATTAATTGTTTGGCCTGTCCACCGCTGCCAGTGATTCCAGTCAGTTTTATTAGGGCATCCAGTCTGATAGGGAGGGATTCAATTTCTACGGTTCGCATCATAGCTGGAAAGGTAATAAAAAGAAGACTCAATCCAAAATATAATATCTTATGGTCCGATACTATCCGGTTATTTAACCTTTAATTCTTAAAATAATTCACCTAATTTTTAACCTGCAAAATCACCTGGTTTTGGCTATTGATGAAAATGAAAGGGTAAGTCAAATATCAGGGAATAATGATGCGTATATCGTGAGGTATCAGTATGTTTTTCGAATCGGAATTATTTAAATGGTTTCTGTTACCCCTTTTGATTTTCATTGCCCGTATTGCCGATGTATCTATTGGGACGATCCGGATCGTATTTGTATCTCGTGGACAAAAATTACTGGCTCCTTTGCTTGGGTTTGTGGAAATATTGATCTGGTTATTGGCAATTGGACAAATCATGCGCAATCTATCCAATGTGGCCTGTTACATTGCCTATGCTTCCGGCTTTGCCATGGGGACCTTTGTGGGATTGTATATCGAGGAAAAACTGGCTTTAGGCCTTTTGACAATCCGGATTATAACCCACCGGGATGCGAGCCGATTGGTAGCTTCTTTAAGAAAGTCTGGTTTTGGGGTTACCGATATTCCCGCCTTCGGTTCCACTGGAAAAGTGGATGTTATCTACACGATTGTCCGGCGGAGTGATCTGGACAGAGTAGTCACAATCATTAATGAACTCAACCCCAATGCGTTTTATGCTGTTGAAAATGTCAGAGCTGCCCGGGAAGGGATATTCCCTGGCAAAGGAGGAGTATTGCCCCTTCTGCCGATTTTTGGGAGATGGCGTAAAGGTAAATAGACCCTTAATGACCCAGAGAATTGTTTTGATAAATCGCCTAAAAATGCTTTAATTAATTAAGACTAAGTTGACATTGGGAGTCACAATGCAAAGAAAAATTTTCAGTATAACAATTATATTATTTTGGAGTTTCTATTTATCGGCAGACGAAGCTAAAGTGGATATTCCGAGCATCTCTGTTCCTAAAAATGGTAGCGGTTCTCTGCCGATAAATATTGAATATCAAGCACCTGTTGCCGGGGTACAAATTGAAATGGCTTACAATACTACCCAGGTTAGATTGGAAGAACCTGTAATTTCCGGAAAAAATGGACACTTCGAAGTAAGCAGCAATAGCCAAAATGGACATCTGAAAATTTTGGTTTTTAGTTTTTCAGGGAAACAATTAGACCTGACAAATCAACCGCTGTTAACCATACCGGTACATCCTTTACCCGGTTTTAAAGGCAAGGTGGATCTCAGTCTAACCGAATTAATTTTGGCGGATCCCCAGGGAAAGAACATTCAGGTGAAGAAGCGAATTGGTACACTTGAGGTATCTGAAAACCTGCCACAAACTTATCAGGTACAGCCCAATTTTCCCAACCCCTTCAATCCGGTAACCCGGATCAAATATCAACTGCCAGAGGCTTCACAAGTAGTGGCAGTCGTTTATAATTTGGCCGGTCAGGAAGTGCGCACTCTGGAAAATAACTATAAAGCAGCTGGATATTATCAACTAAAATGGGATGGTAAAAACAATGATGGCCAGCAGGTTGCTTCCGGAGAATATATTTTTAATCTCAAGGCCAACGGCTATCAAAAGGCCATGAAAATGCTATTTTTAAAATAAAGCCTGTTATTTTTCTCTCAGAAAATTAAAAACCCAGTCCACAAATTTTAGATTGCTGTAAATTTTATTGGTGCGTTCATCGTCGTTATACTGACTGTCAAGTTCGTAAGCTTCCTCAAGATAGTTATTGGCTTTTTTTAATAAGTTTAAATGGTCTTTAAATATCTGTTTGGTCTCTGATATATAGGCTTTTTTGGGATAACCAAGGGGCATGGTTTCTATATTTTTAATGCGTTGTTGATAATTGGTCTCTTTCTTAAACTGCTGGATGGCGTAGTAGCCCATATTGTTCAATTGCCAGGCCGCAATATCATCTCTATTCAGGACTTTGGCATATTTTGCAGCAGCAAGTAGATGCTCACGGGCTAGTGGATAATCATTTTCCGACAGGGCCTGTTTTGAGTGTGAACGGGCGAGATAATATCTCTCCCACAGGGTCTCTTCCTTTAAAGAACTAATATCCACTGTATCGGTTACTGAACTGTCAATAACAGTAGAATCGGGTTCTATTGAGGTAGTATCAGCGGTCTGTATTTTTTTATCGGCCTGACTATCACAGGCAGCCAAATAAAATAAAAATATAACGATCAAAGGGATAATAGGCTTATTCATATAACTCCAGAATTATAGCCTGTAGTATAAAGTTCATATAAATGGATCAATAATACAACCTTTTTATGTTAGCCAGTTTCCTGGATAAAGGAATGACTATGAACCCTGTGTCTAAAATCCACTAGTGCCTGAGGAGAGTATGTTTTGAAAACTTTTAATAGCGTATCCATCAGTCATTCCGGCAATATAATCGCAGAGAATAATATTGACATCCCAATGTTCAGCGGCATAGATGTTCTGTAAGGCCTTGATATATTTGCCAAACTTACGGTTTAGAGATGTAATACTTTGCGCATAGGCTGAGAAATCCAGCTGGTATTGCTTAAAGCTCTGTTCCAAATACCGGTAGATTCTTTGCAAGACAAATTGGGAGTAGTCATTCCAATATTTCATTTTGGGATTGTTATAGATTTTATTACGGCTAAAATCCTTCAGGTCTTTAATGCATTGATATTTTTCTTTGGAAAAACCGATTTTCCCATTTTGTCGGGACCAATCGATCACATCATAGACCAGTGTGTTTATGATCT
This sequence comes from uncultured bacterium, assembly GCA_964640055.1. GTDB lineage: Bacteria > Fidelibacterota > UBA2242 > UBA2242 > JAFGTP01 > CAZXFH01. The sequence continues at coordinate 74,787 of CAZXFH010000001.1, read as the reverse complement.
CACTATTGGTAGCTCCTAAACGTTTTTTTATACTCGAGGGTATTTCCTGTTTATGAATTAATTTGGCCGTACTGGCATCCTCCAGGTCACGACCTAAATAAGCAATGGAATCACTTATTTTAACTACACATCCCTCCCAGGTTGACGGCATCTGGGGTAGATGATCTATATCATCCAATACATTGGGTTTTTGGGCAGCTTCCAGAAATTGGTCATCACTCTCTCCACAATGGGACACAATTCCGTCTCGTACGGCATAGGTAAGATTGAGACCTTTGCCCTTACTTTCGAGTTTATCAACAACACGCAGACTGTGTAGTTCATGATAAAAATCGTAATTCGCTAATTCCCGCAGTGTTTTTTCACCAGCATGTCCAAAAGGAGAATGACCCAGATCGTGTCCTAATCCTATGGCCTGGGCCAGCTCAATATCCAGCCCCAAGGCCTTACAGATGGTTGCTGCTATTGTTGCCACATGCAGGGAATGTTCAATCCGGGTGCAAAGATGATCATTACCAGGAGAAAAGAAAACCTGAGTTTTATGCTTAAGGCGCCGGAAAGCCAAAGAATGTATAATTGCAGTTTGATCCCGAAAATAAGGACCACGCACATCCTCCCGGCGAAATCGCTGTCTCTGTTTTAGCTGCTCCGGGGTTATAGAATTGTTTTTAAACAATTTAGATTATTATTTGTCGCTTTATAAACTCATTTATCAGCCATAAAAACTAACGACCGGTAACCGATTAAGCAAGATTTCTATACACTCTATACCGGATTAAATTCAGTCCTACTATTTAATCTCTTAGGTGTAAATACATGAATATTACGCTATCTGTTTTGAAAACCGTGGCAATGCACTTAAATTTCTATCTGAAATAGAGGAGAACAACTATGTCACGAATAAAAGTAGTGCTGGGTATCGATATCGGAGCAACCAATACCAAGTATGGACTGGTAGATAGTAAGGGTAATTGTCATTTTCAGGACAGCATTTCTACCTATGCTGCCGATAGACCGGAGCAATTATTTAAATTAATATTTGATAAAGTAGTCAGCGTGATCGAGAATAGAGGAAAATATCGACTGACTGGAGTTGGGGTCGGGGCACCCAATGCCAATTACTATCACGGTACGATTGAAAATCCAGTGAATATTAGGGGCTGGGAAATTGTAAATGTAGTGGAATTGGTAAAACAACATCTCGACCTACTGGGTGCAATTACTAATGATGCCAATGCGGCTGCCCTGGGAGAATTGGAATTTGGTAATGCCAAAGGGATGCACCACTTCATAGAAATGACCTTGGGAACAGGGGTTGGCAGTGGTATTGTTGTGGCCGGAGAGATTGTGCACGGGCATACTGGTTTTGCCGGCGAATTGGGACACATCGTGATTCAAAAGAATGGGCGACAGTGTGGCTGCGGACGCCGGGGATGTCTGGAAACCTATACATCGGCTACTGGTCTGGTACGCAACGCCCTGGAATTAATGGCAGATCGATTGACTGACAGTAAACTGCGGGAAATTTCTCCCCAAGAATTAACAGCTAAAAAAGTTTATCAGGCTGCCCGGGAAGGCGATGACTTAGCCAAAGAAGTTTTTAATATCACCGGCAAATATTTAGGGGAAGCCATGGCTGATGCCGTGGCCACGTTCAGCCCGGAAGCCATTATTCTCTTTGGCGGACTGGCAACTGCGGGTGAGCTAATCTTCAAACCGGTAAAGAAATATATGGATGCGGCGGTTTTATCGATTTATAAAGCAAAAGTAAAATTGTTGCCTTCGGGCTTGCCAGCCAGTGAAGCGGCGATCCTGGGCGCCGCCGGTCTGATCTGGCATGAATTAAAAAATAGATAACTATGGTCGAATTTATCAATGCCCATCCGGGACACTAAAATATAATATTCTATCGATCTATTTATTAAATCCCAATGGATGATGCTCGATTTGGATTTTCCCAGTATGAGGGTGATTATAAAGGTAGGCCCATTAAAAATTTATAAATTAGTGTCTTCGTGCTTTATTAGTTGTCTTTTGCACGCCAGTCCAGAGCCCCCACGGGACAGGCTTCAATACATTCTCCACATTGACGGCAGAATTCCTCAGGTAAGGGGGCCCCATAAGGTGTGGTTAGATTGGTCTTGAATCCACGGTCGCGAAAACCCAGCAAGGATTTATTAACCACCTCTTTACAAATTTTGATACAGGTACCACATTTTATACATTTTCCACGGTCCAGAATGATATCCGGATGGCGGGTGTCATATTCAAAGGCAATTTTTTCACCAGTAATGGTTTCCGGATGGGCACCATAACATTCAGCATATTCTTTCAGTTTACACTCTTCTTTGGCAGTACAACTACATTCAAAACAGCGCTCACCCTCCTTGGCGATCTCTGCCTTGGTAAAGGTACGGGTAACTTCTTTAAATGTGGTTTTGCGCTCTTTGAGGTGGATATAAGTTAATTTTTGCCGTTTTCGCTTTACCGGCTCCTTCAGAAACACCAGATCTTCTTTGTTTAAAGCCTGCCAGTGGCCCCGGGAGATATTGATCAAATAAGGGTCTGAATATTCTTCATTCTTGAAATGGGACAGAATACCCAGCGCGGCCCGCCGTCCGCCAGCCACCGCTTCTACCACAGTAGCCGGTCCGGAAACACAATCACCGGCTGCAAAGATATCGGCACACATTTGACAATTTTTTTCGTCCACATCCACATCACCCCAACGATTGGTTTTCACACCTTCCGGAGCTTTGGTTTTTTGACCGATAGCCGCAATCACGGTATCGGCATGAACATCGTATTCCGATCCTTCTATAGGTACCGGTCGACGGCGACCGGAAGCATCGGGTTCACCTAGTTTCATTTTGAGAAAGGTAACAACCTTATCACCCTTTTCTTCCCGTACCCGAATGGGTTGGGACAGAAATTTAAAATTAACACCTTCTTCGCGGGCTTCATCAATCTCAATTTGTTCGGCGGGCATCTCTTTTTCAGTCCGGCGGTAGTAACACCATACCGACTCGCTTTCCAGACGTACCGCCGTGCGCACACAATCCATGGCTGTGTTTCCGCCGCCCACAACAATCGTACGGCCCGGATTTTTACCTTGCCAACCCTTACGCGCAATTTGCTCTAACCAGTCAATACCTCCGACAGCCAGTTCTTCGCCTTCCGAGCGCATGGAACTGGAACGCCAGGAACCTACAGCAATGGCCACCGCATCATAATTTTTTTCCAGATTTTCAAGGGAGATATCTGTTTCTAATTTCTGATTACAATGAAAAGTAATACCACCCATTTCTCCGAAATGAGTCAGCTCCTTATCCAGGATTTTTTTAGGAAGTCGGTATTCGGGAATGCCATATCTTAACATACCGCCGGGTTTGGGCATTTTATCAAAAAGATCGGATTTCACACCGTTTCTGCGCAGGAAATAGGCCACGGATAAGCCGGCCGGACCAGCACCAATAATCGCTACCTTTTTGTCCTCTAGTGAGGGTAATTCTTCCATATATGCGCTATAATGCAGGTCGGCAGCCAAGCGTTTAAAATCATTAATGGCCACCGGTTGACCTTCATCGGTTACATTTCGCCGGCAGTCCTTTTCGCAAAAGCGGGGACACACACGGCCGATGGAAAGCGGTAGGGGAACGCGCTCTTTTATAATTTTTAAGGCTTTTAAAAGATCACCTTCTCTTCCAGCACGCACATATTCTTCAACCTGGGCGTGAGCCGGACAGGCCAAGGTACAGGGGGCTTCACAATCACCAGTATGTTCCGATAATAAAAGATTTAATGCAGTTTGACGCATATCCAGAACTTCATCGGAGCTGGCTTCTATTTCTAGTCCGTCTGTGACCGTTGCGGTACAGCTGGGCATAAACTTTCCGGATTTTTTATCTTTGACAACGCATACAAAGCAAGAGGTTGTGCGACTGGTCTTTTCATTATAGCAGAGCGTGGGAATATGAATGCCCTTTTCACGAGCGACTTCCAGAATCGTTTGCCCCTCTTCTGCGGCATAAAATTTATCATCAATTTTAAGTTTGATTTTACTCACGATTGCCTCCCCTTAAAGTCCGCACGACAGCCTCTTTCGGACAGACTTCAATACAGCTATTACACCGTGTACATAAATCATTATCAATAACAAAATCTTCGGAGATTGCATCAACTGGACAATTTTTAATGCACAACTTACATTCAATGCATTTTTTCTGATCAATTTCAATTTCAACCAATGCATTACATTGCAGTGCCGGACACTGTTTGTCCTTAACATGTTTTAGATACTTTTCATTGAAATATCTGAGCGTAGAGAGTACCGGATTAGGCGCTGTCTGCCCCAGTCCGCATAATGAGCCTTTGATAATTTTGTTGCCCAGATCTTCCAGCCAGGCAATATCTTCTTCTTTACCCTCTCCTCGGGTAATGCGCTCGAGTATTTCTAACATACGTTTGGTGCCGATGCGACAGAAAGTACATTTTCCGCAGCTTTCCCGGGCCGTAAAATCCAAAAAGTAGCGGGCAGTTTCGACCATACAACGATTGTTACCGATTACGATAAGCCCGCCGGACCCCATGATCGCCCCCAGAGAAGTCAGCGAGTCATAGTCAATGGGTGTGTCAAAATGTTCTGCCGGGATACAGCCTCCGCTGGGTCCGCCGATCTGAACGGCCTTAACCTCTCCTTCTTGTGTGCCACCAATGTCATAGACAATCTCACCAATGGTGATGCCCATAGGAACTTCCACTAATCCTGTATACTTACAATCACCGGCTAGAGCAAACAGCTTGGTCCCTTTGCTATTTTCAGTACCCAGTTCCGCATAGCTGTCACCTCCCTCTTTCAGGATCATAGGGACATTGGCATAAGTTTCCACATTATTGATTAAGGTTGGGAAATCCTTAAAGCCCTTATCTGTGGGAAATGGGGGACGGTAACGCGGAGTGCCCCGACTACCTTCCAAAGAGTGTATCATGGCTGTCTCTTCACCGCAAACAAAGGCACCAGCCCCTTCCTTTATTTTAATTTCAATCCGATTGCCATTGAACTGGTTAAGATTATTGGCTTCAATTTGCTGAATGACCTTTTTTAAATTACGCACGGCCAAGGGATACTCGGCGCGTACATATATGAATATATCGGTGGCACCGGTGGCATGAGCGGCGATTAACATACCCTCCAATACTTGATGGGGTACGGATTCCATGAGTGAACGGTCCATAAAAGCCCCGGGATCCCCTTCATCGGCATTACATATCAAATATTTCCGTTTAGTTTTCTGTCCTGCTAAGAAACTCCATTTCAAACCGGTTGGAAATCCGCCGCCGCCACGTCCGCGCAATCCGGCGGTTTTAACTTCTGCAACTACATCGTCTGGGGACATTTTCAGTGCCTCCTGCAAACTGGAGTACCCCCCGTATTTTTGGTATTCCTCGAGGGAAACCGGATCAATACGGCCAGATAATTTTGTAACCTTTATTTCCTCTTTATCGGTACGTATTGACTGAAAAATTAATTGCGATTCATCCTCTAAATTGAGGATGCGATCAACATACTCATCCGTGGGCTCCACCTCCCGGTAAAAAATGGATCCTCCATCGGTTTCCACTTCGACAACAGGCTCGGCATAACAATGGCCAATGCATCCCACCTCAATTACGTCTATGTCCTTCAGGTTGCTTTTAAAATATTGATAGACATCATCAGCACCGGCCGCGACTCCGCAACTCCCCGTTCCGACTTTAATGCGCTTAATCATCCTGGGCCCCCTTTCTGTAATTGCGCAGGATTTTGAGTAGCTTTTTACGATCCAGCTTCCCAAATACTCTCCCGTTGATGGCAATCACAGGCGCCAGGCTGCAGCATCCCAGACAAGCCACTGTTTCCAGGGTGAACAATTTATCGGTGTCGGTTTCGCCATCCTGAATGCCGATCGTATCGGTAATCCAGTTTTTGACCTGAGAGGAGCCTTTTATGTGACAAGCCGTTCCGTCACAAACAGATATAATGAACTTGCCGGGTTTAGTGCGTTTAAATTGGGCGTAAAAACTAACTACCCCTTCCACATCAACCGCTGGAATATCAAAATAATCAGAAATATCTCTCAACCGTTGATCGGAAATATAGCCTTCCCCTTCCTGCACCAACTGTAAGGCTTTGATGAGATTACTCTGGTCCTTTTCTAATGTGGTAATGTTGGTAAAATCCTCAGGCATTATACCCCCTTAGACACAAGAATAATTGAATTAAATTAATAATACTGAAAAAGTATGTTCACTCTGTCAGGCGAATATCATTTTTCAAATCGCTTTTTCAAATACAAAAATTAGACCATTATTTTTATAATTAAAAATATTAATTTGTAAACATAATTTATTTAAGGATTGGGCCAAGAACAGCCTTTAACCGATTTCATGGGCCTTTCTATCCGGTTTTTATAATCTCTTTAATTACTGCATTGGATTTTATTTTGAGAAAGTGTTAACGAAATTGTATTGATCGATTCTGTTTTGCTGAAAATAGGTGTGAATAAAGCAGGTGGTTGGGCTTGCTTATTATTTTTGGAAAAATTGTCCGGTTTTAATAATTTTTTTCTGATATTTGGGAATATTTTGTTTTTATCCTGTATGACTAAGGGAAAATATAAGCAGGGTACGGGGATTACTTTCGGAGAATATTTTAAGTGATCTGTTTGAATCCGCTGGCATTATTTTTGTCATTTGTTTATACTGATATATGGGATCAAAGGAATATAGGTATTATTGCAGCCAAGTTTTTCACATACAATTAAACAAGTTTGTAACCGAGGTCAGGTGTTGGGCTTTTCAATAACAGTGTACTGGCGTGCGGTTATTTACAAAAACAAAATCGGGGACAAGTTATTGAATAATATAGGAGTTTGCTCTGAAGAAAATATTTATATTCTCATTTCGCATATGAAAAAATTAATTTACATTAATGGATTAATCAGGATTAAGTCAGTAAATCAAGAAGGAGGCATTGTATGGCGGCAAGGAGAACCTATTCATCGGTAGATGAATTTATGGAGATGGTCAGGGCTAAAAATCCCGCTCAAAAAGAATTTCATCAGGCGGTACAGGAAGTTGTGGAAACGCTCTGGGATTTCTTAGAAGAGAACCCTGTTTATCTGAATCACAACATATTAGAGCGTATTGTAGAACCAGAACGGGTGATCATTTTTCGTGTACCCTGGTTGAATGATGAAGGGCATGTCCAGGTTAACCGTGGATTTCGGGTTGAATTCAATTCAGCGATCGGGCCTTATAAAGGTGGTATACGCTTTCATCCTTCGGTAAATTTGGGGATTCTGAAATTTTTAGGGTTCGAACAGGTGTTTAAAAATAGTTTAACTACGCTACCTATGGGTGGGGGGAAAGGCGGATCAGATTTTGATCCCAAAGGAAAATCCGATAATGAAGTCATGCGTTTTTGTCAATCTTTTATGACCGAACTTGGCCGTTATATAGGACCCAATACCGATATACCGGCGGGTGATATTGGCGTTGGCGGACGCGAGATAGGTTATTTTTTCGGACAGTATAAACGTATTAAAAATGAATTTACCGGCACTTTAACTGGTAAGGGACTGAACTGGGGCGGCAGTTTAATTCGTCCAGAAGCAACCGGTTTTGGTAATGTATACTTTGCTAATGAAATGCTGAAAACTAAAGGGAAATCTTTTCAAGGCAAAACAGTAGCCATTTCCGGTTTTGGAAATGTTGCTTGGGGGGCTGTACAAAAAGCGACTGAACTAGGTGCTAAGGTAGTGACAATTTCAGGCCCTGACGGTTATATCTATGATCCGGATGGAATCAGCACAGAAGAGAAATTCAACTACATGCTCGAACTCCGTGCGTCAAATAATGATGTGGTTGCCCCTTATGCTGATAAATTTCCCAACGCCACATTCTATACTGGTAAAAAATCATGGGAACAGAAAGTTGATATTGCACTGCCATGCGCTATCCAAAATGAATTGAATCTTGACGATGCAAAAAGGCTTGTAAACAATCGTGTAATTTGTGTTTCTGAAGGTGCAAACATGCCATGTACACCTGAGGCTGTTGAGCATTTCTTAAGAAATAAAATTCTTTTCGGACCGGGTAAAGCTGCTAATGCTGGTGGTGTGGCTGTTTCTGGCCTTGAAATGAGTCAAAATGCGATGAAACTTCACTGGAGTCGCGAAGAAGTTGATGAAAAGTTACACGCCATCATGGAGAGTATCCATGCCACATGTAAGAAATATGGACAAAAGGGTAACTTTGTCAATTATGTGAAAGGTGCTAATATTGGCGGGTTTATTAAAGTAGCCGATGCTATGTTGGATCAGGGGGTTGTGTAAATAGTGAATAGGACTTGATTTAGCATATCTGATAAAAGCCGCTACTCCAGCCGTAGTGGCTTTAATAGATTCTATTGAGGTTTTAAAATCACGGCGCGGCCAATACGCCCATCCATTTTGACCTGTAAGGGGTTATAAGTTCTGATGTGAAAAAAATAGGGGCTCTTTTGTTCGGCATCTTGATTATAAACCCATTCCCAATCAATAAAATTTGTCTGAGAATGGTAAGGCACTGAAAAATAACCTAATTTCATGGCCACGACATTGTGGAAGAAGTGAGTTCCCTGGGATGGATCAATATTGAAATCTTTGAGACCCATTTCGACAATAACTTTGGCCCTGTGAATGTCAATGAAGCGCACCGGAATCCCTAGAAAACGATCCTGGGAACCCCAGCGCCCCGGACCAATCAAAATATAGTCGCGATTCTGAGTGTCCATTTCCTGGTTCAGCCGGGATATTTCTTTTTTCATCTGCTGTGTTTTCCCTTTGTCAAATTTCCGGGGATCTAGATAGATAATATCCTTTAGATGCTTAAAAGTGCCGTTTCCCATCCCTTTATTTGTGGCAAGTAAAATATTTTCTTTATCCAGTTCTTTAGGGATACTTACCTCCTCGGTTCCGATGGTTAAGGGACGAATTTGAAGAACATAGAAAGCGGGATACTGGTCTTGTTTGATATTTTTCTTGAGATCAACCGCAAATTCTATTTCGACTGGCATTCCCAGAGCGGCATCCCCGATCTCTAACAGTTTATTAATGATATCTGCTAAAGGAAAATATTCATATTTGACAATATTTACAAAATTTACAACGCGTGGACCCTGCCTACGTAAGCCGGGCAATAATTTTTTATCATGGATATCCCAGGTAGAGGCCAGCTGTTTTAGTACTCCATGTTCTTCGGCTTTTTTTATATCCAATCTCTCTAAAGTGACCTCTTCACCGAGAGTAAGGTTGAATTGCGGGTCATCCATTTTAATGGCATAGAATCGTCTCTGTGAGTCTTTTAGTTGAGTCTCCGGTTGAAAGAAATCTTTTTTCGGATAGGAGGGGCAAAAGCGAAAAACCTGCCCACCTTCCATCACGGTTCTACCCAGGCCAACAGCGAGCGAGACAATCCCATCCTCATTTTTTAGTTGTGAGATTGGATAAAAATTATAGGATTGCGCTACTCCGGAAAAGTGAGGATAAAAATATTGTTGGTTATAATTTTCACCAGCAATTCTCTGAATGAGAACTGCCATTTTCTCTTCATCAAGTTGATGATTTAGACTCTCAATATATGAACGGGCGTTTTCTGTATAGACAGAGGCATAAACTAATTTAATCGCTTGACTCAACTGGTTTAAACGGGCCCCGAAATCAGGGTCATTATTGGGTACCATAAAAGTACGATAGATACCAGCAAAAGGTTCAGAATAGGAATCTTCCAGTAAACCTGAGGAGCGGACGGCTAGAGGAAAATTAACCTTTTGTAATAACTCGCTCAGTTTTTGGATTAAACTTTGTGATAGCTTGCCCTGCAAAAAAAGCCTATTGATTTCTTGATCTGTCTTATTTTCAACCTCAATTTCAGCAATCTTATTTCGCTCTATAAAATCATCATATTCGTTGGTTCCGATTATTGCGGTTCCTGGTAGTAGAATATGACTGTCACCAAAATGGGTTTCCAATTCCATCGTCACGAGTAGAGCATTCAGAAAGGCTAGGCCGCGACCTTTACCGCCCAGGGATCCTTCTGCCAGGCGTATTATTTGATTGGATTCTAGTCCGCGTAAAGGATGAAAATTAATGATATTACCTTTGCGACGCCGATTCAGGATTTCATCCAAAGTCGAGCTCAAGTGAGAGCGAATTGCTTTGACTGAAGAGAAGTCCTTAACCTTTAAGGGACGTATTTTCCTGGCGATCCGTATTTCTCCGCGCGCCATGAGCCAGGCACTGAAGTGGTTGCGTTTACTGTGGTAAATAATCGACGCGTCAGGTATAGATTCCAGTATATTTTTGAATTCTTCCAGGGATTTGGCCTTATCTATTGTACTACCTTGAGCATCCTTGAAGATAAATTCTCCAAAACCGAGATGATCGTGGATAAATTGACTTAAATTGTTTAATAGTCTTTTGGAATATTTGTTTAAAAAGGTGGAGTGTAGTTGCTCGGCCTGCTCTTTATTCCCCAGATCAGAGGAAAGTAAGCTGGTTGGAATATCGAATTCATCCTGTTTAATATTGCGAATTAGTTGTATACCGGCTTTATCATTTACCTTTCCGTTTTTAGGATACCGGATATCGGAAATAACCGCTATTATATATTCACGGTATTTGGCATATATTTGCTGGGCTTCTTCATAGGTATGTACCAGGATTACTTTGGGACGCGCCCGCATACGCAGCCGTTTGTTAATATCATTGAGTTCTTCCCGGATCAGTATTTGTGTTTGTTTGACAATTTCCTGATAGAGTAGAGGTAGAAAAATTGAATAGTATTTAATCGAATCTTCTACTAATAAAATGACCCTTACTAAACCCTGTTTCGTATCAAATTCAACATTTCGTTTATCTTCTATTGATTTAATGATTGCTAAAAATAATTTGGCATCGCCATTCCAGAGAAAGATATTATCAAAAGCCTGATCAACTTCAATGATGGGTTCAAAATATTTCGTGTCAGATAGGGTGCTTAACAGAAGTACCACGGGTAGATCTTTCTGTTTATTTTTAATCTGTTTAGCCAGTTCTGAAGAGGGGGTCTTGCCAACATGCAGCATAGTGATGACCAAATCGAAAGATTTCTTATCCAGCAGTTTAAGGGCCTCATCTGCCGTGGGAACACTTGTGACCCGGGGAGCAGTACTAAGATTCAACTGACGATATTCGCCGAAAATCTGTTCTGATAGACGTCCGTCTTGTTCAAAGGTAAAGGCATCGTAAAAACTGGAAACCAATAGAATTTCTTTAATTCTATTTTGCATTAAATCGTGAAAACTTTCTTCACCATATTTAAATTTGTTATAAAAATAATTTAGTTCCTTGGGGTCCATTGGTTCCTCATATATGTCAAGAAAGTATAATCAGTTTTAATGCCATTATCAATGCTTTAATTTGGAGGTAAAAAAGGGCCTGATATACAGGCCCTTTAGTATGAGGGAGTGGTAGGTGGTAAGAGTGTTAAATTATCAGGTGAATTTGATAAACGATCGGATAAATTCCGAATATTCAACTTCACCGGAAACTAAACTATCCAGTTCTCGCATGGGAACGCGAGCCAGGATTTCATTGTTATCGAACTTGATTTTTATATAGCCATATTTTGCATAAGTTGAGGTGGTGTGCAATTGGATTAAACCACTAATTAAGGCATTATCAAAATTATCAATAGAGGCTGATACTTCTATTACCGGTGAAGTGTCTTTTTTGGTGCTCAATAAATAAGTTCCTAACACAAGACTTACAAAAAAAAGAACCAAACCAAAGATTTTTATAATATTTTTCATTTGAACCCCCTTTATCGTAATTCGAAAAATCATTCCGACTAATTTATTGGATGTTAATATTAGATTTGGGTTGTCACAGAAGAACTGTATTAGAGTATTTTTTCTAGATTTTATAACTATCTGAATTTTATCAATCGGATAAGACTCATTCTTTAAATAGCCACTAAGCATTTAGTCCCAAATTTATATGAGAAAAAAGGAGTTATTCTTATAAATTATGGGGTATGAAATAGAGGTCTGTTTTAATTCTGTAAATTAATAATTCATGCCTAAAAAAAATAAAGCACAATCAAAAAATATCCATGATATGGGATTTTTAGATCATTTGGAGGAGTTTAGGTGGCGGATTATCAAATCTTTAGCCGCCGTAGTAGTTTTCGCCATCGGCGCTTTTATCTGCTCTGATTTTTTCATTGATCTGCTGCTATTACCTACCCAACGGGTAGAAAATTTTATGACCATCCAGGTGTTAAAAGTCCAAGGCATGTTAATGTTAAAGTTCTGGGTGGCTTTCGTTATGGGAATTGTTTTTTCTATTCCGGTGATAATCTATCAGTTCTGGGCTTTTATCGCTCCGGGATTATATCCCGATGAAAAACGGTGGGGACCGGGGCTAGTGATCAGTGTCACGTTGTTTTTCTTGGCGGGCAGTGCTTTTGCCTATTTTGTTATCATTCCCTTTGCCATGAATTTTTTAATTAAACTGGGGGCAGAAGAGGTTAGAAAGAACATTTCCATTATTTATTATACTAAATTTGTTTTGCAGCTAATTGTCGCCACCGGGGTTATTTTCCAGATGCCTATTTTATCGTTTATGTTAACCAAAATGGGACTGATTTCTCCCCGTATTTTACGTAAATACTGGCGTTATGCGGTTATTATAGCTCTGATCTTAGCGGCCTTTATTACACCTCCTGATCCGGTTAGTATGATGATGATGGGAATTCCTTTAGTATTGTTGTATGAATTTAGTATTATTGTATCGCGAGTGGCCTATAAGCCCCGTGATTTACCAGAAGAGGATGACCAAGATTCTTTAGCAGGCTAAGTAAAATATTATGAATAAAAGTAAATTATCAGAGATTTTTACATCTATAGAAGCGGAACAAAGACTATTTCAGGAAGAATTTGCACGGGCTCTGCGTTCTGAAGTAAAACTGATCGATAAGATTGGGGAATATATCCTATCACAGGAAAGTAAACAAATTCGGCCTTTACTGGTAATGCTGACGGCCCAATTATGCGGCCAACCAAACCGCCGCACTACAATCTCAGCCTGTCTGGTCGAGCTGCTGCATACCGCAACTTTGATTCACGACGACATCGTAGATCAGAGTGATACCCGCCGCGGTCAACCGTCGGTCAATGCGCTCTGGCATAATCAAGTTGCGGTCTTGATCGGTGATTATCTTTTCAGTAAAAGTTTAAGTTATATGATTAAACTGCGGGATTACAATCTGTTAAGTTTACTGTCCAAGACATCGGAACTGTTGAGTTCTGGAGAAATATTACAGATTGAAAAAAGTTATACCAGAGGAATGGATGAAGAAACTTATCGCCAGATGATCTGGGCGAAAACCGCTTCCTTGTTTGCCACGAGCTGCAAAATGGGGGCCGCTAGTGTGGCTGCAAAGCCTGAAAAAAGGTGTGCTCTCTATCGATATGGCAAAAATGTAGGGATGGCCTTTCAGATGAAAGATGACCTCTTTGATTATACTGGGGATGCCGAGCGGATTGGGAAACCAATCAGTCGGGATGTAAAGAGTAATATTTTAACCCTGCCCCTGATTCATACTTTAAAAAAATTGCCGGATTTAAAAAGAAAACGTTTAAAAAAGTTAATCCGAAAAGGGGCCAAACAGGAAGAGGTTGAGGAAATAAATGCGATCGTCAAAGAAAACGGCGGAATCGTTTATACCCAGGAATGTATTGGTGACCTATCTCTTAAAGCTATACAGGAACTTGCATCCTTCCCGGATAGTCCCGCTAAAAACGCACTCATTGAATTGGTAAAATACAATCAACAAAGAAGTAAGTGAATCTTATCCAGGAGCCCCGAAAAATACTAATTATCCGCTTGAGTTCACTGGGTGACATTGTACAGTTAACTTCCATTCTGGAACCCTTACACAAGCGCTACCCCAAAGCCAAGGTCGATTTTCTTACCAAAGAACAATATAAGCCCCTTCTGTTATACAATCCTCAGATTTTCCAAGTGATTACCTTTGATACCGCTAAAGGATTATCCGGTTGGTTAAGCTTGTGCCAACAACTGCAACAAAAAGGCTATTCTCTCTTTATAGATTTTCACAGTAGTATTCGGAGTTTAATATTAGGCCGTTTTTTGAGAGGAATACCTAGTCTCCGATATAAAAAACCATATTTCAAACGCATTTTATTATTTTATTTTTATATTAATTTATTTGCGGACAGCTATAATTTAAGACAGGCTTATTTCAATGTATTACACCCTTTGAATATTTATGCGAATGATAATATGCCGGAAATATATCTAGACGAACAGGCTAAAAAAGATGCTCTGGAAATAATTCGTCAGCATAATATTACAAAACCCTACGTTACTTTTCTTCCTGTTGCAACCTGGTACAATAAAAGATATCCTTTACCGAAGTTTGTTGCTTTAGCTAAAAAAATAAATGAAGATCTGAATATTCCCATAATCTGGCTTGGTGGCTCTCAGGATGATTACCTAACACCAATTAAGGATCTACTTCCAGATAAAAGTATTCTGCTCCGTGGAATGACAGACTTAACCACCACTCTGGCATTATTATCAGAAAGCAGAGCGGTTATTGGTAATGATACCGGATTGGTTTATGCTGCTGAAGCCTTGGGAGTTCCGGTAGGCTTAATCTTAGGTCCCACCTCCCGTGAAACCGGTGCCGGGTGCAATCTTAAGCAAAGTTTAACCTTTGAGCGCCAAATCTGGTGCCGTCCCTGTTCCCAAAAAGGAGATCGGGTCTGTTACCGACAACAGCAATATTGTTTGGATATAGCGCCAACAGAGATATTTAGTACCATCAAACAATCATTACTGGGAGCCTGAGTTTTGATTTTTTTCTGGTTTATTATATATAATGTCATTTTCATTCCTTTATCCTTTATGATCTATCATATCTCCTATCTGTTCAGTAAGAAATCCCGGGAAGGCATTCAAGGAAGGCGTCGTAGTTGGCGAGAGGTACGTAAATACCGTACAGCCAATCCACATAAACCTCTTTTTTTAATTCATTCGGCTTCCCTAGGTGAATTTGAACAAGCCAGGCCGGTAATCAAAGGATTAAAGGCCTTGCGCCCCGATATAGGAATTATCGCCAGTTTCACTTCACCCAGTGGATTCAAACATGCCAAGCGGGTTACTGAAGTAGATCTTTATATTTATCTTCCACTGGATACCTTCTTAAGGACTCGGAAGTTTATTCAAAAATTAAAGCCACGCAAGATCATATTTGTTACTTATGAACTCTGGATGAATTTGATCCTGAACGCACGCAGGCATAAAGTAAAAACCTATCTCATGTCCGCCAGGGTACGCCGTAAAAGTACTAAATGGTTTCCCGTGGTAAAAACTTTTTTCGGTGAGATCTATCGCTGTCTGGATTATATTTATGCAATCTCCCAGGAGGATAAGCACTCGGTTGAAAGTTTAATAGGTTCTGTACCGATAAAAGTACTTAATCTGGGGGATACCCGCTATGATCAGGTGTTTCACAGGGCCCAGAAAAGAGTTCTCACCAAGATACCCCAGCTATTTCCGTCGGGTTTTGTGTTAATATGCGGTAGTATTTGGCCGCAGGATGCCCGGCATATATTACCGGCAATTTTCAAATTGATGCAAATCTATCAACAGTTCAGAGTGATTCTCGCTCCCCATGAACCAAACGAGTATGCATTGGAGACTTTGGAGGACAATTTTGAATATCAGGGCTATCAAACTACTAGATTTTCGGAGGTTGATAAGACAGACACCAAGACAGCGGTGGTTCTAATAGATAGTGTCGGGGTACTTGCAGAGCTGTATCATCAGGCGGATGTGGCCTTTATAGGGGGTAGTTTTCGGGGATCGATTCACAATGTAATGGAACCCGCTGCTGCAACTATACCGGTTTTATTCGGGCCGACCTTTCACAATTCAAGAGAAGCAAAATTGTTATTGGAAAGTGGAGGTGGTCGATGTTGTGCTAATAGTGAGGATTTGTACTGTGAAATAGCTCATATGATCAATGAACGGGGATATTATGAACATATGGCTATAACCGCCCGGCAGGTGATTATTAAAAATTTGGGTGCCTCAGCACGTACCGTTAAAGAAATTCTGGAGTCAGAGTGAGAATTACCCTGGAAAATATTTGCTTTAATTATACGGAAACCCCTCTGTTTACGAACCTAAATCTCAGGATCCCTCTCCATAGATGGGTTGCCATTACGGGTGAGTGTGGTTCCGGTAAAACAAGCTTAATAAAAATAATTGCCGGATTACTTCAACCTAACCAAGGAGAACTTCAACTGCCGGGGACGCTTAAACAAAACCCTCTGGGGATCGGGTATATTTTCCAAAATCCTGATGATCAACTGATCCAACTAAATCTGGAGCGTGAACTGGCTTTCAATCTGGAAAATATGGGATTATCTTATAAGGAAATTGATCGTAGAGTGCAAGAGGCGTTAGTGCATATGGGACTTTGGGAGCGACGCAAAGATTCTCCTAACGAATTGTCCGGCGGACAAAAACAGCATCTCGCCCTGATGAGTATTCTTATCGCCAAGCCATCTTTATTAATTTTAGATGAACCAACCTCTTTTCTGGATATTGTGGACCGGATGTCGTTTTACAATCGATTAGAGCAAAAGAGAGATAACAGGATCAGCATGATATGGACAACTCATGAAGAAGAAGAGATTTATCTGGCTGATTATATTATCAGACTGGAGGATGGACGGATTGTCTATCAGGGCGAAACAACCTCATATTTGGGTTTAAATGAGTTTGATCAATGCTAGAAGCAATATCACTGCAGCTGAATAAATTACATTTTAAATATCCGGGAAATAAAAGCTTTCGATTACATACTGAACGGCTGGATTACCGATTTATATCCCCGCTGGGCATTTATGGTCTATCAGGATCTGGGAAGACCACTTTAGGAAAAATATTAGCAGGAATAATTGATCTACAATCGGGTAAAAAAAACTTTTCCTGTCATAATAGCAATATAAACTTTGCTGCATTAGATATCCTATACTCACCGCAATTTCCAGAGAATCTGTTCCTCGGGAACAAGATAAAAGATACGCTCCAATTGATAAGTAATAGAAATCAAAAATTCACGGGCTTATATAAAAAAATAAAAGAAGTACTGGGTTTTTTTGATATTGGATTAGTGGATATAATCAATAAAAATGGATATGCCCTCAGTAGTGGCGAGTTAAGGCGGTTTGCCTTGGCCTTAAATTTTGCTTGTGAACCAGATGTCTTGATCCTGGATGAGCCCACTATTAGTCTGGGCTCTCGAGGGAAGTCACAATTACAGAGAATCATAAAAAGACGCCAGAAATACCAAGCATTGATTGTGATAACCCATGATTTTAAATTTCTGAAAAATGTCTGTGATTTTTTATGGATCATGGATAGCGGAGAAATAATATTCAATGGGAACTTTTCCGAATTAAGTACTAATGTTCTTATACAAAAGCGGGCAGGTCTGCCCTGTTATCTACAATTGAAACGTAAAATTGAACTAAGGAAAAAGGAATTATCAGGCATATTGATTAAGGAGCAATTGTGAAGCGTATTGTCCAGGAAAGATATGAAAAAATACATCCGGACCGGATTGTTACCGGATCCAATATCATCTCCATCATCCGGGCTGCTTTGGCTATTCCTATTATATATTTTCTAAAAGAAAATCAAAGTGGAACAGCCTTCATATTTATGGTTATTTGTATTTTCAGCGATATGTTAGATGGCTGGCTGGCGCGCATAAGTAATCAAATTACCTCTCTGGGAAAGATGCTAGATCCACTGGCGGACAAGATAGTGATGTTCAGTGTAATGCTCTACCTGGTTATAAGCGATACGGTACCGTTCTTTTATTTTGGGGTTTTACTTATTCGGGACTTTTCCATTTCCCTGCTGGGTGTGTATATGATGAATATTTGTAAAATATCACCTGGAGCCAATAAACTAGGGAAAATAACTATCGTGATAACCACCGCCACGATTTTAGCCTTTATCTATGGAGATCAAATTACACCGGTCAATTTCCAGATGCCTTTAATGTGGGTATCGATCTTTTTCATGTTTATTTCAGCAATACAATATTTTTATAGCTTTATCCGTGAAATACGTGAAAAATCGACTTCCCGACCGCCATCGAAGGAGGTGAAGACCTCTAAATTGGACCAAGGATTATCCAAGACTGAATATAAACTGGCTGCTAGATTACCACTGATAAAAAAATTCTTTACCGTAAACAAAGATGTTCTAGAAGAGATTGAGGAAACCTTAATTGCCACGGATATCGGTGTGGATTTAACTGAGGAATTGGTAGACAAATTACGCGATGTCAAGAAAAGTGAAGCCGCCCAGTTGAAGGATATACTCAAAGAGGAGTTGCTTGCCATTCTGAATAGTGAGGAAGCACCTGTGATTAATAAGGTCCAATCATCACCTCATATTATCCTGATGGTCGGGGTAAACGGGACGGGCAAGACCACGACGATCGGTAAATTGGCACATAGATATGCCTCTGCAGGTAAGCAAGTGATGATGGCAGCGGCTGATACTTATCGGGCCGCCGCTTACCAGCAGTTAAAAATTTGGGCACAACGATCCGGGGTGGAATTTTTAGGAAATCCTAAAGGTAAGGATCCCTCGGGGGTTGCTTTTGATGCCGTGAAATCGGCGGTAGCTAAATCAATAGATGTTTTACTTATCGATACAGCCGGACGATTGCATACTAAGTCCAATTTAATGGAGGAACTGAAAAAGATAAAACGGGTCATCAATAAAGCTTATCCTGACGCACCGCATGATATTTGGTTAGTTATCGAAGCCAATGCCGGACAGAATGGAATTGTACAGGCGGAACAGTTTAATCAAGCAGTTGGTTTAAGCGGATTGATATTAACTAAACTGGATGGGACTGCCAAAGGAGGAATTGTCTTGGCCATCAATCATAAACTGAATATTCCGATACGTTATCTGGGGGTGGGCGAGAAATTGGAGGATTTGGTGGAATTTGATCCCCATGATTATGTAGATGTCTTACTCCGTAAATCCTAATCAAAAAATCCAGGACATATATTGAACACACCAGGTTCAAATAGAGCTTTTACAATTATCAGTCTGGGATGTCCCAAGAATACTGTTGATTCGGAAATTTTGAAGGGAATGTTAGAAAAATCCGGATTTCAATATGAATCCGAAGGTGAAACGGCAGCATTCGTGATCATAAATACCTGCGGTTTTATCCATGATGCCCGGGAAGAGTCGGTCCAAACCATTTTGGACACAATCGAATTGAAAAGAAACGGTGCCGTGAAATTAATTCTGGTTATGGGATGTCTTGCCCAACGATATACATCAGAATTACGCCGGGAATTACCAGAGGTGGATTGGATTTTGGGTGTAAATTCCCAGGAAGAGATCGTAAGAATACTTACCCAGAGGGATTATCCCGGTAATAATTTGGTAAGATCCAGAGAGCTGCTGACCCCCGGTCATTATGCCTATTTGAAAATTGCTGAAGGATGCGATAACACCTGTAGTTTCTGCTCGATTCCGCAAATGCGTGGTAAACAGATAAGTCGTCCCATAGATCAGCTGCTTCAGGAGGCAGTTTATTTAAAACAAAAGGGTGTTCAGGAATTGATTTTAATTGCCCAGGATTTGACTCGATATGGTACAGATTTATATGGCAAACGTAAACTTTATGATTTGCTGGATGAGTTAGCTCGGCTAGACCTTTTTCCCTGGATAAGGATTATGTATACCAACCCTGATTATTGGGATGAAAAAATCAACCGGTTAATTGTGGAACATGCCAGTATATGTCCCTATGTTGATATACCGATCCAGCATGCTTCGGACAGAATCTTAAAGTTGATGCGTCGGACAAGAACCGTGGATCAAATAAAACATTTGCTAAGGAAAATGAGGTCTCAAGTACCAGAGTTGGCTTTGCGAACCTCGCTAATGGTTGGCTTTCCTACGGAAAATGAACAAGATTTTCACCAGTTACTGGACTTTGTTGAAGCCCAACGCTTTGAAAGACTAGGCGTGTTTAAATATTCCGAGGAAGAGGGCACTGCAGCGGCTGAATTGCGTGACGATATTCCTTCCTCCTTAAAGGAGGAACGCCGAGAGTGGGTCATGGATATTCAGTATGAGATTGCCACTGGTTTTGCTCGTAAACAGCAGCGCAAAACGGTGCCGGTGATCATTGATGAGCAGAAAGATGGCGCATGGATCGGTCGCACCCCCTGGGATGCCCCGGAGGTCGATTGTGTCGTACGGTTTCCCGGTAACCACGTGCTGGAATCCGGTCAGATCATACAGGCTGATATAATCGATAATGAGGGCCTTGATTTAATAGCTAAAGTTCCGCAATCAAAAATTATTAAAGAGAAATAAAGAGAGGAATGGAATATGAAAGCGTTGATAACAGCCGGAGGTCATGGAACCCGCCTACGCCCGATCACTTTTACCCAGAATAAACATCTGATTCCGATCGCTAATAAACCCATCTTGAATTATGCCCTGGAGTATGTACGGGATGCGGGTATTACTGAGGTGGGAATTATTACCAACCAGGAGGGACAGGAAGTAAAACATGTTTATCAAAATGGCAAGAAATTTGGGGTTAAAATCACCTATATTCCACAGGAACGTCCGGCCGGATTGGCTCATTGTATAAAGATCGCGGAGCCCTTCATCGGGAAGGATCCATTTATATTTTATCTGGGAGATAATATTATCATCGGTGGCATTGATCGGTTTATCCGGGAATTTCAGCAAAATAGATCCAATTGTCATTTGGTGTTATCCCAGGTACATGATCCGGAAAGATTCGGGGTGCCTGAGATAAGAGAAAACCGCATCGTTGGCATAGAAGAGAAACCTCAGCAACCAAAAAGTAAATATGCAGTTACGGGAATATATCTGTATGACAGTAATATTTTTGAGGCAGTAAAAAATATTAAACCCAGTCAACGAGGGGAGCTGGAAATATCAGATGCCCATCAGTACCTGTTGAATAAAGGGTATCGGGTAACCTATTCAGAGATCACCGGCTGGTGGAAAGACACAGGGAAACCAGCTGATCTCTTGGAAGCTAACCGCTTGGTCTTGGATAATATTCAGGATAGCAGAGAAGGGACGATTGATAAGTTGAGTGAGATCGCCGGGAGGGTAATTATTGAAAAAGGGGCTGCAATAAAAAATAGCGTTATCCGGGGACCGGTAATCATTGGTGCGAATACAAAGATCATTAATTCTTATATCGGACCCTATACGGCTATTGAAAATGATTGTAAAATATTTAATTCGGAACTGGAGTTTAGTATCCTGATGCCCTATTGCTCAATTGAAAATCAAGGCAAGCGTATCGAATCGAGTATTTTCGGTAAAAATGTATCTATCAAAATAGGGGATACAAAACCCAGCACCAATCGTTTCATAATAGGCGATCGTAGTTGTCTGGAGATAAGTTATTAATGGTATGCTTGTGGAATGAATTATTCTGTGACTAAAATTTCAGAACCAATTAAAGTGGCTTTTAGAACACTGGGATGCCGTCTGAATCATTCCGAAAGTGATTCTATAGCATCCCGCCTGCAAGAGGTGGGGTATGAAATAGTACCGCAGAACCAGCCAGCCGATATTACGGTAATTAATTCCTGCACAGTGACGCAACAGGCCGCTGCTAAAACACGGGGAGCTGTGGCGGCAGCGCGGCGCATTTCCCCGCCGGGTAAAATAATTGTAGCCGGATGTTATGCTCAGGAAATAAAGGCAGCCTTACTGCGTGTTCCGGGAGTTGATCTGGTCATTGGCAACCAAGAAAAATATCAGTTGGAGAAGTATATCCCCCACCTTAATGAGGAGCCTCCCAGAGCATATGTTGCCGATTGGAATGGGGAAAAACCGGCAGAAATGAATAGTACCTTTCCAAACCATGCTGATATTCCGGATGGTTTCCGGACCCGGGCCTTTATGAAAATTCAAGATGGCTGCGATTATTACTGTGACTACTGCATAATTCCCTATTTAAGAGGTCCCAGCCGTAGCCGTCCTTGGCAAGCATGCCTCACAGAAGCACAAAGACTTTATGAAAAGGGTTATCAGGAAATTGTACTTTCCGGGATTAACCTAGGGCACTACCAGTCAACTGATAATCGTAATCTGGCAGATTTGATCAAGAAACTGATTCAGGATACAGATATTCCCAGAATCCAGTTGAGTTCTATAGAACCGGATTTGGTAAATAATGAACTTATTGATCTAATGAAAAATGAAGAACGGATCTGTCGGCATTTTCATATACCTTTACAGCACGGAACATATAAGATACTTGACGCTATGGGACGTAAATATACCCCCGGGTTTTATCAGCGTTTGGTAAGGCATATCGCACAGGAGATTCCTGGTGTTTCTATCGGGACGGATGTCATGGTTGGCTATCCGGGTGAATCATCACAGGATTTCAATGATTTGGTTACTTACCTCAAGGTGTTACCGGTCAATTATCTGCATGTTTTTCGTTACTCGCAGCGGCCGCTAACCCGAGCTGTAAAAAAAACTGACACCGTCTCTGTACCAGAAAAAAAACAACGTGCGGCACAATTGCGTAAACTAAGTAGAGATAAGCAGCAGAATTTTATAAAAAGGCATTTAGATAATACTTTTAAAGTACTATACGAAGAAGCGGTAAATGGAGAATATTATCAGGGATATACGGATAACTACATAAAAGTCAAAACTGAGAGCAACTTGGGAATAGTCAATCAGATTAAACTGACTAAATTATATAAGATTGTCGGAGAATCTAGCCTGGGAGAGATCATTGGTGAGTAAGCGGACATACTTTATTGGCGTAGCGGGTAATATTGGCGTTGGGAAAACAACTTTAACCAAAATCATTGCCGATAAATTGGGTTGGCGAGCATACTATGAATCAGTTATTGATAATCCCTATTTAAATGATTTTTATCAAAACATGAAACGCTGGAGTTTTAATCTCCAAGTATACTTTTTATCTCATCGCTTTAAAACCCACAAGATTATGACAGAAAGTGACCAGTCGACTGTTCAGGACCGCACTATCTATGAAGATGTGGAAATTTTCGCCCGGAATCTTTATGAAATGGGCAATATGAGTCAGCGGGATTGGTACAATTATCAAGAGTTGTTTAGTATTATGACCCAATATTTAAAGAGCCCCGATTTGATTATTTATTTAAAGGCCAGTATTGATACCTTGTTAACCCGCATAAAAAGACGATCCCGCCAGTTTGAGCGAGATATCGATCCGGAATACCTTCATCGGCTCAATATTACTTATGACCGCTGGATTAAGGAAGCGAGTAAAAAAGGAAATATATTAATTATTGATACTGATAATTTTGATGTCTTTGACGATATAACCTACCTGAATAAGATAATTGAAACTATTTATCATCACTGCTTATCACAGGCAGGTGGCGGACAGGTAACCAGAATGTAAGCAAACTTTATTGTTTAAGGTTTAATGAGTTAAATATAAAATATATTAAGATAACTTTACTTTAATAACTTTCTTAGCTGCTAAAATGAAAATAACTCACAATTGTAAAGAATAAAATAAATTAATATAAAGTTAGCTATATCATGGAGATATTTTTAAGAAATTTATAATATAAAATTAAATATCTTAGGCTGAATTTAAAAAAATATCGAATTGCTTGTGAAGTGTTAATTATTTAAATTTGGGTGTCAAAAATTGGAGAAGGAAGTTGGCGAAGTGAAAAATATAGCTGTATTTGCTTCTGGCAGAGGATCAAACTTTGCCGCAATTTTAGCAGAAATCCGGAAAGGAAATATACCCGCCCAAATAAAATGTGTGATTAGCGACCGCAGCCATCCGAAAATATTTGATAAAGCAGAGCTGGCCGGCATTGCCACTCATTTTGTAAATATTAAACAATTTAAAAGTAGTGCAGATTATACAAATTTTCTTATTTCATTACTAGATCGATATCAGATCGATTTAGTAATCCTAGCCGGATATTTAAAGCTAATTCCGACTCCATTAGTTCGCAAATACAAGTACGCCATGATCAATATCCATCCGGCATTGCTACCTAATTTTGGTGGCAAAGGCTACTATGGTCATCGTGTGCATGCGGCGGTTATAGAGTCAGGGGTGAAGGTCACTGGTGTGACGGTCCATTTTGTCGATGAACACTATGATACCGGGCTGATTATTTATCAGGAAAAAGTAGCTGTTCATCCTGAAGACACACCCGATTCACTGGCGGAACGGGTTCTCAAGGTTGAGCATCATGTTTTTCCAAAGGTTATCAAGGCCTTTTGTGAAGATCGCATAAAAATCAAAGATAACAAGGTGGTTATTGATGAATAACAGAATGCAGATAAGGCGCGCATTATTAAGTGTCTGGAATAAGCAAGGCATTGTGGAGTTAGCCCAATTTTTGACCGAAAAGGAAGTCGCTATTTATTCAACTGGCGGCACCTACCGTAAGCTGACTGAGGCCGGGATTAAGGCCACCAAAATTGAGACGGTTACCGAGTTTCCGGAGGTTTTGAGTGGACGTGTCAAAACCTTACATCCACGTATATTTGCCGGTATATTGGCGGATACTGATAAGCAAAAACACACTGCTGATCTGGATCGAATTTCCGCACCGACTTTTCAATTAGTAGTGGTCAATCTGTATCCTTTCAGTGAAATCTATCAAGATGCTGAGAAAACTGATGATGAAATTATTGAAATGATCGACGTGGGTGGTCCCAGTATGTTGCGTGCGGCCGCGAAAAACTTTAAACAGGTCGTTGTGCTTTCCAGGATTAATCAATACCGAGAGTTTATTGAAAAATTTAAAAAGAACCGTCTGGATTTGGATTATCGAAAAAGGTTGGCTGGAATAGTATTTAGGCAATCTGTAAATTACGATGCCCTTATTGCTGAATATTTTAGCGCGGATACCGACTCACCATTGCCTAACTATGTCAGTAACAGCTACCGTAAAATCCATACTTTGCGATATGGTGAAAATCCAGACCAGAAAGCTGCTCTATACAGTCCAGAGGATGAGGGGTGGTATCCTTTCCATCAACTGCAGGGGAAAGAGATTTCCTATAATAATTATGTTGATTGCCTATCTGCCTATCAAATTATTAACCAGATGGATGTAAAGGAACCGATGTGTGTCCTTATCAAGCATACAAATCCCTGTGGATTCGGCCTTGGCGAGGATGGTCAGTCCGCTTTTTTACGGGCTGTGAAAACGGATAAGATTAGTTTCTTTGGTGGGATTGTTTGTACAAACATTCCGATCGATAAAACCTTTGCTGATGAATTACGCAAACATTTTTTAGAGTGCATCGTTGCCCCCCAGTTTATGTCGGATGCCCAGGAGTGTTTGGCCGGCAAAAAGAATTTACGTCTACTAATACCCAATACTGAGGCCTTGAAGGGAAATAAAATATATAAAAGTTATGGTCGGGGATTGCTCGTGCAGGAAGAGCAGCAAGTAATATCCAATGGTGGCAACTGGAAAGTTGTTGCCGAAGGGAAAATAGATAGTAGGACTGAAAAAGCCTTGAAAATCGGATGGAACTTAGTTAAGCAAGTTAAGTCTAATGCTATCGTATTGGCGGATGCCACGGGTACGATTGGTGTCGGGGCTGGTCAGATGTCCCGGGTTGATTCCTTGAAAATTGCTTTACGCAAGGCGAGCGAAGGTGAACTCGATACAGAGGGCAGCGTAATAGCTTCTGATGCCTTTTTCCCATTTAGGGATTCCATAGATCTGGCGGCCCAACACGGGATCGCAGGGGTTATTCAACCGGGCGGGAGCATACGTGATCAAGAGGTTATCGATGCTTGTAAGGAGCATGCTCTGTTTATGATTTTTACAGGTCAGCGCGTATTTAAACATTAATATTTTGTGGAGTTACCATGGGTTTAAAGTTGTTCAACATGTTTACCGGAGATATTGCCATTGATTTAGGAACTGCGAATACGCTAATATATGTAAAGGGACAGGGAATATTGCTGGATGAACCCTCTATTGTGGCCCGTTCGGTTCATGATGGTGAGGTTGTTGCGGTGGGAAAGGACGCCAAGGAGATGCTGGGGAAGACCCATCGTGAAATACAGACCATACGTCCGCTCAAGGATGGTGTTATTGCTGATTTTGATATGTCCGATGCCATGATTAGGGGATTTATCCGCAAGATCAACCTGAGTCGGATCGCACGTCCGAATATTGTAATTTGTATTCCTTCGGGTATTACTGAAGTGGAGAAGCGGGCTGTCCGGGAGTCGGCAGAACGGGCTAATGCGCGCAAAGTGTATTTAGTCGAAGAACCGATCGCAGCTGCGATTGGGATCGGAATTGATATTTCTAAGCCGGTGGGCAATATCATTGTGGATATTGGCGGTGGAACCACTGAAATAGCCGTAATCGCTTTAAATGGGATCGTCACAAAGCAAGCAATTCGGATTGCCGGGGATGAAATGGATGAGGCCATTATCCAATATTTTAAAGATGAACATAATTTATTGATTGGCGAGCGAACGGCAGAGTGGATTAAATGTGGTGTGGGATCGGCCATGCCTGTAGATGATACAACTGTTTCTATAAAAGGGCGGAGTCTAGTAGCCGGTATTCCCAAAACCATAGAGGTTTCATCGGTAGAAATCCGGGAGTGCCTGAAAGATACCATCGATCAGATTGCCCAGGCCATCAAGCAAGCCCTGGAACAGACACCACCAGAATTATCTTCTGATATTCTGGATCGGGGTGTAATTTTGACAGGTGGTGGTTCGTTATTAAAAGGATTAGACCAGCGGATTCGAGTAGAGACCGATTTGGCTGTTAATGTAGCTGAGAATCCATTGCAGTCTGTTGTTAAAGGTACAGGAATTATTATTGAGAATATTGATAAATTCAAAGAGGTATTACTCTAATTCAAATGTTTCGTAAAGTATATGGCTTCGTTTTTGAAAATTACGATTATCTTCTCTTTATCATACTTATAATCGTCTCTTTTGTTATTTTATTGTCAAACGATAATACTCAAGTTCGTCAGATTCAGGGCAGACTGTCCTCAACCTTTGCATTCCTGCACTATCCGGGTCAGTGGATTGAACAATTATCAGGACTGGTGGAAGAAAATAAAGAGTTAAGACAAGATAACATACGTCTAGCCTTATTGAATACAGAGCTAAAAGAAGCTTACATAGAGAATCAACGTTTACGCGAAATGTTGGATTTCGTTGACACCTCTCGACTTGATTTATTAGCTGCCCGTGTATTGAATCGAGGCACTACCGTGGTTTATAATTCCATATTAATTAATGCCGGAGCTGAGCAACAGGTCAAAAAAGATATGGCGATCCTGAGCACCGATGGTATCGTTGGTAAAACCGTTTCCATCGGACAGAAAACTTCAATGGTACAATTGTTTAATGATATCAATTTCAGATTAAGTGTACGCTTTCAGACTAGTCGACATGTGGGTATTATGCAACCGGATGGTAGCGGCTACACTAAAGTTGAGGAAATTCCCAAAACCGTGGTTATTCATCCAGGTGAAATTGTGATCACATCCGGTTATAGTGATATCTATCCAGGTGAAATAAAGGTCGGAGAAGTTGTAGATATAAAGCAATCGGCCAATGGTTTATACCAGATTGTTAAAATCAGGCCCTATGTTGATCTAAATTCGATTGAAGAAGTATTTATTGTGATATCGGGACCATGTTACGAAAAATAATAATTATTATTGGCTTTAGTCTTTTAGTCCTATTCATACAGATTTTGGTGGCGCCCTTATTATCGCTCCAAGACATTCGTCCTGATTTTGTCTTAATTCTGGTAATTATTATAGGTCAACTCTTAGGACGGGCTCTCGGTCAGTTATATGGTTTTAGTATCGGTATTTTGGTCGATGCCCTGGGTCTGGGCTCTTTTCTGGGATTATCGGCTTTGTCTAAAACTGTAGCGGGTTTCCTCTCCGGGTATTTGAAAGATCGTCGGAAACGGATCAATATTTTTTCCTTTTATTTAATTATTTTCACAATCATTTGCTTACATTTTTTGATTTTTTATCTTATCTATTTTCAGGGGACGGGTTACCAAATTCAGTATATCATTCTGCGCTATGTTGTTCCCTCCAGCCTGTATGTGAGTGTTTTCTATTTTTTAGTAGACTATTTTTTACCGCTTAAGACAGACTGAAAAATATTATGTTACCATCCGTAAATGCCATAATTCCAATTCGACGTCTGGCAGTGCTGATAATAGCAGGTTTAATCTTTATCGTTTTGATCCTGAGGCTATACAATCTACAAATTTCGCATTACCGCAAATTTGTAGGCATGGCGGAATCAAACCGAGTACGGGTCGTACCTATCGAAGCACCGCGTGGTATTATTTATGATCGCAACAGTCGGATAATTGCCGACAATAAATTCCAGTACAATATCAACATAATCCCTTTCGAGTTGCGTTCTTCTCAAAAGACATATCAGTATTTATCTGAATTATTGGGATTGCAGGTTAAGGATATTCGTCATCGCGTTCAGAAGAACTGGCGCGGCAGATTTCTACCAGCTAAAGTTGCCGAGGATATTGACTTTCAAACGCTCACCAAATTAGAAGAACACAAATTAGAATTACCTGGTGTACTCTATTCTTTGGCACCCTTAAGATCCTTTCCGGCCAAGACCAACCTTTCACATGTTATCGGTTATTTAAGAGAAATAGATCGGCACGCTTTAGAGCGTATCAAACACTCCGGATATCGTCTAGGTGATTTAATCGGTTGGAAAGGTGTGGAGAGACGTTATGAATCCATTTTACGAGGAAAAACCGGCTATCGTTATGTACAAGTGAATGCTCATGGTCAAGCCGTTAGCAGTTATACCGAAAAAACCCAGAAATTACCTGAACCGGGCAACGATCTCTATTTGACCATAGATCTGGATCTCCAGCAATATATCGAAACTCTAATGCAGGATACACAGGGCGTTGCCATAGTACTTAATCCGGATAACGGAGAGATTATTTCCTTTATTAGCAAACCGGATTACTCGCCCAATTTATTCAGCGGGATAATAGATGCAGATGTTTGGAATCAATTACGGAATAATCCGGTCCGGCCGTTATACAACCGGGTTACGCAAGGATTATATCCGCCCGGCTCAACCTTTAAATTAATAACCGCCATGGTAGCCATCGAGGATGGATATATTGATACCACCTGGACCGTTAGATGTGTGGGCCGATATCGGCTGGGAAGAAGATCCTTTCATTGCTGGAAAAGTAGCGGCCATGGCAAAGTTGATATTCACTCTGCGATTGCCCAATCTTGTAATGTCTTTTTTTACCACTTAATACGGCGTATTGATATAGATCTGTGGGCTAAGACTGCTAGAACATTTTACTTTGGAAGCAGTTCCGAAATAGATTTGCCGAATGATGCCAGGGGAGTGGTGCCGGATCGAAATTATATGGATAATAAGTATGGCACCGGTCAATGGACCGAAGGCAATAAGTTAAACTTGGTTATTGGCCAAGGTGATTTGTTAGTTACCCCCATACAAATGGCACGCTTTATCTCCATAATAGCAACCAATGGTAAAGTGACACAACCCCATTTGGGTTTAAAGTATTATGATAAAAAGGTAAATAATTTCAAGTATTTTTCAACGCAAAAAGATTCGGTCAAAATCTTTTCCCCGGATACTTGGCGGATTGTTCAAAATGGAATGTATTCTGTAGTCAATGATAAAGACGGAACTGGAAAAGCGGCTCACATTAAAGGAACGCAAATATTTGGGAAAACCGGGACGGCTCAAAATCCCCACGGTAAATCTCATGCTTGGTTTATTGGTTACGCGGATTACAATCCTGGAAAAATTGCCGTCGTAATTTTAATTGAGCATGGTGGGGGCGGCGGAGAGACCGCAGCTCCTATTGCCGGAAAAATATTTAAATACTATCAAAAACAAAAGAAAGTATATGCCGGGTATGAATCAGATTAGGGCCACTTCCCGAGAGAGTCTCTTTGAATTTTTCAGCCGTACTAATCTGTTGATAGTAATATTAGTAACTTTACTCTGTGCCTTTGGGCTAGTAGCACTCTATAGTGCCTCTTTACATGCCGATCAAACGTTTTTCCATAAAGCCATTGGCAAACAAGTGCTTTGGCTTATTTTTGGTATTATCCTGGCAACAATTGTGTTTTTTATTCAAAAAAAGTTGATCTATGAATGGACCTATTTACTGTATGCGATTGGATTGATTCTCATCATTGTACCCTTTTTCATCGATAGTGAAACGGCCGGTACTCATCGGTGGATTGATATCGGTCCCTTTAATTTACAACCCTCCGAGATCATGAAAATATTGCTTGTTCTAGCAGTTGCTAAATATTTATCCAGCACGGAAATACCGACCTCGGACTTTCGGATTATGCTTTTACCGCTAATGGCAACTCTCATTCCAATGGTTATTATATTTAATCAACCGGATTTAGGTACCGCCATTATCTATGTAATGATTCTTTTTCCAATGCTTTTTTGGGCCGGAGTGAGGATATTTCATATTTTCGTGATCATTGCCCCCCTCATCAGTATTCTGACCGCTTTTAACTTTTATACTTTTTTCATCTGGGTGATAATTCTGTTTATTGTTATGTATTTCAGTAAAGAAAAGTTGTGGATTGCCATTACACTCTCAGTAATCAATTTATCCTTGGGTTTTGTTACTCCCGTTCTTTGGAACCGTCTGCAACCCTATCAACAGGATCGGATTATGACCCTGTTTAATGTAGAGGCCGATGCCCAGGGAGCCGGATACCAGCTTATCCAATCACAGGTAGCCATTGGCTCAGGAGGATTATTGGGCAAGGGCATCGGTCAAGGCACGCAGACTCATTTGAAATTTTTACCGGAACAACAGACTGACTTCATATTTTCAGTAATTGGTGAAGAATATGGGTTTATAGGAGTTACCTTTGTGCTTTTATTATTTTTTCTTTTAATCCTTATTAATGTCCAATCAGCTTATCGGATGAAAGATAAATACAGTTCCTTGGTGGTAATCGGGCTTGTCAGTATTTTATTCTTCCATGTGGTTGTAAACGTCAGTATGACCATTGGATTATTACCGGTAACCGGCTTGCCATTGCCTTTTATCAGTTATGGCGGATCTTTTTTAATCAGCTGCCTGATAATTATTGGATTGATGATGAATT
Organism: uncultured bacterium; assembly: GCA_964640055.1. Classification (GTDB taxonomy): domain Bacteria; phylum Fidelibacterota; class UBA2242; order UBA2242; family JAFGTP01; genus CAZXFH01. The sequence goes on along the minus strand of CAZXFH010000001.1, from coordinate 43,402 downwards.
TCAGCATCCACCGTATTAAATATTAAGAACTTATTTCTTTGTTTTTAGGGCTAAAATAGATAATTTTCGACAATATATGTGTTTTGGATGGGCACAATGATTTTGAGCGTAAAAGAAAAAATAATTAATCAAAAAAAACCGATTAACCGCGGGTTACGGCTGCTTGTACTCTGCTGTGTATTGTTCTCCTTGTTAACGGAACAAATCTATGGTAGAAGGGATAAGGAACTGGCTCAAGAATTGGATACTGTTAAGCAGGAGTTAGCTAATCTACAGGAACAAGTTAATTCATTATTGCTTACTGTGGATAGTCTTAGTAATAGAGTGGCCATATTACCGGCATTGGTTCAGTCAGAGAAAAGATGGTATGGTTATCTGGATTCGTTGACTCATTCGGTAGAGGATTTAGAATCCGTCACTCAGGCACAACAGACTATGATTGATGGTCTACAGTATCAGATGGAAAAATATACCCGGCGAGCTAATTATGCTGACAGTATTAATTTTGAAATTCTATCCCAACTAGTAGTGCTGGAAAATCGGATTCTATCTTTGAGTGAAAGCCTGCAGGAGGCTCAAACCCTACAATCTGAGCCAAAGTCAGTAGCATCAACACCCAGTCAAATAGAGACTTATCGGGAGCGTTACCTGAAAGCCCTGTCACACTATCAAAATAATAATCCCCGGGTAGCAAAAGAATTATTTCGACAATTAATTGCCGAGGATCGCAATAATGATCTGGCTGATAATGCCCAGTATTGGATCGGGGAATGTTATTATGCCATGAAACAATATAGTCAAGCGATAGTTGAATTCAAACAGGTCTTTAATTTTATGAATACCAATAAAGCGGACGATGCGCAGTTTAAATTGGGGCTCTGTTATTTGGCCCAAGGCGATAGAGAGAAAGGCCATGCCGCCTTCCGAGAATTGATGAGAAATTTCCCTAATAGTGAATATATAAGTAAAGCCAAACAAATGATGAATTAATTATGACAAAACGAATTTATTACTTAACCTCAGAAATCATCCCCTTTGCGGAGACCTATGAGCTAGCTGCTTTTTCCAAAGGTGTGCCTAATGTATTTATAGAACGGAAGCATGATTTTCGCCTGATGATGCCCAAATATGGATTTATTAGCGAACGGCGTTATATTTTACGGGAAGTCATTCGGTTACGGGATATGGATCTTAAATTTTGTGGTGAAGATGTGCAGGCCTCTGTAAAGTCTGCTTTCATCCCGAATACAAAAGTGCAGGTCTATTTTCTTGAAAACGATTCTTATTATACCGCTCAAGATGGAGAACTTTATAACCCGCAACAGAGTAATCAGAGCTGTTTGAATTCCCATCGATTCGGGTATTTTGCTTCAGCGGCACTAGCAACGTTAAACTATTTGCGATGGAAGCCAGAGGTTATCATCTGTAATGACTGGCAAACCGGTCTGTTACCGCTTTTCGTACATTCGAACATTTTCGACAAGGAGTACATTAAAGATGTAAAAATATTAATGTTATTGCATTCCAAATCAGACCGTGGCAAATATAGCCTGTCAGAATATAAAGAAGTTGGGTTGAGCGAACCTGATACGACATATGCAAAAGATGATCAGCTGGATGTACTCGCTGCTGCGATCCCCTATTGCGATCGGGTGATGGTTATCAACCGAAATGAGGATCTTATGACAGCCTATCAGCAAGATCCTGTTTTTAAAAAACTTTTTGATCAGCATAGTGAGAAAATATCCGCAACCAAGTTGGTAGGAGAAACACAGGAAGATTGGGAAAAAATGGCCGATGAAATCATTGAAGTTATTGATAAATTATAAAAGATCTTGGAAGCATTTAATCCATATATTTTTAAATAAATTTCTTTCACAAGTAATTTTAAAAATATCTCTACTGGTAATATTTCTGTTTACGCTCAATAGCTGTAGTGAAAAAATGCCTTCTTTATCCAGCACAGACGATCATACCGGGTTAAATGAATTCCGCCAATTAACCTTAACCGGAGCGGATATTTCCGGAGAAATGAAAAAGGCAACTCCACGACTGGGAAACAATCGATTTTTATACCTGGGTAAAAATAATCATTTTAGGTCCTATTCACTTTTAAATTTTAATTTAGATGAAAGCTTACCCGATACACTGGATAGTCTATTTGATGTGCGTATGATCCTAGTAACCGAAAACAGACTAACCCAGCAAATAAATACCCCCAAACTTTCCAATTGTGGTGTTTGGTTACTTAAAAGCGATGCTACTGTGCAATGGGATGAGGATAGCACACATTACGAGAATTTTTCCATAGACGTAATGCATAAACATCTACAACAGACCTTTCAATTAGGAGCCGGAGACACGGATACTATTCCTTTACCAAAAGAGTTTATCTCAGTATGGCGCGATACAACTCAGAGCACTCAGGGGCTGATGTTGGATATGATTGATCCGCCCGTTGATTTATTTCAGACTATTTATTCCAGGGAGTCCGATAATGCCCCCCAGTTAGAAGTGGTTTATCAAATCAAGGGTGACACAATAACGGAGCAGCTAACCTGCGGTGCCGATTTATCGATAGTTGAAGTAATACAATTAGATTCCGATCCCGAGCGCTTTTATTTAAATGAAGCACAAGAAAGTTGTGTGTTGCTTAACTTTAGCTTGCCAGATACGCTTAATGATGCCAACCTATTGATTGGAAAAGCACAATTGGAATTTCAAATTGATACCACACAAACAATTGATTATCAAGAATCGATGACCTATTATCTTAGTCTTATGGATTCCACAACATGGTATCCTGAATTCTTAAGTACCATTGGATCATATGAGGCTAAGACCACTATCCTGCCGAACGATACCGCTCTGGTATTTAACCTGGAAAATACCGTCCAGGGATTTATCAGCGGATTCCGAGAGAATCTGGGGATGGTCATCTGGACCTCAAATGTTACCCATGATGTATCAATTTTCAGTCTATATAACCATAAAAGTCTGTCGATTGCTAAAAGACCACAATTAGACTTATTACTGATTAAGGAAAAGTAAATAAAGCATGCGTCGTTTAATTTGTATAATTTGCCTGCTACCTTTTGTTACTTTAGCTCAAAGTTCACACTATTCTGCCTATGGATTTGGGATGCAAGCGCCAACTTCTTCGGTAAGGATGTTAGGGCTTGGCGAGGCCGGCAGTGGCATCCGTGATTCTTTGGGGGTGAATCCTAAAAATCCAGCCCTTTGGAATGGTTTTTTTACGGCTTCGCTACAAGGACAATTAAATACTTTCAGTGTTGCATCTGATAAAGCACAGGGCTGGTATACCTTAAATCAATTCGGGGGTTTTTCTTTTAAGTTTCCAATTGGGCCTTACATTGGATTTGTTCTGGGTATGGCTCCCATTTCCAGGACTGCTGTTAAGCAGTCTTACCTAGATTCTCTCAATTTCAATAATAATTATATCTGGTATCAGGATGATTTGGAAATCAAGGGCGGATTGTCGGAATTTTATAGTGGTTTGGGTTATCGTGTTACCAAGAATCTTAATGCTGGATTAAAATTACGGTTTATTTTTGGGGATATTGTTTACCGCAAACTATTGGACCTGGGCAATAATAATGAGATTGACAGTTTTTATAAGCGGCGACTGACTGTTAAAGGCACGCAAGCCGGAGTCGGATTTACCTGGGAGGTGCCGGACAACTATCGGATTGCCATGTATATGGAACAGAATGTTGATTTCCAGTATAAAAAGGCAATTCATTATCAATATGGGCCTGATAGTGTATCACAGTATCAAGCCCTAGCTTATCCGGCTCTTTACAGAATTGGGTTCTATAAACAGTTTTGGAATAATATGGCTATCGTTGGTGATTTTGAATGGCGCAGTGTACAGAAAGATATTTTCCAGAACTTCAACATTTACCAGGACGGATTCGCTCAGAACGCCTATCAAGTCAGCGCCGGTCTGGAGAAGGTATCTAGTCGGGCCTTGAAACGGGAGTGGTGGCAAAACTTATTTTTTCGGGCTGGTGGATATTATAAAACGGGACTATATTATAAAGAGGGATTTGAAAAATACAGCGAGTTGGGTATCACCACTGGGATGGGCATTCCCTATTATAATAATCTGAATCGTATTGATATTGCCTTAAAATATGGTCTCAGGAAAGGATTTCTCGATGAAATTATTGGGGAAGAGCGTATATTAACACTCCACTTCGGGATTACAACCGGGGGAGTATGGTTTCGAAGATTTAGATGATATTAATTAAGAATGGAGTGGGATCATGAAATTACCAATATTTAAAACCACAATTCTTTTCCTGTTTATTTTGATTCTGTCTTTATTTGTAATGCAGCTTTGTGTACCTCCTGCAGCGCAAGAGGGCAGCGAAGAGCAGGTCACGGCAGAGGCCGAAGAGGAGCCGATCAATCGCGAATTATGCGACCGGTACCTCAGTTTTGCTTACAGTTATTATCTAAATCAGAACTGGAAAGGCGCTATCAAGAATTATAAAAAAATGGTTGAAAACGGATGTGAGGAAGAATATGCCGAGGACATTTTCACCTATTATGGCCGTGCCTATCAGCAGCTCGCTTCTGATAATCCGGCTTATTACGATAGTGCTCTCTATGTCTATTTAAAGGGTGAAGAATATATGCCCAATGAGAAATATCTCCTGAAGAATATTGCCTATATTTATCACAAGCAGGGCAATATCAACATGGAAATTCGACAATACGAAAAACTCGCTGAACAAAATCCAGAAGAAATCGCACATTATAGCAAATTGGTCAAATTGTATTTTGATGCTGAAAGGTATGAAGATGTCCTTTGGGCGGTCAATAAAATTTTGGAACTCAATCCGGGAGATGACCAGGCGGTCAATGATCGTTTAACAGCTTATAAAAAACTGGGTAAAGATCCGATTGAAGTTCAGCGGGACGCTTGGGAAAGCAATCGGTGTGTACAAAATGGGCTGGATTATGCCCGGGCGCTGAGAGAGAGAGGCAATTACGAAAAAGCGATCGAAGTATATAAGGCTGTATCACAAATGGATTTAAAGAATTTTGAAGCCTGGAATCAATTGGGCGGGTTGTATTATACCACCGGTAAAAAAGAAGAGGGTTTGGCTGCTTATATCCATATTATTAAGAATATTTCACCGCAGGATATATCCATAATCGAAAATATTGTCAAAGGCTATTTGGATTTATCTGAATTTGAAAAGGCCTATGAATGGGCCGAAAAAGCGGTTAAAAAAGATAGTGATTCTGGTCTGGCTTATAAGCTCGTCGGTGAAGTTTATTATAAGACAGCGGAATTTTGTAGCAGCTCACGCAAGGTGAATTTCGAAGATAAACTGGTATATCAGCTGGCCTACGATCATTATATAAAAGCTTACAAACGGGGCCAACGGGATGTAAAATCACGCATTGATTATCTTAAGGAGTATCTTATTCCAAATAAAGAAGATTGGTTTATGAACCGGTATGATGCAAGCGGTGACCGCCGCACTGATTATACACCCAAAGGAAAGTGCTATTCCTGGGTTACAGAGAGTCCCGAGTAAAGCTAATGTTAGTGATTTTTGGCGCTGATCATGGAGGTGTCGTTCTAAAAAAAGCACTTGTGGAACATGCCAGTGCACTTGGTTTTAAGGTCTACGATGCCGGTACACATAGTGAAGATTCGGTTGATTATCCCGATTATGCCCACACAGTTACGGACTTACTCGAAAAGCATGATGCTGCCTTTGGAGTGCTTATCTGTAAAACCGGAATAGGTATGAGTATAAGTGCCAATAAACAGGCTAATATCCGGGCAGCACTTTGTTACAATGAAGCGGTGACCCGTTTAAGCCGTCAACATAATAATGCCAATGTGATGTGTCTCGGGGCTGAATATGTATCGGTAACCGATGCTAAAAAGAGGCTAAAAATATTTTTAAAAACCGGTTTTTCAGGTGGGCGCCACATGCGACGGGTACGCAAGTTCGAAAAGAAGAGGTAATGGTTTATGAATTACGATTTTCTTATCAACCAAGATCCTGAAATAACGGCTGCAATCAAAGAAGAAATGGCCCGGGAAAGATGGACCCTTGAACTAATTGCCTCGGAAAATTTTGTAAGCCCGGCTGTTTTAGAAACCGCCGGCTGTATCATGACCAATAAATATGCCGAAGGATATCCTGGGAAACGCTATTACGGTGGTTGCGGTGCAGTAGACCAGGCAGAGAATCTGGCCCGCGAACGTGTGGAAAAACTATTTAATGCTGAATATGCAAATGTGCAACCTCATTCCGGTTCCCAAGCCAATATGGCTGTCTATTTTTCTATATTGAAAACCGGTGATACCATCTTGGGAATGAATTTAGCTCATGGTGGTCATCTAACCCACGGTAGTCCGGTGAATTTTTCCGGAAAATTATTTAATATTGTGGCCTATGGCGTTAAAAAGGAAACCGGTCGGATCGATTATGACCAGCTGGCTCGTTTAGCTCGGAAATATAAACCAAAAACCATTGTAGCGGGAGCCAGTGCGTATCCTCGCTTTATCGATTTTGTTAAATTCAGAGAGATTGCCGATGAGGTTGGTGCCTATCTGGTAACGGATATGGCTCATCCGGCCGGATTAATTGCCACTGGATTTCATCCCGACCCGTTGCCCTATTCACATGTTGTTACCTCCACAACTCATAAAACTTTACGCGGTCCCCGGGGAGGTCTTATACTAATCGGGAAGGATTATGAAAATCCAATGGGGATTAAAGCCCGTAAATCCGGCCGAATCCGAATGATGTCAGAAGTTATTGACTCCAATGTGATGCCCGGCATACAGGGCGGACCGCTAATGCACATTATTGCAGCTAAAGCAGTGGCTTTTAAAGAAGCCCTGCATCCCTCTTTTAAACAATATTCTCAGCTGGTGATAGATAATGCTAAGACCTTAGCTGAAGAGCTACTCAAGCGAGATTATCAGCTAATCTCAGGTGGTACTGACAACCACTTAATTCTCATTGACCTGACCAATAAGGATATTACGGGCAAACAAGCGGAACAGGCCCTGGAAGCAGCGGGTATTACCACTAATAAGAATATGGTCCCCTTCGATACACGTAGTCCTTTTGTGACCAGTGGAATCCGGATCGGGACTGCTGCCCTGACGACTCGGGGTATGCGAGGGGATGAAATGCGGGAAATAGCCCGGTTAATTGATAAAGTCATTGCTAATTGTGGAAATGATCAGATTATTGCGCAGGTAAAATCGGAAGTAAAAGAGTTGTGTGTTAAATTTTCCCTCTATCAAGAATTAAAAATATAGGTAGGTTATGAAGTGCCCTTATTGCACCTCTACAGAAACAAAAGTGATTGATTCCCGGGCTGCACAAAACGGTTCTGCTATTCGAAGGAGAAGGGAATGTATTGATTGTAAACATCGGTTTACAACCTATGAACATATTGTGGAATTTCCTCTGGTAGTGATTAAGAATGACGGTAGTCGGGAAGAATTTGACCGCTCAAAATTAAAGCACAGTATTAAAATCGCCTGCAATAAACGCCCGGTGGCTTCGGAGCGAATTGAATCTGTGATCATGGATATTGAAAAAGAAATTGAAGAGAATTCAGGCGCGGAGATCCCTTCCAGCACAATTGGTGAATTGGTGATGAGGCATCTCAAGAATTTAGATGAGGTTGCTTATATACGCTTTGCGTCAGTTTATAAAAAGTTTAAAGATCTGAATGAATTCAGGGATCAGATTAACCGACTGTCATAAGGCACCGGTTTTCGGTAATCAGGTTTAGGTTTCAACTGGGAACTTTCGAATAAAAGATGTTTTAAATAGACTGGGTTAAACAGAGATGTTAAGGGAAGTCAATGGTTTCAAAAGAATTACTTGAGATTTTAGTTTGCCCGAAATGTAAGGGTGAATTAGAATATGATCATCAAAATAAGAAATTAATTTGTCATGCCTGTCGGCTCAAATATCAGATCAAGGATGATATTCCCATCATGCTAATTGATGAGGCTGAGCAATTTTAATTCCATGAATATCTTGTTTATCGAAGGATTTTCTTTTAATTTACCGCCAAAATGAGGAAGTGCCTATCGAGAATTTGATAGCCGAATAATTTAATAATATAACCTATTATAAAACAGATACTTAGCAAGCCGAATGCGACCGGAGGTTCGGTTTTTTATTCCAAGGAGGAAAAGAATGAAAAAATATTTTGGCCTAATATTTATAATCTTGGTTTTACCCATGGTTCTATGCGCGCAAAGTGAAGCGGGCGCAATCTGGTTATTGATAAATCCAGGCGCACGGGCTACCGGTATGGGTGAAACTGGTGCGGCCATTTCCAATGATGCCTATGCCACCTATTATAATGCAGCCGGACTAGGTTTCTTACAGGGACGAGAGATATCCGTTATGCATACCAATTGGCTCCCTAATTTAGCCTCTGATCTTTATTACGATTTTATTGCCTATCGCCATTATGTAAGAAACGTCGGTTCAATCGGTGGCAATATAGTGATTATGAATTTAGGAACGCAACTGGCTATGGATGAACGCGGGAATCCGCTGGGTGAGTTTACTTCTTATATGATGGCAGCCACGGCTTCTTACGGCACACGTTTAAGCCGGACCACTGCATTTGGGATGAATGTCAAAATGGTGCATCAGCATCTCACAGACATTTTAGCCGGAGCAGAGAAAGGTAAAGGACAGTCGACCAATTTCGCTTTTGATCTGGGGTATTTAAAAAGAGAATTTCTGCTGAGAAATCTCACTTTAGGTGCTTCCATTTCAAATATTGGTCCCAAGATCGCTTTTATTGATGTGGCACAAGCCGATCCCATGCCGACTAACTTAAAATTGGGATTTAAATATGAAATAGGTGGAAAATATAACCGGATAACGATCGCCTATGATGTGAATAAATTGATGGTAGCCTCTTATCCTGACCGGGATATCGATGGAGATGCCCGCATCGGCGGCTATGATGAAAGTGGTAATCCGATGCCCGGCGGTGAATATAATGAAAATGGACAGCACGAATTCGCCCATTCCGACCCCTGGTATAAGGGAATTTTTACCTCCTGGGTAGATGACTGGTTCTTACTATACGATGCCAAAGTATCCAATGAGGATGGGGTGGGAAAAGATCGTGGTGATGGTAAAAACAAATGGGGAGAACTAGCGGATAGTGATGGAGATCTAGCAGATGGTTCACTGGGGAAGGAATTGGAAAAATTGGTGCATAATTTCGGAATTGAGTATTGGTACTCCAATTTATTTGCTATCCGGGTTGGCTTCCTTTATGATAAACCAGGCAAAATATTAATGAACAATAAGTGGCCCGTACCAACTTTTGGTGCAGGCTTGAGATATGCCGGAATGGGTTTTGATTTCGGATATACTTCCGGTGATGCGGGGCACCCGCGCGCCAACACGATGCATTTTTCTTTGAATCTAAAATTTTAAGTGACCATTATATTCCCTCCTATCAAGTAATTCTAATTCTCCAGATACTTTAGGGATTATGATAAAAAAATATTCTTATATTACATCTATAATCTTAATTGCTACATCTCTTTGGGGTAAAAGTCAACCGGTCCTACCTCTGCTATCATCGGTTTTTAGCTCGAACAAAAGTAATCAGAAAATTACGGATAATAATATTAAAATTTGTGCCATACGGGTCTCATTTTTACCGGATGTCAATGCCGCCACTACCGGAACAGGTGGATTTTTACTAGAGGAACAATCTTTCCCCGAGGCTTGCGAATCTATGCAAGTCGATCCGCCACCCCATGACAAGACCTATTTTAGGGACCATATTAAAGCCCTGTCAAATTATTACTATCACGTATCCCGCGGAAAACTGGTAATTGATACCCTTAATTCAGCGGTATATCCACAGAATGATACCGCGGCCTTTCGCTTGCCCAACCGAATGGCCTATTATCATCCATTCTTAAAAGAGGATTCGGTAGATATTCGCCTTGCAGAATTGTTCCGGGATGCGGTAGTGACTGCCGATGAGTCTGTGGATTTTTCCCTTTATGACGTTGTGGTAATATTTCATGCGGGAGTTGGTCAGGATTTTAATATTACCCTAGATCCGACTCCCCGGGATATACCATCTGCTTATTTGAATCAGCAGGATTTAAGTTTGGTATACTCAAATGAGATCCCTTTTAGTGGGATTCCAGTTGAAGATGCCACTCATCATATCACTGATGGTATCATACTGCCAGAGACACAAAATCATCTATATTATGATAACTGGCAGGAAGTCTTTGGTGAGGTAGAGAATCCCTGTGATTATCAGATCGGATTAAATGGTACCTTTGCTTTAATGATGGGCTTTTATCTCGGTCTTCCGGCCCTTTTTGATACTGAGACAGGGGCTTCCGGTATCGGAAAATTTGGGTTGATGGACCAGGGCTCTTCGAATTTGAACGGATTAATTCCGGCCTTACCTTGTGCTTGGTCCCGCACTTATATGGGCTGGGTCGAACCTCATGAGGCACATAGCAGTCAAGAGCTGTGTTTGAAGCATGCCGAAGCAAATTCTGATACGCTAATGTGGCGAGTACCTATTAATATGCAGGAATATTTTCTTGTGGAAAATCGGTATAGTTTTGTACGACCGGGCGTAACGCTGGATAGTATTCAATACCGTATTTATGAAGAGAACAACAAACAGGAATGGCCTTCTGTTATCCCGCTTATCAAAGATTCTATCGGGGCGGTTTTTTCCGAACGCAGCGGCGTTCTATTATCGGTCCCTCGCTATGATGTTGGCCTTCCCGGTTCTGGCTTATTAATATGGCATATTGATGATGCCATAATTGAGGCCGGTCTAGCAACTAATCGGGTCAATAGAGAACGGGAAATACGAGGCGTAGACCTGGAAGAAGGGGATGGCGCCCAGGATATTGGCTATACCTCACAAATATTTGGCGCTAATGTGGATATCGGTTGGTTTTTTGATCCCTGGTTTGCCGGGAATGAGGGTTTCTGGGATTTGAATCCTGATTATCCTGAAAATTCCGAAGACCGAGTGGGTTTCAATGATTATACGCATCCCTCCTCCCGAACTAATGATGGGGCTTATTCAGGTATTGCTATTGATAGTATCGGTGCGGCAGGTCAGATAATGAACTTTCGTATTCAGCGCAATTTTGCCATGGATGGCTATCCGATTAGTACGACGCTCACAACACAGTATTTACCATTACCTATTGATGTCGACGTACAAGATGCTTTTTCTGAATTTGTGATCATCGGAGATAGTATTTATGTTTATCGAAGTGACGGTAGCTTACAAAAATCGGCACCTTATCCCGGAATATATCAGGAAGCAGTTCCTGTTTTTACTACTCATGAACAAACCCAATATCTAGCTGTTTTGAATAAAGGTCACAATGGTGACGGTAGGCTTTTTTATTGGGAAATTCTAGATAGCTATGATATTGAATTTTTGGATAGTCTGGTATTGACGGATATTGAAATAACCAGTAATCCGGTCTTCTCAGGGAGTAATATTATTTTTGCTGGCAAGCACCGCACTGAAAACAGCTATGAACTGGTGGAATATAATCTCGTAACCGGAGATATTAGCTATTATGACTTAACCGCTGAACTGAACAATATTGCTTTTGCGGCAGGAGAATTATATGCAACTCAAGCGGGTGGATATCTTTTACAGATTAGATTGAACCCTTTTGAAATATTGGAAAAAGTTGATCTGCCGGATACAAGTTGCACTGATCTTGTCACCGGTTATATCAATGCCAATTCGGATCGAGATGCCTTACTTAGTAGTGGTCGAACTTTGTATCTGATTACAGATACAGGGACCGATCATGCAAATATAAAATCATATCAGCTGGCAACACCTTGTTTTAAAAAGATATTATCAGATATTGATGGTGACGGCCGCGTTGAAATTCTGATTGCCGAGCAAGATAAAATATCAGCTTTGAATGAAAATTTGGTAGTGGAAGAAAATTTTCCAATTAAAATTCCTAATTATTATACCGGAAGATTTAACCTTAATCTGGTCACCAGTGACATCAGTAGTGATGGAATCCTGGATATTATTGCCGGTATAGATCCCCTGGGAGTGGTGGCCTATGATGGCCAGGGGAACTTATTATCCTCTTTTCCGAGGCCGATGGCAGCGGCGGGTGAAAGATCTGCTACGCTACTCAATGATTCGCTGGGACTGCTATATATTAGTTCAGATAAACAGGGGAATATCCGGGGCATTAAAATAAGTGAGGAATCTTTATCAGACAATAACTGGCAGTGTTTCGGCGGCAGTGGAAAACGGACTTTTCACTACCCAGTATTATCAGCAATGGTGCCAGTGAGCAATGTACCCCTATTAAACAAGAAGAAAATCTATAACTGGCCCAATCCGGTTAAAGGTGATAATATTACACGTATTCGTTATTTCCCCAATAAAGCGTGTGCCATAACGATTGAAATTTATGATATCGCCGGCGATTTTATAACCAGCTTTCGGGATAATCAACCTTTGGTGAATGATTATAATGAAAGGGCATGGCGGGTTTCCTCGGCCTCCAGCGGAGTATATTTTGCTGTGGTCAGGGCACAAAGGGGGGGGCAGGAAGAGAGCAAAATAGTCAAGATAATGGTTATTAAATAGGATATATATTTCATTATATGGATTTCCGGCGATGGATTAAATTAATTATAGGTGTAATGCTCACACTCTACCAGGTCAGTGGACAGGCCCGGTATAATCATCCCGAATTAAAGTGGCAGACAATTGAAACCCCTCATTTTGAGATTCACTATCATAAAGGGGCTGAATGGACCGCCCAGACCAGTGCCCGTATCGCTGAAAGTGTCTACCAGCCTATTACTGAATTTTTTCAGTATCAGCCCGATGAGAAAACCGATCTGATCATCTGGGATACTGATGACATCTCCAATGGAGCAGCCTACTATTACGATAATAAAATTGATATTTGGGCAACTCCGCTGGATTTTCTGTTACGTGGAAATCACAATTGGCTTTGGGATGTGATCGCCCATGAATTCAGCCATATTGTGACATTGCAGAAGGCCATGAAATATCCGCGTAATTTTCCAGCCGCTTATTTCCAGGTCATTGATTATGAAGATGAGAAAAGGGATGATGTGGTTTATGGATATCCGCGGGTCATTGTATCCTATCCCTTTCCGGGATTGGTCATTCCTATGTGGCTGGCTGAAGGTGTGGCTCAATTTCAATACCCGGGTTCGACGCATGATTTGTGGGATTCCCACCGTGATATGATCCTGCGAGACCGGGTGCTCCACGATAATTTATTATCTCTGGATCACATGGGAACTTTTGGCAAACGGGGCATTGGCAATGAATCCGTATATAATCAAGGCCTGGCCTTTACCCGCTATTTATATCGTACCCATGGCGAAAATGTGTTGCCGCGGCTGTTAAATGTCCTATCCAATCCATTACAATTTTCAGTTGAGAGTGCTCTCCAAAAAGTAACCGGAATACCCGGTGATAAGGTCTATCAGGATTGGAAATCTCATTTGGAAGAAAATTATTTTGAGATGGTCGCGAATATAGAGCGGCATCCTTATAGCGGTAAAACTCTGCTGACTGGCGGTACCACCCAAATTTATCCGCAATGGAGCCAGGATTCCATAATCTACTATCTTTCCAATAAAGGCCGTGATTATTTTTCACAAACTGCCCTATATGCTTATAATATTAAGACGGAGTGTGAAAAGTTGATCCATCCCCGAGTTAAGTCCAGAGTAACAGTTGCTCCGGACGGTCGATACATCTATTACTCCCGTAAAAGCAAGCCTGACCGCCATGGATCGGTTTTTTATGATATATATCGCTATGGTCTGGAAGATCTCCAAGAAAAGCAGATTACCCACTTCAAACGGTCCTACCATCCTGAGTTATCACCGGATGGCGAAAAGATCGCTTATATCACCGGCCAGGATGGTACTTCCAATCTGGTTGTCAGAAACCTGAACTCACAGCAGGATTCCTTATTGACCGATTTCACCAGTGGTGAACAAATATTTTCGGCCAGCTGGTCGCCGGACGGAGAGCGGATTGCCTTTGATTATATGACCAATCATGGCCGGGATATTCTCCTTTTAAGTCTTGAGGATCAACATTTGTCTGCCTTTCTGAATGCCCTCCATGATGAACGCAATCCCTATTTTGGACCTCAGGGTGAGTGGCTCTATTATGCCAGTGACAGTACGGGAATTTTTAATATTTATCGGAAATCACTTGCCACCGGTAAAACCGAGTTGCTGACCAATGTGACCGGCGGGGCTTTTATGCCTTCTGTTAATCAGCAGGGTGAAATATTATATTCGCTCTATGATAAGGGAGCATATCAGATCAACATGATGCAAGCCGCACAATCACAGCCAAAGGCGCTGGCCGGTTATAAACCGCAATATTCGGAACAGATACCGGCGCGGGCGGAATGTTCTAACTTGGATAGTTCTCATTCGGTCCAGTACCACGATCAATTCTCGAAATTTTTTATTTTACCACGCTTAATGCTTGATTACGGAAAACTGAAACCCGGGTTTTATTTCTATTCCAGCGAAGTTATCAAGCGCTTTAATATTTTTGGCGGGGCGGCGATCAATATGCAGAAGGATCATGACCTCTTCCTGCTGCTGGAGTATCATCAGTGGGACCCGACCTTATTTTTAGAATTTTATAATATGAGTCGTGGTATTTTTGATCAGCAAACAACATATAATGAGTATCCCATTGAAATGGATTATACCTTTCGCCTGACAGAAGCTATCTTTGGGATTTCTCGGCCTCTGACCAATTTGAACCAGTTAAGATTCGATGCGTGCTATGCCAATTACCGGACGAGCTTAACTGAAAAAATTCCCTCGCAGAAAATCTATTCCAATGGGTTTACCTATAATTATTACAAAGGTTTGAATTTTCGATTATATTGGAAACGCGAGAAAATCTTGGCTACTGTTAACCAACAAACAAATCCAAATAACGGAACAGAATTGAATACGCTGGTATCCCGGAATTATGATAAATTTTTAAAGGAATTCGGGATACATGAGGATTTTGGCACCTTAAAGGAGGTCTTTCGTAAAAATTACTACTGGAAAATCGAGCATGAAGGTATCTGGCATCATAAATACCCGGTGCTTAAGAATCTGGTGGGTAATTTCAAGTGGCGTATGGGCTGGA
This sequence comes from uncultured bacterium, assembly GCA_964640055.1. Classification (GTDB taxonomy): domain Bacteria; phylum Fidelibacterota; class UBA2242; order UBA2242; family JAFGTP01; genus CAZXFH01. The sequence goes on along the minus strand of CAZXFH010000001.1, from coordinate 28,144 downwards.
TTTCCAAGTATGATATCGATTCCTTTTTCAATTTTTTTGCCGGCGGATTACCCGGGTTAAGGGGATATCCATTTTACAGTATCGAGGGGCGTAATCTGCTTAGTTTGCACTACACCTTACGCTGGCCTTTATTTGTTGAAAAAAATATTGACTTGCTTATGTTTGATCTGCAGAATGCTTTCGTTGGTACCTATTTTGAGGCCGGCAATGCCTGGAGTCAGGTGGGTGCTTATCCCGGGTTGGATTGGCAGGTATTTACGGCTGATCCTTTGGGAGTATCTCAGTATATCGTGGATAGTTTTAAACGGGATGTTGGTTTGCAACTGCGTCTGAGCGGTTTTTCCTTTTATGCCTATCCCACAAGTATTAGCTTTGATCTGGTTTATGGACTGGATCAATTTGAAGTTATTGACCGACAGGATAAAATCAATATCTATGGTAAAGAATGGAGAACCTATTTGACCATATTATTTGGTTTATAAGGGAGGACATAAAGATGACATCTAAACATTTTATGGTGGTACTGATCGCTTTATTTTTAGTAATACCCGTGATGCTTTGCGGACAGGATGGCGCACTTTCAGGCACCCGGTCTTTGAATGATGCCAAAAGCTTGCTATTACCTCTGAAATATGGTCATGCTTTTGATGAAACCATGGCTAAAGAAGATACCAATCAGTTTACATGGGAAAAATCACCGGGAAGAGCCTTTTTGCTATCGGCGTTGGTACCCGGCGCTGGAGAATTATATACTGGTGCTAAATGGCGTGCCCTGGGATTTTTTAGTATCGAAGCGCTGGGTTGGTATGGTTGGTATAACCGCAAAACCCGGGGTGAGGAATTAGAGGACGAATATAAGGAATTTGCGAATGAACATTGGCGCTTAGAGGATTATTTAGAATGGATGGATACACATGAATATTGTGGGGTAGAAGGGCATCATATATATCTTAGTTGGCAAGTCAATGATGAATATTATAATATTCTGCTAAATGAGGACTTTAAAAAGCGGGTGACCCAGGAAAAAGGCGTCTTTGGCAGCAATGCAGTTGAGTCTTTTTTAAGTGATTCCCTAGGGGGCGGTAGTTTGACACCGGTCCGGTCCCGGGATTATTATGAAAATATCGGGAAATATCATCAATTTGCCTGTGGTTGGGATGATTTCTTTGATTTCAATAATCCTAATGATACTACCCTTACGGTCAGTGATCACCGGGATAATTATTTAACCCAGAGAAAAGATTCCAATACAGCCCTTAAATCAGCGACCAAATTTATTACTGTCGTCATGTTTAACCATTTATTCAGCGCGTTACATGCCCAGTTGACCGCTAAGCGATATGATTCTGAAAAACCGGAAAAATTGAGCTGGCAGCTTTCCTTAATTCCGGGATACCGTCGGGAAGCCATGATTCGAGGGGTTAATTTATCGCTTCAATTTTAATCGGTTTGTTGTCCACAAATGAGGAACAGGTTTGTAACATTAAAGATTTTCATAGGTTAGACGGAAAAAGGTATGCAATTAAATGAGATAAAAGCTGATCTAAGAACATTAAGTATCATTTTTTTATTAGGACTCTTTACCGGATGTGCTGGTAATAAAAAGGCTGTAAGTGAAGGCCAGGATTATACAGTCTTTTTCGAAGCAGGAAAACAGGCCTTTGAGAAGAAAAAATGGATCAAAGCACTGGATAAATTTGAATTGGTGATTTTAAATCGGCCGGGAAGTGATATTGCGGATGATGCCCAGTATTATATGGGTGAATGTCATTTTAATAAAAAGGATTATCTCCTGGCAATATCTGAATATGAGACCTTAACACGAAGATATGCTTATAGTCCTTTGGTAGAAAAAGCGGAATATAAAATTGCACTCAGTTATGTAAAATTGTCACCGAAATACCAATTGGAACAAGAATATACCCATAGAGCATTACGCTACCTGCAGGATTTTATTGATACATATCCAGGTAGTGAATACATTGATGCGGCTGAGAAGCATATTGAAGCCTTGCGTACTAAATTAGGTCGCAAATTATATGAAAGCGGACACCTGTACAAAAAAATGAGGCGTTGGCGGGCCGCAATTATTTACTTCGATGAAATGTTGACCAGTTATTACGATACTAAATGGGCTTTGGATGCGAAACTGGGTAAGGCTTATTGTCTGATACAGCTGCGTGAATTTGATAAATACCAGGAATTGCTAGCGGAAATTGAGATAGACACTAAACAAGCAGATCGGGAAAAAGCCTTGCAGAATTTGGCTGCCACCTATCAAAATGAATTGCAAGAGATCGAGAAAGAGCAGGAAGAGAGTAGAAGAAGATTTTGAGTATCTGTTTATTTGGGGGCACTTTCGATCCACCTCATCTGGGACATCTTATTATGGCCCAGGCGGCGTTGAATCAATTTGCAGTAGATGAGACATATTTCGTACTTGCGGCGAATCCGCCTCATAAACCCAGGGACAGTTTTTTACCCTTTTCCCAACGTTTGGAAATGTTAAAGATTGCGATTAATGATTATCCAGAATTTAAAATATCCACCCTTGAAAAGCAGCGCAAAGGGAGATCTTATTCCCTGGATACCATTCAAGAATATCGCAAGAAGAATAATCTGAGCCGGGAAGAGCTACTGTTTTTAATTGGCAGTGATAGTCTTGTCGAATTTGATCGCTGGAAAGCCCCCTTTGAAATATTACGCTCCGCCCGAGTGGTAGTGCTACGTCGTCCTGGATTCTCTGAGGATAAAGTGAGCCCCGATTTCCTGCGTGAAGTAGAATTTATTCAAGCCCCGCTGATAGGAATATCTTCCAGTTTGATCAGGCAATATTTAAATGCGGGTTTATCGATCCGGTTTTTAGTACCTCAAGCGGTGGAACGCTATATTTATATAAATAAATTATATCAGAGTTAGTTTAAACCATTACTTGCAGTTAACCGCTTTAATTTCAAAAATGACGGTTCCGCCATCCGTATATTCGCAGGGATCCGAGCATTGTACAAAAGCCCGGTTTGAATCGTCATTATTAAGTCCGAGTGCTTGAGGTCGAATACCTTTGGCCAAGGCATTGTAGTAAGGGAGAATTGCACCCAGGGAGTGCATACAGATGTTATCGGTTTGGTTAAGGTTTACTTGGTAGCCCTGATCCAAGACGATCTTATCACCAATTGCATAAACAGGACAATGTCCTTTGATTTTAGATATTGTGATGATCAGCTGCATGGTTGTATTCTGGGAAACCGACCTGTTTATTTAGTATGCATGATGGTGTAATAAATCCGTTTGCCCAGGCTCTCAGCATCAGCAATCGCTTCCGCATCATGAAAGGTTTCTTGCTGAGCGCAGACACCCTGATGCCCTACCTGTACTCCCTGCATTCCATTGCCTACCAGAGTCATTCCCTGGATTAACATCATGTCATGCAAGGTACGTATAGTTGTTTCCTGTCCACCAAACCGGGAGGCACCCACTGCAATGGCCCCCCCGATTGTATTCAACAGACATTCTCGGGACCGTAGTGCCCGTGACATATCCCAATAGGCTTTTAATTGGGCGCTAACAGTGCCAAAATATACCGGACTTGCCAAAATAATTCCGTCTGCTTGAGAGATTAGCTTGTAGTCCTGCTCGAGCTGTGTTCCACGGTAACATTGTTGTTTACAAGGACTGGAGCAATGTACGCAGAAAGGTGCGTCTAATTGATCCAGGGTTGCAGCGGTATCAATAATAGTTGCCTGAGCACCTAAATCAACCGCAGCATGCAGTGCTTTTTCTAATAGAAAGCGGGTATTGCTATATTTTCTGGGGCTCCCGTTAATCCCAATAAATATAATTGCCATAATAATATTATCTATTTTTGTTTATTAAATAGGCGGAACATTGGTCAGATATTCCAGTTTGTTAGCAGCGCCCGTATGTTCAGGATCCAGTTCAAGTACCTTCTTAAACATTTTGATAGCATCGTCCATAGCATGGATCGCCATATAGACCCCGCCTAAATGGTAATGGGCCGAACTGTGCTTGGGATTGTCTTCGATAAGTTTTTCCAAATGCTGTTTGGCTTCCCGGTACTTTCCGGAGGCTTTCAGAGCCATGGCTAAATAATAATGTCCCAGGAAAACCTCTTTACTTTCTTTTAATAGGTTTTGGTAGGATTCCACACTTTTTTCAGCCTTGCCAATGTGATAATATGACAATCCTAACCAATAATGAGACATATATAATTCCGGATCGACTTTCAAGACTTTATGGAGCGTTTCAATAGCTTCCCTGAAATGGGCTGCCCGATAATAAGCCACCCCTAATTTATAGAGAGCGAAGCTGAACTTGGGTTTCAAATTGAGTACTTCCTGATAGGCATGAATGGATTTTTTTAAATCACCGGATATGTAATATAGATTGCCCAAATTCATCAAGGTGGGAATATTTCCTGGGTTCTCTTTGATGATATTTTCATACAGTGTTAGAGCCTCATCAAGGCGGCCCTCCATTTTATGCTGCTCTGCTTTCGAAAGAAGTTTGTCCAAGGATTTCATAATAATCTCCCACATCTACATGTTTTCGATAATCTGTTGGCTAAATTCAGAGGTCTGTAGTTTTACAGCACCGGTCATTTGACGTTCCAAATCATAGGTTACTGTCTTATTTGAAATAGTGGTTTCCAAGGCAGTTTCGATAACCTGAGCCGCTTCTCTCCAACCGATATGATTCAGCATCATGACACTGGAAAGGATCAGCGAACTAGGATTGACTTTGTCCATGCCAGTATATTTAGGTGCGGTACCATGCGTGGCTTCGAACAAGGCAATTTTATCACCCAGGTTAGCACCCGGAGCAATCCCCAGGCCGCCCACCTGAGCGGCACAGGCATCTGATAGATAGTCACCATTTAGATTGGGTGTTGCGATTACACTGTATTCATCCGGACGCAGTAAAACTTGTTGAAACATCTGATCGGCAATTCTATCTTTAAGCAGGATTTTTCCCTGAGGGATTTGACCGTTGCATTCATCCCATAGTTCATTTTCCGTAATAATTTGATCCCGGTACTCAGTTTTAGCCACATCATATCCCCAATCCCGAAAGGCACCCTCTGTAAATTTCATAATATTACCTTTATGGACGAGCGTAACATTGGGTTTATGATGCGCAATGGCATAATCAATCGCTTTGCGTACCAGTCGTTTTGTACGAGTCACAGAAATTGGTTTTATTCCAATTCCACTATCTTTTAAAATTACAGAATTCATTTCTTGATGTAAAAAATCAATGATTTTTAAGGCTTCATTTGATCCTTCTTCAAATTCAATACCAGCATAAACATCTTCTGTATTTTCCCTGAATACGACCACATCCAGCTTTTCGGGATGTTTTACCGGACAGGGAACGCCGCGGTACCAGCGCACTGGACGGACACAGGCATACAGATCTAATATTTGACGCAAACCAACATTTAGTGAACGGAAACGCGGGGTTACAAATTCTGAACCACACTTAATACACTTAACCGGACGTTTGTCATTCTCCCCGTCTTGTTCTTTAGCACATTTTAAACAGACATAGGCGAATCTACCAACGGGTGTAGTTAAAGGCCCTTTAATTGCAATCTTATAATTTTTAATAGCCTCAATTGTATCGTCCGGTAGGACATCGTCGTTACCATAATTTTTTAGGGCGGAGAGCCCCGCATGAATTTGAAACCAGATAATTTTCTTTTGTTCCTGGTACATTTTATTGACCGCCGCATCGACGATATTTCGTGTGGCGCGCCAGATATCCGGTCCGATCCCATCTCCTTCGATAAACGGAATAATGGGATTATCCGGCGTTACAACTGTACCATTTTGGATGGTTATCCTGGTACCCTCCTGGGGTTCCTGTAACTTCTTAAAGGTCATAATAGCTCCTTCCAGTCCCTATGATGATTATAATTATTGCTTGGCCTGTTTCCGAATATGATTTAATAAACCACCGATCAACAGGATGTCTCGTTCCCGAGAAGTCAGCTCCAGATGAACCTGAATTTCCAATCCCTTATCCAGATTCTTAATGGTTAAAAGGTCTTTATCTTTTATATATTGTTTAATATCAGGGATAGCCAGTTTTTCTGCTTGTTCAAGTTGGTCATAGTCCTCTTCATGGGTTAGTATTATGGGTATAATACCGAAGTTAATTAGATTAGAACGATGGATCCTTTCGATGGACTTGGCAATAACTGCTTTTACGCCTAAATAAGCCGGACATATAGCGGCATGTTCCCGCGATGATCCTTGTCCATAACTCCAACCCGCTACGATAAAATTGGCTTGTCCGGCGCTTTTGTTTTCTAAACAGCGATCCGGAAAGGTGGTATCGATAGGTTCGAACACAAAGTCGGAATATTTGGGTATATTAGAGCGGTATTTTAGGCGATTACCTGCAGGCATAATATGATCGGTAGTGATTTTATCGCCTACTTTAAGCGCAATTTCTCCGGATAAAATAGAAGGGAGTGGCTCATTTTTAGGTGGATCCCCGATATTAGGTCCCCGTTGAATGTCCTGATTTTTGTTCTGGGTATACAGAATCATACTATCATCAATGGTAAATTTGTGCGGTATTTCTATTTTGGGAGGCCTCCCCATATCGCGAGGATCGGTGATAGCACCCTGAATTGCGCAGGCGGCGGCGGTTTCCGGGCTGGCTAAAAAGACCTGTGCATTGGGATTACCAGAACGCCCTTTAAAATTACGGTTATTGGTGCGAATGGATATAGCATCGGTACCTGGCGCTTGTCCATTACCGATACAAAAACCGCAGGTGGACTCCATAATACGAGCGCCGAAGCCTATCAGGCTGGACATACCGCCATCTCTGACGATCATATCAAATACCTGTCGGGATCCAGGCGCTACAATAAAGCTAACATGCTCCGGTAAAGTTTTATCCCGTACCATTTCGGCAACGGTCATTAAATCTTTATAGGATGAGTTAGTACAACTACCAATGCAAACCTGATCTACTTTTTTACCAGCAAGGTTTTTTACCAAGCTTATGTTACCCGGGCTGTGTGGGGTAGCTAATCGTGGTTCGAGTGTACTTAAATCGATTTCAATAGTACGGTCATAATTGGCGCCCGGGTCGGCCTGAAGGGCTCGCCATCCCGTCTCCCGTTCCTGGGCTTCAAGAAAAGCCCGGGTAATTTCATCACTGGGAAACAAGGAACACGTTACGCCCAGCTCAGCTCCCATATTTGTTATGGTGGCCCGTTCGGGGACACTAAGCGTTTTTACCCCCGGGCCACTAAATTCAATCATCCAGCCTACATTGCCCTTGGTAGAAAGTAATTCCAGTAAATACAGAATAATATCTTTGGCAGTAACCCAGGGTTGTAATTGACCGGTAAGGCGGACATTTAATACTTTGGGATAGGGCATGTAAAAGGGCAAGCCCGCCAGGGCACAGGCCACATCCAGTCCTCCGGCACCAATGGCCAACATACCGATACCACCACCCGTGGGTGTATGACTGTCTGAGCCTAATAAGGTTTTTCCAGGCAGACCAAATCTTTCCAAATGTACCTGGTGGCAAATCCCATTACCGGCTTTAGAATAATATATACCATATTTTTCAGCAACAGACATTAAATAGCGGTGATCATCGGCGTTTTCAAATCCTATTTGTATGGTGTTGTGATCAACATAACTGACTGATAATTCCGTCTTTATTTCAGATATGTTCATGGCTTCGAATTCCAGATAGGCCATTGTACCAGTGGCATCCTGAGTGAGAGTTTGGTCTATTTTTATACCAATGGTTTCGTCAACCTTTAGTTTACCGGATACCCGATGGGCCGCCAGAATTTTTTGCACAAGATTTTGGGGCATAGCGGTTTGCTTTTCCTTTCCTTTATTTTTTCTTTTTGGTTGCCTCTTTTATTTTTTCTTCGATCCATTCATTGGTTACTGTTTTTGGCCTGATAATAGGTGCTTGTAATCCGCGGGCCAGAATCGCCTGAGCACAAAAGCCCAAAATGCGGGATACCCCAAAAAGAACCGTGTAATAGTCGAACATGGTCAATCCATAATGATGTAACAAGCATCCGGAGATAGCATCTACATTGGGATAGGGATCTGCAACTTTACCGCCACCGTATTCTTTTAATATTCCGGGTACGATTTCAAATAGTCTACTGACAATTTGAAATACATCATCATCCTTACAATATTGGTCACCAAATTTATGGAATGCCGTAAACCTGGGATCGGTGGCCCGGAGCACAGCATGACCATATCCGGGTACTACTTTACCAAGGTTTAAAGTTGACCAAACAAATTCTGCCAACTCTTTTTTAGTAGGTACCCCATGGAACTTTTCATGAATCGAATGGACGAATTTTAAACATTCCTGATTAGCTAATCCATGGAGAGGCCCGGCCAGACCATTCAAACCAGCCGAGGTGGCATAATAGATATTGGATAAGGCTGAGTTGACGACCTGGGAAGTAAAGGCACTCACATTACCCCCTTCATGGTCACAATGGAGGACTAGATATAAACGCATTAAATCCGCAAATTCACCATTGGGATCAGGTATGCCTAACATATGGGCATAGTTAGCACCCCAATCCAGGGAGGGGTCATAGGGAATCAGTTCACCCTTGGCAAAACGGATCCGGTAAATACCGGCGGCGATAGAAGGTAATTTCCCGATTAATTCTAAACAGTCATCAAGGGTCGCTTCCCAAAAATCAGCTTTTCTTAATCCGGCTGAATATTTTTCTTTGAAAATAGAGCCATTTTCTAAAGCCAAAATAGCCGTACTCAGCATTGTCATAGGATGGGAATCCCGGGGCATGGCAAGTAAGATATCCCAGACATGATCCGGTACTTCTGCACGCAGATTCAGCTCCTCTTGAAGATCCTTTAAATCATTTTTTGACGGTAGATCACCGGTTGACAAAAGGAAAAAGACTTCTTCAGGCAATTTATCGGTCAAATCATTAACCGGTATGCCCCTAATAATCAAACCCTGATGGGGATCAACATAGGAAGTGTTGCAGACCAAACCCACTACACCCCGCATGCCACCGTAGACCTGCTTTACATTAACCGTGCTGACAATCACATCCTTGTGTGCTTTAACGACTTTACGGATTTTTTTACGGGTTGCGGGAATCTGCTTACTTAGCTTGGTTCTTAGTGTCGACATTTCGTCCTCCCCTGATTAATTAATTAAAAATAATACTATCGTTATAACATAATTCTGAGTATAAAATAAATAAAAGGGAATTAATAATAAAGTAAAAATTTAGTAATGAATAAAGGTACAAACCGGCTTCAATTTACGTTCAAATATTATTGCTTGAAATAATTAACTTCCAAATTATAATAATTAAATATTTTATGTGTTGAGCCCATAGATTCCCGTAATGGTGATTATGAACAATGGTCCGTTATGATATGCCCAATTTTTCAAACTCAATAAGTGGTGAGTTTGAAAAATTATGCTTTGATTTTAAGGGCATCCGCTAATTTTTCCAGCAGTTTTGGCTTTGTGCTAAGATCAGAGGATTTCAGGAAGTCTTGACGCTGTTTAAAACGGTCTTTGAGGGTATTAATGTATATATTCATATGTTTTCGATCTCGGGGATGATATTTTTCATAATATCCCGGAATGAGCTGGTCAATACTGTCTTTAGTGGGAATCATGGCTCCGGGTAGGAGATCCCAATCTTCCCATTCTAATTGATCCGTAAGAATGCCTGTCTGAATAGTCAATGAGGTTTGGAGTTTAATGTCATCCAGATCATGATCTGAATACTTCCAGAAACCGGATGAATTGAAGGTGTAACAGTCCGCACCGGTTTCCAGGACCTTTATAAAAGCTTCCACATCTTTATATAGTTCGTAAACTCGGAAAGGATTGGCAAAAGGTTCGAACACCAATTTATTAAGTTCTTCTTCGGTAACGTTTTCAGCCCGGGTTCGCTTGGTGATCAGAGCAGCACCCATCGCCACCGCCAGGTATTTATTATTATATTTGATCACTGGTGGTAGAACAGTATCTTTCATTAGCCAAGCTAAGGCAGTCGGGAAAGTACATTTGTTAACCCATTTACCTAGCAGGTCTCTATCGAACAAGGCGCGACCGTTACCTTGCCGCACATCCAGTCCAAGGGGTAGGAGGGTATCATTCACTTCTAAAAGGGCATGATTCATCAAGGCCAGCGCATATTTCCATTCCGGATGTTCGAGTCCGCGACTGTCGGTTTTATCGAATAGAGATGGTTCCCAGACACGGCAGACTTTATCCTTCGGATCAATCTGGAAGGCATCATCATGTAAAACCGCTTTTTTAAATCCTTCGGGTAATGTACCTCCGTTATCCGGTGAATTAGTGTGTGAGGATTTACCCGTTCCTGACAGGCCGAAAAAGGCAATAGATTTCTTACCCAGCTGTTTATGCTGGGGCGCACAGTCAGAAAAGTCGATTTCTTTTATTCCGCCATGACAGGCGGCCATTCCCAGACGCATTCCTGATGTCCAGGCCAGGGTGAGGGTGCCTTTTTTACGTTCACCAAAATAACGCATTCCCAAGTTAAAGATCACATTATGTTTTTCATCGACTAGTGCTAATTGGGGGGCGCCTACATTATGGTAATAAGGATCTTCGCAGGTCCAATCATTAAAGGCCACTATAATAATGTCCTGAATAGGTAAGGGATTACTATTTGCATATTTTTCAGCCATCAGGTCAAAAGGTGCGAAATTAGTCAACCAGTTGAACATATTGTTGGCATCGCCGGCAGTTGTAATAAAAGTGGCTTTCAGCATCAAATCGGGATCAAGACCCAGGACCGCTTCGGCTTTAATCAGCTCGTAATGTTCTATCTGATAGACCGCCTCCCGTAAATCACCCTCTACTTTGTGCTTTTCACTTTCTGAGATACGATTATAAAAGCGACGTGCTTTTGCTGTGCGTCCAATAATTTTTCCATGACAATCATTGAGTACTTTCGAACCGTGAGGTAGGCCTAATTTTTCTGCAAAAGGTGGATAGATGTCAAGATCGGTTACGGCAATGCCTGGCTGTTTCAAGGCCATCTCATAGGCCTCTGCCGGAGTGACTTTACGTATCTTAGGATTTAACATGATCGTTTCTGCGATTGCCCGTGGAGGTGACATTTCTTTTATGTCATCATAAAATTGATAACTTGGTAAGCTTGACATAATTACCCCCTTAATTAATTTTGTTTAATATATATAGCCTCAGCCATTGAATTATTTTAAATTCCCGGTATTTAATCATTGAATAATATTAATTATTTAGTTAAAAACATTTGAATATACTCCGCTACTTAGATTGCTTTATAGGGTAAATAAATTGGATTGTAGGTTTTGCTTTTTACGAATTCATTTATATCTTCTGGTTCTTTTTCCCAGGCTAATCCTTCCGCATAAGCGACCCGACAAACTGCAGTAGCAATTTCAGCAGAGATGTCTCTAATGTTTTTTAAGTCAGGATATACTTTGCCTTTATTCAAGGTTTTTTGGTCTACAAGTTCAGCCAAGGCTTTCGCACCGGCGTAGAACATAGAGTCGGTTATCTTTATCGCCCGACAAGCCACAGCGCCCAGACCAACGCCCGGAAAAATATACATATTATTTCCTTGTCCGATTTCATAGGTCGTTCCTTTATAGGTGACCGGTTTAAAAGGACTGCCACTGGCAAAGATTACCTTACCATTTGTCCACTCATAGGCTTGTTGAGCTGTGCATTCAGATTTGGAAGTGGGATTTGAAAGCGCAAAGATGATGGGGTGCTCTACATGTTTTTGCATTGTTTTAATAACATTTTCATTGAAGGCGCCCGGTTGTTTACTGACTCCAATTAATACAGTAGGTTTTACTGCATCCACCACATCTACCAGGGTTTTGATAAACTTCTCTTTACGAGCATAGGGTAATTTATGTTCGGCTAATTTATCTTTGCGTTGGTGCGTAACCAGACCTTTGCTATCCAGGAACCAAAATCGTTCACGTGCTTCTTTATTGCTAAGCCCTTCTTCCTGCATTCCGGCCACGATCATATCTGCGATACCTACTGCTGCTGAACCCGCTCCTAAAAATACGATGCGTTGATCGGTTAGTTTTTCTTTGGTTATCCTTAGAGAGGCCAGTAATCCGGCTAAGGCTACTCCGCCCGTTCCCTGAATATCATCGTTGAAAGACAACAATTTATAACGGTACCTTTCCAGTAATTTAAAGGCATTATCATTGGTAAAGTCTTCAAATTGGATTAGTGCTTTAGGCCAGCGCCGATGGGCGGCAGATATAAATTCGTCAATAAGATCAAAATATTCATCACCCGTCAGACGGGGATGACGCTCTCCCAAATAGAGGGGATCCTTTAAGAATTTCTCATTATTAGTCCCTACATCAATGACAATGGGCAGGGTTTTTGAAGGATATATGCCGGCGCAAGCCACGTAAAGCGATAACTTTCCGATAGGAATTCCGATCCCGCTTGCCCCTAAATCACCCAATCCCAGTATGCGGCTGCCATCAGTTACAACAATCACATCAATATTATCTTCGGGCCAGTTTCTGATGCATTTATCAATTTTTCCTCTCATATGGGAAGCAATATACATTCCCCTGGCTCTTCGATAGATATTACCATATTCCTGACAGGCTTGACCAACGGTAGGAGTATAAACAATGGGAGTCATCTCTTCTAAATTTTCCAGTAATAACCGATAGTAAAGGTTTTCGTTACGGTCATGTAAGGCCTCTAAGAATATATATTTACCAATATCTGTATTTTTCCGCTCATAGTTACCTTTAACCCGCTTTAATTGTTCCTCCACAGTTGATTGGTGCGGCGGTACCAGGCCTTGCAAGCCCAGCTCATCCCGTTCACGCTTGGAAAAAGCGGTTCCTTTATTTAGTAAAGGGTCCCGGATGATTTCCAGTCCTCTTTTGACTATTGGAAAATAGTTCAAGCCTTTCGCATCAACCTGCCAGCGGTTCATGTTTTCTTGGTTCATCAATTTCTCCTTTGCTATATTTTAAAGGTGATTATATTTATTCTGTTCCATATCAATTGGATTAAGCCAGTGATTGCTCTCTGATTATTTGTCTGGCAACCTGCGGAATCACAGCTTCAACGGGCTTGGTACATTGTTCCGAAAAAGTGGTTGTGTTTTGTACTTCAATAGCATAGATGGCAATTTGAGACGGTAACTTCTCCTGTTCTGCCCGCATAATTTCCATGGCATCAAAAAAGGAAATATCGTGAGGAGAAGAAAAATGGAGCGTATTTTTAAAATCCTCGGTATTAAATTTAAATAAAGTACCGGGTGCAGCTTTACCCGTTTTAATAGAATCAATAATCAGTAATTTGTCATAACCGATAATTTCATCGATTACGCGAAAACCAGCCGCACTGGCTTCTGTGACATCAAGCTGAGAGCATTGTGCTCTGATCTCTTGAGCAATACGAATGCCTACACTGTCGTCGGTGAGAATGGGATTACCGAGACCGAGGATAAGAGTTTTCATTGATACTCTATTTTGATTAATCTCTTTTTATACTTTCGAGTTTATTTCCCTTAGAATCATAGAGATTAAGCATAATGGGCATTTTCCCGGGTAGTGAGTGGGTGGCACAAGCCAGACAGGGATCATAGGGACGAAAGGCCATTTCTACCATATTAAGTATGCCGTCATCAACCTTTCCGTTTTTGATCAGATTTTTGGCTGCTTTGGCAATTGACATGGAGATGGCTGCTGAATTAGCCACGGTGGCAACAATTAGATTTGCAGCGGTTACAATGCCGTCTTTATCAGTTTGATAATGGTGAATCAAAGTGCCGCGAGGTGCTTCCACCACACCAACCCCCTCATCGGGTGTTTCTGTGGGAATATTTCGGATATCAGGATCTGTGATAGACTCATCCTTGAGTAACTGAACAAGACGCTCAGCGCAAAACATGACTTCCACTAAACGCGCCCAGTGAAAAGCCAGTGTAAAATGAGAGGGCTTACCACCCAAGGTGTCAAACATCCGCTCATACTCTTCCTGAGCAAGGGGCGTGGCCATACCACTGGCGGCATTTAAGCGGGCTAGGGGAGCAACCCGGTAGATGCTGCTTTCCGGTCCATCTTCAAAGCCTTTCCAACCGATTTTCTTCAGGAAAGGAAATTTGATATAACTCCAGGGCTCCACATGTTCGGCTATGTGGTCAAGGTAGTCTTTTACTGCAAATTTCGCGTATTCTTTTCCTGCAGGATCCACAACGCGGATTTTGCCATCATAAAAATTGACCTTGTTATTCTTATCCACAAGTCCCATATAGTAGGTTTCATGTTTATAAATATCACCCACAATTAAATCAAGGTAAGTCTTATTTTCGAGGACAACATCATTGAAAATTTTTAGTGAAAATTTGGCGAATTCAACGGAATCTTTGGCAACCTTCAGGAAATCTTCACGTTCTTCCTTGGTTACTCCCCGTGACACACCGCCAGGTAATCCACAAACCGGATGGATAATACGGCCACCCAGGGTAGTGATAATATTACGCAGGTTTTTTCTGGCATTAATTACTTTTTTACCGATCTCCAGACCTACTTTGCCAATGACACCTAATATATTCCGCTCTCCCGGGGATGCGTCAGGTCCTACTACAAAATCCGGACCCCCCAGAAAGAAGAAGTGGAGCAGGTGGTCTTCCATCATAAAAGAGTTATAAATCAGCCGTCTGATTTTTTCAGCGGTTTCCGTAGGTTTGACATGATACACTGCATCTAAAGTACGTGTGGAAGCCATATGATGGGCGGTAGGGCATACACCACAAATCCGGGGGGTAATACGTGGTAATTCTTCAACCGGCCGGTCTACACAGAATTGTTCAAATCCTTTTAATTCCGGTACCTGCAAATAAGCATTATCTACATTGCCACTATCATCGAGGAAAATCTCGATTTTCCCATGGCCTTCAAGTCTCGTAATTGGATCTATCGATATTTTTTTAGTCATGGATTGTCATCCTCCTTTAGGATTTTACCATTCTTTTTCTTCTTAGCAGAGAAACAGGTAGTGAGAAGCGGTAAAAAGTACCCGCCGGATCAACGACCTGATCTATTAATTTGGCCACTTCTGCTTCTTCCATCTCCTCTTCATTTTCCAATCCAATGATAGAAGCAAGCGCTGATACCATTTTAGCGCCCATATCCACGACCCCCGGCGGCGGACCATAACATCCCCGGCAGGGCATATTAGCGGCAATACAGCGGCCGTCCCCTTCCTCGCTGCATCCGGCACGGGTTGCCGGGCCAAGGCATATCACACCTTCGGCTAAAAAGCATTTTTCCTGGTCTATTTCAGCCAGGGATATTCTTTTAATTTCCTTAATGGATAGCTTTTCGGGTTTAGTCTCATTGCGCGAGCAGGTATCGCATAGTGATTTTTCAGGAGCCAATACCGTGCCTTTTTCGGGCAGATTACCTTCTAAAATGGCGTTAACAGCGTTCAGGGTTAAATAGGGAGCCGGTGCACAGCCAGGTAGATAATAATCCACATCCACGACTTGATCCAGACTTTTCACTGTATTATGAAAGCTGGGGAGGGTTAATTCACCTTCTTTTACCTTGCTGTTGGTTTGGGGCACAATTCCGTCTGGATTATCAATGGAGGGACACTTCTTTCCGTATGAGGACTCAAAAATAGTCTCCCGATCCCAGAAATTCCCCAAGCCAGGAATACCGCCCATGTGGGAACAGGCCCCGAACGAGACCACTAACTGGGCTTTTTCCCGCAAGAGGTTTGCCATCTCCTCCTGTTCATCGGTACGAATCGCCCCATTAATAAAAGCCACTGCCAGTTCATCGGTCTTCATTTTACGAACATCTTCGTATTTAAAATCCATGGCGCAGGGCCAAAAGGCGATTTCCACTAGCTCCGCCACTTTAACCAAATCTTCATTCAAATCGACAATGGCTTCTTCACACCCGCCACAAGAAGCGCACCAGTAGAATGCTACTTTAGGTTTTGCCATTTATTCCTCCATTATTATAAACATTTTTACTTTTTAACATAAATGCGGCTTTTATCCTGTGATTTAATCTGCAAAAAAATTGTCCAAGGTTACATCTCTATAGTCATACTCACTCTCCATCGGTCCGTGTATAAAGCGGCGTTTATGCAAGAGACGGTCAGCAACTCTGGGAACTGTCAGACTGGCATCCATCAGAAAAAGAATTCTTTCATCCCCCTTATTTTGGAGAGCCTCATCGATGGCATCTTGCAGGGAAGTGTATTTTTGAATGAACATATTCTGCAGGACATTGTGATTCAAACGGGTGAAGGCCCATATTGAGGCCCATTTCATAATTTCTGCCATTTTTGAGGCTTTATGGAAACCGAATTGATAGCCTTTAGAGATTTTTTTAAGTGCTTCATCAGGATTACTGGATTGACTGAGCAGCTTTACAAAAGTATCGTCACCCACCCCTTTTCGACAACTGGAAACCAGAATGAGAATACCGTTTTCATTAAGGGCCAATTTGGCGTTATCAATTGCTTTCTGGGATTGATAGAGATCAATATCCATGGGATAGGGGGCAACCGCTACTACTATGTCAGTTTTATCTTTAATTTCCACTGAAAAGACATCTTTGGCTTTTTCACAAGCCAGCTCAAAAGATTTGTGGGTATCCCCGCAGGCACAGTAATAAACGCGATGATCTTTATCTAAAACGGTTTGGATACCAAAGATTTGTTTATTTTGGGAGACAAGGACGAAAGCTTCTGCAATATCTTTACGTACGGGATTATTTTCGACTTCCAGAGCCCGGGCTGAAAATTTTAGCGCCAATTCATGATTATGAGTAATGGTTCTATAGCCCGCCACGCCCGGTAAAAATGATTTTGCGCCACCAGTATAACCGGCAAAATAATGTGGTTCAACTGAAGTCAGGTAGATTATTTTTTTTGTCTCTACCACGAGCTTGTTAAAGTATAGTTCTGATCCCTGATCAGTTTTCCCAAGGTGAATATTCTGATCATCATCATGAGCGTTATGGGAATAAACCTGATTTTTTAAAATTGGATAACGTTCACCGAAGATTTCCCTGTATTCATCCGGGGTTGGTTCCCGGTGCATGCCCGTAGCAATTAAAAATTTTATGTTTTTATGCTTTAATTTATCCCAGAGAAGGTCCAGTATTCTGGCAGTGGGCGTGGGGCGGGTGGCGTCATTCACGATGAATAATATCCGGTCTTCTCCCTTGATAAATTTGTCTAAAGTCGGAGCGCCAACCGGATTCTTGAGTGATTCCAGTACTACCTGTCTTTCCGGTTCCGAATCAACCCGGTTAGGATATACTATTTCACCTATATTTTTTTGGGGAAGATTAATACTGATTTTTTCTCCCCAGAACGGAATCTTAATTGGCATTAAATCAGTTTTTCATTTTCCAGTTTCTCGATTACGCTACGCACTTTTTCTGCAGAAAGATGCAAAGCCTTTTTTTCTCCGGTATTCAAAGGCAATTCTATTATTTCTTCCACACCGTTACGACCGATTTTTATCGGAACACCGGCGAATAGACCATCAATATCATATTCTCCTCTTAAGTAGGCTGAACAAGGAATGATACGCTGCCGGTGACGTACGATACATTCGACCATTTCAGCCACGGAACACCCCGGCGACCAATAGGCACTGCCAGTTTTAAGGTAGGAGACGATCTCGCCCCCGGCCTTTCGGGTCCTTTCCACCAATTTATCAATTTTTGACTTGGACAATAATTCAGTGACAGGGATTCCGTGGACAGAAGAATAGCGGGGCAGGGGGACCATTAGATCACCATGACCGCCCAGAACCAAGGCTGTAACATTTTTAGGACTTACTTTCAGTTCACTGGCGATAAAATAACGGAAGCGGGTTGAATCGAGAACACCGGCCATACCGATTACTCTTTTAAGAGCAAAGCCAGAGACTTTTAAGGCTACATAGGCTAAAATATCCAATGGATTGGTAACTGTAATAATAACGGCATTGGGTGCATATTTAGCAACATCAGCCGCAATCGAACTCATTATTTTTGTATTGTCATAAAGCAAGTCTTCCCGCGACATCCCCGGTAGTCTGGGTTTTCCGGCCGTGATGACGACTACATCGGATCCCGTTATTTTTGAAACGTCTTCATATCCGTGAATATATATATCATATCTTCTGATCGGAGCAGAGTGTACGATATCCAAAGCATTGCCTGCGGCCCAACCGGGTACAACATCGATAAGGACCAAATCAGCCACCTTTTTTTCAGCCAGATATAACGCTGCGGAAATTCCTACTTTACCGCTGCCAATAATACTTACTTTCATATGAACCTCCTATATCCCCAGTGAATCAATGGCTTTTTTCACGGTTTCCTCTGATAGATCCAACTTTTCTTTGACTTCAAGTGATAGATCCAACTCAATAATTTTCTTTACACCGGATTTGCCAATCTGGATGGGCACACCCAAACAGACATTCTTGTAGCCATATTCACCTTCCAGACACACAGAGGCACACATAATTGCGTTGGTATCACTTATAATGGCTTCAACGGTTTCTGCTATCGAAGCGGCCGGTGAGTATTGTGAAGTTTGTTTTTTTAATAAAGAGAGAATCCTAGAGCCGGCTTCGCGGGTTTGGGTAATAATTTCATCTATCTTTTCCCGGCCTAAGAGTACTTCTGCGGGAATACCGCCGGTCCGAATATACTCCGTCGGAATAACCATGTATTCATTATGTCCGCCCAATACCAGGGCAGAGACTTCAACCGGCGTAACATTCAGAGCTTTGGCCACATATTCACAAACCCGGGATGTATCCAGTTTTCCGGCAACTCCGATTATTTTAAACCGATCAAAACCACTTTTCTCTTTGGTATAATAGGTTAGGGTGCAGACAGGTTCAGTTACTACCAATACGACTGCTTCCGGCGCGTATTTCTTGATCTTTTCGA
Source organism: uncultured bacterium (assembly GCA_964640055.1). GTDB lineage: Bacteria > Fidelibacterota > UBA2242 > UBA2242 > JAFGTP01 > CAZXFH01. Next base: position 9,134 of record CAZXFH010000001.1, on the reverse strand, counting down.
CAATATCATCCAGAATTTTCCGGTTCTCTTCTAGTAGCTCGAGACGGATAGTGTTTGGTTTTCTGACTTTACCAGCGGTAATAACAACTACTTGTGAGCCTGCTATCGCTTTAAAATCCGAAGCGCCTTTGATAAGTACATCATATCCACGTATGGGGGAACCTTCGGCCAGATCTAGAGCGCTACCTTCCGCTTTCCCCTCAATGATATCAATCAGCTGGATATTAGCAACATTTTTTTCCGCTAAATAAAAGGCAGTGGCTGTACCCACATTACCGCTACCAATGATTGATACTTTTTTCATTTTTCCTCCTAGTTAATTAGGAAAAATTATAAATTAAAATAAACATCAGTGAATTACTGATATGTTTCAATCGGTCCTAAATGATCGATTTCAGATGTAAAATCTTCGATAACTGATTGTAATTTTTGAGATTCCCCTTTATCAATCCATTCCAACTGAATACGTTCAGGTTCTATGCCAAATTGATTTAACATTCGTTTTAACAACATGATGCGGCGGCGGGTTTTATAGTTAGCATCATGTTCACATTCTTCAAGGGGGCAGCTGGCAATTAACACTCCGGCCGCCTGATTGCGGAAAGCGTCCATAATTATTTCCGGTGAGATTCTTCCGGAACACATATTTACAATAACATGGTGGTTTTTCTCCGGTCCTGATCCGGAATATTTAGACATTTGTAATCCGGGATAAGAGGACCAGTTACAACAAAACACAATTGTCCTGCTATCATTCATTGGCTTGCTCCTTGCAGAAAATTACGTACATTTTCTTTCAATTCCGCTTCACTGACTCCCCAACCCTTTACTATATATGCGGCCCCGGTGGGGCAGGCGGCTTCACAGCAGCCACAACTCTGGCATTTGGTTCTGTCGATCAACATCTTTTTATTTTCCCAATCGATCGAACGGGCTTCCTGTTTGGTGCAAACCGAGACACAAATACCGCATCGCACACAGCGGTCATCATCTGTTTTGGAAACGGTCCCGTAAACGTCAAACCCCGCATCGATCAAATCTGCGCGGGCATCTGTAATTATTTCGGTAACCGGGACACCGGCGGAACAATTGTCATCACATCGCTTGCAATAGAAACATTCAAAGATTTTGTTGGCCAAATATTCGGTTGGTAAGACCTCGCCATGTAATATTCCATAGAGAAGGATTAATTTAGCACGAGGAGTGTCGATTTCCCAGCGGGATGTTTTAAAAAGATGACAATGCTCAAAACAGTATCCGCACCGGATACATACGTTTAATTTGTCTTCCCATTTTTGTAACCGCTTAAATTCCATATTAGCTCTCCAGGATAATTAACTTAATTTTTGCTTGACATGATAGCGTAATCTGGTAGCTGAAACCCAGTCTTCCGGTGCATCCATTAATTTGCCGGGATTGAGGATATTATTGGGATCGAAGGCCAATTTCAAGGCCCGCATTATTCGCAGAGAATCGGATTTTTCCCTTTTGAAGGCTGGTGCTTTGGAAATACCAATACCGTGTTCGGCCGATGTAGTACCTCCAACGGAGCGTACATATTCATAGGTTTCAAATACCGCCTGTTTGGCATCCTCCCATTGGGCTTCCTTATAGGGATCCATAAGAATTTTAGTATGCATACAGCCAGATCCGCAATGTCCATAGGCCGTCATGATAACATTATTGCGTTTGGCAATTTCGTGGATTTTTCGGGCTGTTTCTGCCATTTTAGAGTAGGGAACAGCCATATCATCGGCCAGGGAAGTACAGGAATATAATTCCTTATAGTTTGACAGGGAGGGAAACAACTTTTTGCGCCCGGCAAAAATCCGGGTCCGTTCTTTGGCATCATAGCTTAACTCAATTCCAAAACCATTATGGTTTTCACAAACCTTTTTGGCTTGCTCAACGGAGTGGTCCACAACTGCCTGAGCCATGCCGTCCGCTTCGAAAAGCAGGATAGCTTCCACATCGGGTAATCCCATGTCCTGAATCTTATTGACTGCAGTAATAGCTACGTTGTCCATTAATTCCAGCAGAGATAAATCAATTTGTTGGGACATGATTTCACTAATTGCATCTCCGGCCTCTTCCAATTGATTGAATTTGGCAATCCCCAGACAGCGATATTTTGGGATGGGTACAAATTTGAGAGTGGCCTCAACAATGATGCCCAATGTGCCTTCAGAACCGACCATCAGGCGGTCGATCTGATACCCACTGGCCTCTACCCGTGTTTTGGCTCCGCAATTAATTAATTCACCGTTGGCCAAGACGACTTTCATGCCGAGGATGGAATCTCTGACTGCACCATATTTTATGGAACGCACACCACTGGCATTGTTGGCGATTTCACCACCAATGGTGGCCACACGGCTGGAAGCAGGTGCCGGAGGGTAAAAAACACCATAAGGTTTTAAAGCCCGATTCAGATCATCATCAATAACCCCGGGTTGAACCCGGCAATAACTGTCGTGTAAATTAATTTCCAGAATTTCATTCATTTGTTTCATGTCCAGGATAATCCCACCCCTCATCGGTACTGCTTGACCCGACATACCTGAACCGGATCCCCGGGCAATGACTGGAATTAGCTGTGCATTTGCCAGTTCCATCACCGCCTGAACCTGTTTCGTTGTGTTGGGACGGGCAACAATCCAGGGCATGGCTTCGTGCACAGAGGAGTCGGATCCATAGATATAGCAATCGGCTTGATCGGTGCGTATGTTATGTTCACCGACAATTTCTTTTAAACGGTTGATATCGGCAGATTGCATAGCCACCTCATTTAAAAATAGTTTAATATTGATGATATGTTACCGTATAAAATACTTATAACAGTCCTTGTTTTCCTAATCTAGAATACATCGATCATGCGTGCCAAAGCCGCTTTACCACGGTATTCGGGTAACAGCATCGGCGCTCTTCGCTCTCTTGGAATTTCGGCATCGGTTAACATTTTTATATATTTATCCAGATGGCCAAATGTCAGTTTACCCTGTTTCTGATTTGACTTAATATATTTTGCCGTGGCGAGTCCAGCTCTGCGTCCGAAAACCATGGTATCCAGCGTTGAATTCCCCATAAGCCGATTCTTTCCATGAACACCGCCTTTAATTTCACCAGCGACCCATAACCCATCCAGATTGGTATTGCCCCAGGGATCGGTTTCCACCCCGCCATTTTGATAGTGTAAGGTGGGAAAAATAAGAACCGGATCTTTAGCCATATTAATCCCATTCCGGTCGTATAAACGATTCATTCCCGGAAAATATTTTTCTATATAGCCGGCTCCATTTTTTACTTCGATCATGGGAGTGTCCAGCCAGACGCCTTGCAAACCGGTTGGGGTTGTAATACCCTTATCACGGACATAACATTCGCGGATAATCGCAGATGCTTCCACATCTCTGGGCTCTAAGGGAAATACGAAGGCTTTACCGTCTTTATTAACTGGCTGAGCCCCCGCACTTCTTAATTTTTCGGTGAGTAAGTAACCAACAATTTGCACGGGGTAAGCTGCGCCGGTGGGATGGTATTGTACGCTTTCAATATCCCTAAGCTGAGCACCGGCACGATAGGACAAGATGATACCATCGGCGGTGGCTCCATAATGATTTGTAGTGGGAAATCCTCTGATATGCAGGCGCCCAAACCCCCCGGTGGCCATGATTATTGATTTGGCAGCTACTACTTTATATTCTCCGGTTTCTAAATTATAGAGGATGGCACCGGTAACCTTTTGACCGTCGGTAAGTAATTCTATTACGGGACTATGTTCGATGTAGGGGATTTCCAGATTGCGAAATTCATCCCGAATGACTCGAAATTCTTCCAGCCCCGTATAATCCCGGCAGGAATGCAGTCTTTTGCGCGAGAGCCCACCGGCGAATTTTTCCAGGAAATCACCGTTTTCCTCGCGGTCGAATATGGCGCCCAATTCATGGAGCCAGTGCATGATATAAGGGGCATCATTAACCAGCGCCCGCACCACATCGGGTTTATTAGCAAAATGTCCGCCACCAATAGTATCCAGATAATGGGCCTGAATTGAATCTTCATCCCGATCTGCCGCCTGAGTGCCCCCTTCCGCCATAATCGAATTGGCGTCCCCATGCCTCAATTTATTGACCAGTAAAATTTTATCTTTGTCCACGCCTTCTTTATGAGCCCAAATACAGGCTGTGGTTCCAGCCAGTCCGCCGCCAACGACTAATAAATCAACACTATAGTCGATATTCTTCAGGTCTATTTCGTCTGGATTTATCAATGGATAGGCTTCCAGCAGCTCCACAACTTCGTTAGGAGCAAGATCACCATGATTGGGGCCAACAGAAATTTTACGTTTGCCACCCTGAGCATAATCAGGATGTACTTTTAAGACTTCCTGTTGTTCAGCACGACTCATGGCAGGGGGGATATAGTTTTTGCGCTTTTGACGGGTTTGGGTGACAACGTCAATGTATTTACGGATATTTTCTGGATAGCCATCGATAAACTTCATCTCTCCCATTATATTTCTCCCTATTCTTTCTCTCTTTGGCGCTTAGCGTATATATTTTCTAATTCTTTCTGGCTGAGACTGCTTAGTTTGTCCATCTCTTTGTCATATTTCCCAGCGTCTATTTCTTCCACACGTCGTTTCAGATGGTCCGGTTCCGGCTCGCCATAATGACCATACAGTCGGCGCCCTAGTTGGGCAACATGGTACTGTACTATTTCAGCCGGGCAGCGAAGGGCGCACATCCCACACTGAATGCAGTCAAAGGATTCATCTGCCAACGCCTGGAAATCACCGCGGATAGCCGCCTGAATGTAATCCATGACCTCCAGGTCCTGAGGACACGCCTTGGTACAGGTATTACAGCTGACACAGCGAGCCAATTCCGGATAGTATTTAAAAAAGACATTAACCGTGTAATTTTCCTGGGTAATATCATAAATTGCTTTCGGAGCAGGGGTGAAGGGGATTTGGACCAGTTGCATGCCATCTTCTACGCGGGTTTGACAGGCCAGATTGCTTTGTAATTTATATTCTCCTTTTTTGCGATAGACAGTAACACAAGCCCCGCAATGACCTTGGCGACAGCCACAGCCTCGAATGAAACGATAGCCGGCAAATTCAAAAGCGGTCAGAATAGTGGAATCGGCTGGGACCTCATAGGCTTTTCCCATTATAGATATTTTGACCCAGTGATCTACATCCTTTTTGTCAATCCCAGTGGTAATTTGTTTACTGGCTTCTGCGATTCTTTGCATTATATCCAGTTTTTTATTCATGACAACTCCTATAGTAGATTTTTTTCTTTAAGTAGGGGCATGGGATCAATATAATTTTGATCCAAGCCGTAATAGTTCTCATCCAGCCCAAAAGCAATCGCCATTAGTTGGGTAAAATAAAGCACGGGTATCTCTGGGAATTCAGTATGCTTTTGTTTGACTATTTTTTGACGATTGTCCAGATTGAAAGCACATAAGGGACAACTGGTCACCAATACATCGGCTCCCTCCATCCGGGCCTGAGTCAGAATATCATAAGTTAGATTAGCTACCGCATTCTTTTCATGGACTGTTTGATAACTTCCACAGCAGAGTTTTTTATATGGGAAGTCAATAACTTCAGCTCCCAGTGTATCTAATAGATCCGCCTGGATCGTCGGGTCTTCGGGATCATCAATACCAATTTCCTTCGGACGCAATAACATACACCCATAATAGGGGGCAATTTTTAGATTGCTGAGCGGTTTTTTCACCTTTGTTTTTACTTCCTCGAATCCAATTTCTTCCAGCAGCTCCAGGAAGTGAATAATTTCTATACTGCCCTTATAATCTTCTTCACGATACATGAGGTCATTGATTTTGGTCAGATCATCTTCGTTCTCTCTGACACGGAGATTGGACCGTTTCAAGGTGTTATAACACATGGAACATAATACAACGACTCGGTTTTCCTCTACAATTCCGTTTTTATTCATCTCTTCAATACGAACCAGATTTCGGATCGGTGCGACATGATGGATAAGGTCATCATCAGCTAAGGAAAAAACTGTACCGCAGCAGTTCCATCTGGAGGGCTCTACCAGTTCTACGGCCAGGGTTTTGGCGACTTCAATTGCGGAACGCTCAAAATTTTGTGCTTTGGTTTTTAGGGTACATCCTGGATAATAGGGAAACTTGCTTTCGCTCATAATAGATACTCGCTTTTTATCCTGTAAGTTTACGGAAACTGCTAATTAATGCTATCTGGGGCAGCTCTTCCAGCTCATCCTCCTCTAATTGGCGGATATCAATATAATCCACGGCTTGCCGCAGTCGTATTTGGCGCAGTGCTTCTGCAACCTTGGACAAGTCGATCCCCCGGGGACATCGGACAGTACAAGTGTAACAGGAAGCACAAAGCCACATGGCTTTGGAGTTCAGTACCTCTTCCAGACCAAATTGGGCTTTCCGCATCATTTGAGAGGGCATGATGTCCATTTCACCGACCATGGGACAGCTCGCCGAGCAGGTTCCGCATTGTTCACAGAGGGTGACTGTCTCACCACTGAGTTCCTCTACTTTTTTCAGAAAGGCTTTGTTTTTGGAAGTGATTGTGATTTTATTTGCCATTTTTCCTCAACCTATTCTTGAATATATTTTTGGTCTTAACATAGTATACCATCCTTACTGCATGGGTTCTTCTTCAGTCATTTTATGCAGCTTTAGAGGTCCGAGTTTGGTTATTTTATCAACAAACTCATTAATGGTGTTCATGAAACGTCCTCCTTCACTGGCGGAAACCCAGTCGATCTTAAGACGCTCCTCTTCGATTCCCAACTGTTTTAGTACTTGACGGATCAGCATGATTCGGCGGAGTGCTTTGTAATTACCGTTTTTGTAATGGCAATCGCCCGGATGACAGCCTAGAATAAAAACGCCCCAGGCCCCTCTTTGAAAGGATTCCAGAATCAATTCCGAATCTACCCGGCTGGAGCACATGGTTCGAATGATACGAAAATGAGGCTTAATTTTCATTTTGGCAGTTCCGGCGGCATCTGCTCCGGCATAGGAGCACCAATTACAACAGAAAGCAATTATTTTTGGAGTACTATTATTATTAGCCATAATCCTTCTCTTATAATACTGCTTTAACCATTGCCCGTAATTGTTCTGAGTGAAACCAATTTTGTTGATTTGCACCGGTTGGACAGGCGGCCGCACAGGATCCGCAGCCTTTACAAAGCATTTCATTTACCTTGGCAACACGTTTTCCGTTCTCATAAACTTCTATTTCAATGGCATCATAGGGACAAATTCCCACACAGATACCACAGCCGGCACAGATATCCTCATTGACATGGGAGGTGATCGGTTCAGCTTCATATTCACCGCGATTCATTAAGCGTATCGCACGGGAAGAAGCCGCACTCGCCTGAGCAACCGTGTCGGGAATATCTTTGGGCCCCTGAACTGTACCCGCTAGAAATACGCCTTCTGTTAGGGTATCAACCGGGCGAAATTTTAGGTGTGCTTCTTTGAGAAAGTTGTCCATACTCTTAGTGAGCCCTAACATGCTGGCGATACCGTCAGTGCCTGCATTAGGACGCATACCGACCGATAATACCACCAGATCAAAGTCCGATTCAATTATTTGGCGGCTAAGTGTATCCTCGGATTTGATGATGACTTTTTCACTTTCGGGATCCTCAATGATTTCAGCCACACGGCCGCGAACATATTTGATACCTTCCTGTTGGGCGCGCTTATAGTATTCCTCAAAACCCTTACCATAAGCCCGTAAATCGGTATAGAAAATATAGATATCCTTACCCGGTTGCTCACGATTCAGCAGACTGGCAAGTTTGGTGGCATACATACAGCATATTCGTGAACAATATTCATTCCCAATCTGTTCGTCGCGACTGCCAACGCACTGGATAAAGGCTACTTTTTCACCAATATCCATTAAGGGCATGCCTTCACCGGAATAGGCTAGCAACCGTTCCATATCCAGAGACGTAATGACCTTTTTATATTTTCCAAAGCCGTAAACGGTTTTCTCTCCGGCATCAAAAACATCAAATCCAGTGGCTACGATGACGGTATCAACGGTAAATTTGACAGTTTCCGGGTGTTGATCATAATCGATCGCATTGGGTTCACAGACCTGAGAACATTTAGAGCAGGCCAAAGGAAAAAGCCCCAAACAAGCTTCCGGGTCAAGCACGTAAGAGTGGGGTACTGCAATTGAGTTGGGTAAATAGATGGCCTTGCGGGTGGTTAACCCTTCGTCAAAATCGTTGGGGACTTTGGAGGGACAGACTTCCACACAGTCATCACAACAGGTACATTTATCCGGATCCACATAAGTTGGATTTTTCCGGACGGTAACTTCGTAATTCCCAATATAGCCCTGAATGTCGATAACTTCGGAATTGGTATATAGATCAATGTTTTCGTTAGCCGGTACATCTGCCATTTTCGGGGATAGGATACAGGCTGCACAATCTTCCGTAGGAAAAGTTTTCGACAATTTGGCCATTTTGCCACCAATTGAAGGCTCTTTTTCAACGAGATGAACTTTGAATTCAGCATCTCCCAAATCCAGTGCGGCTTGGATACCAGCAACGCCACCACCGATGATTAAGACCCGTTTTCCGATTGGCATACTGATTTTTTCCAGGGGCTGATCCAAACGTGCTTTAGCAATTGCCATACGGGTCAGATCAATGGCTTTATCTGTTGCTTCCCGAGGGTAATCGTGATGCGGCCAGGAACATTGTTCACGGATATTGGCCATCTCCATGACGTAAGGGGAAAGACCAGCTCTTTCCATCGATTTCATAAAAGTCGCCCCCTGGAATTGAGGGGAACAGGCCGAGATCACGATTTTATCCAGATTGTGTTCGGCAATATCATCGACAATTAGACTTTGCCCCTCGTCTGAGCACATATGAGAGTTTTCCTTGACCATTACCACTTCGTCTTCACTCTCGGCGCGCTTGATGATATCCTGGATATCCACGACCTCGGAGATATTTCCGCCGCAATGGCATACATAAACACCGATTCTAGCCATATTTGTATTCCTTAATTATAGTATGAGTCCTCTCTAAAAAGCGTAATTTTCACAAATTGGATATTTACTTTGAGAT